>CAZVTK010000164.1:0-9709 GCA_964629765.1 uncultured Mesorhizobium sp.
GGACGGGCCGAGACAAGTGGCTCGGGCCAGGCAGTCCGGCAGGACAGAGAGGGGTAAGGCAAGGCACAACGGCTCCTGCCCGGCGGGTCGGCGCCACGCATGACCCAGCCCGTCTTCCGCTTCGCGCCCAGTCCCAACGGCGCGCTGCATCTCGGCCACGCCCATTCGGCGCTGCTGAACCAGGACCGCGCAAGGGCGGCGGGCGGGCGCTTCCTGCTGCGCATCGAGGACATCGACGCCGAGCGCTGCAAGCCGGAATTCGAGCAGGCCATCTATGACGACCTCGAATGGCTCGGCATCGACTGGGAGCGGCCTGTCCGCCGGCAGTCCGAGCATTTTTCCGCCTACCGGGCGGCGCTGGACCGGCTTGTCGCGGCCGGCCTGGTCTATCCAGCCTTCCTGTCGCGCGGCGAGGTGCGCGGCATCATCGCCGAGGCCGAAGCCGGCGGCAGGCACTGGCCGCACGACCCCGACGGCGTGCCGCTCTACCCCGGCGACGACCGGAGCCTGTTGAAACGGACGCGGGCGAGGCGCATCGCGGCCGGCGAGAGCTTCGCCTGGCGGCTCGACATGGAGAAGGCCATCGCCGCGGCCGGCGGGCCGCTTTTGTGGGAGGAGCGCGGCGCCGGCCCGGAAGGCGAGACCGGCCGGCTGCGCGCGCGACCGCAGGCATGGGGCGACGTGATCCTGGCGCGCAAGGACACGCCGACCAGCTACCAGCTTTCGGTCGTGGTGGACGACGCGCTGCAAGGCGTCACCGAGGTTGTGCGCGGCCGCGACCTCTTCCATGCCACGTCGGTGCAGCGGCTCCTGCAAACGCTGCTCGGCCTGCCGGCGCCGGCCTATTTCCACCACGACCTCGTCCTCGGGCCGGACGGGCGCAAGCTGTCGAAGAGTTTTCGCGATACGGGCCTGAAATCGTTGCGCGAGGCGGGTGTCACGCCGGCCGAGATCCGCCGCATGGTCGGCCTGCCGCCGCGGCGATAGCGCTTCCCGGCCCCTCTACTCCTCCCGGAAAGCGCGGGCGAAGGAGTCCATCAGCGGCCGGATCAGGTAGCCGGCGAAGGTCCGCTCGCCGGTGGAGATGTAGGTTTCCACCGGCATGCCGGGATAGATCTGGTCCGCGGCGATCTCGCGCGGCAGCTCCTCGGCGATGCGGAAGCGGGCGACGTAATAGGCGCTGCCGTCCTGCTCGACCTGCCGGTCGGCGGCCACGTAGAACAGCGTGCCGGTCGCCTCGGGGGTGACGCGCTGGTTGAGCGCGACGAAGCGCAGGCTGGCCTGCTGGCCGAGGCGCACGAGGTCGATGTCGCGCGGGTCGAGCCGCGCCTCCACGATCAGCTCGTCGGTGGTCGGCAGGACCTCGATCACCTGCTGGCCGGGGCCGATGACGCTGCCCGGCGCATTGAACAGCATGCGCACGACGATGCCGTCCACCGGCGCGCGCACCACCGTGCGCTCCAGCACCGAGCGCGCGGCGCGGGCCTGCTCCTGGAGGTCGGCGATCTGCGCGCGCGCCGTGTTGAGGTCGGCCAGCGCCTGCTCCGCGCGGCTGCCTTCGAGCCGCTCGATCTGCTGCAGCGCCTCGATCCTCTGGGTCACCGAAGCGGCGATCTGGGCGCGCGCGCCGGCGATCTCGCCCAGCAGCTCGGCCTCGCCGCGCTGGAGCGCGGCATAGTCGGCGCGCTGCGCCAGCCCCTGGTCGAGCAGCCCCTTCTTGCGCTCCAGCTCGTCGCGGACCACGGCGATCTGGTTCTCCAGCGCCGCCATCTGCTCGCGCAGCCCCGTGGCGAGGTCGTCCTGCGCCGCGATCCGCTGCTGGAGGATATCCTTCTCAGCGCGGTGGCGCGCCAGCCGCGCGGCGAACTCGCGGCGCTGCTCGGCAAGGTGCCGGGTAAATTCCCGGTGGTCGCCGCCGGTGTCGAGCGCGCCCTCCACGGGCAGCTCGAAGACGCCGGTAGCCTCCGCCTCCAGCCGCACCGCCTTGGCCTCCACCGCGACGAGCTGGGCGAGCGCCCGGTTGAGCTGGGCTTCCGCCACCGTCGATTCGAGCACGATGACCGGCTGGCCGGCGGTGACCCGGTCGCCCTCGCGCACCGCCACCTCGCGGATGATGCCGCCTTCCAGATGCTGGATGCGCACGTTCTGGCCGGCCGCCGCGATCACGCCCGGCGCGATGGCCGCGCCGGCGAGCGGCGCCGAGGCCGCCCAGACGCCGAAGCTGCCGGCAAACAGCGCCATCGTGAGATAGCCGGTGACGGCGATGGCGCCCGTGCGCGTGGGAACGGAGGACTGCCACCGCGTGCTCTGCCCGCTCATGCGCCGGCTCCCTGATTGGCCTTGACCCGCACGACCGAGACGAAGCTGCCGCCTTCGCTCGTTGCGGCCTGCGCGGCAGGCTGCTGCGGCTCGGGCGCCACGGGCTGCGCCTGCGGCTGGCCCGAGGGCTGGCCCAGAGGTTGGCCTTGCGCCAGTTGCTGCAACACGTCCTTCGCCGGTCCGTAGAGCTCCACCGCCCCGTCGCGCAGCAGAAGGATGCGGTCGCAGCGCGCCGCGATGGCGGGCCGGTGCGTGATGACGATCACGGTCGCGCCGACGGCGCGCGCGTCGAGCACCGCCTTCTCCAGCGCCTGCTCGCCTTGCAGGTCGAGATGCGCGTTCGGCTCGTCCAGCACCAGCAGTTTCGGCGCGCCGAGGAAGGCGCGGGCGAGCCCCACGCGCTGCCTCTCGCCGCCGGAAAGCCGCACGCCGCCGGGGCCGATGGGCGTCGCGTAGCCGAGCTTCTGGCGCAGGATCACCTCATGCGCCTGCGCGCGCTGCGCGGCGGCGACGATCTCCTCGTCCTTCGCCTCGGGGTCGAAGCGGGCGACATTCTGCGCCACGGTGCCGGGAAAGAGCTCGACCTCCTGCGGCAGGTAGCCGACATGGCGCCCGAGATCGTCCGGGTCCCAGTTGCGGATATCGGCGCCGTCGAGCCGCACGGTGCCCGAATGCGGGGCAATGGCGCCGACGATCAGCCGCGCCAGCGTCGACTTGCCCGCCTGGCTCGGCCCGACGACGGCGACGGTCTCGCCCGCCTTCACCTTGATGCTGACCCGCCTGATGATGGGCTGGGTGCCCGCATCGGCGCCGGGCGGCAGGTAGGTCACGTCGTCGAGTTGCAGCGCGCCGGTCGGCTCGGGCAGGTCGACGCCCACGCGCGGCTCAGCCGCGCCGACGCCGGGCAGCGCCTTGACGCGCCGCCACGCGCGCGCCGCCTCCACCACCTGCCGCCACGCGCCGATGATCTGGTCGAGCGGCTGGAGCGCCCGGCCCGACACGATGGACGACGCGAAGATCATGCCGGCCGTCATCTCGCCCGCCAGCACCAGCCACGCGCCGAAGCCCAGCATGGCGATCTGCAACAGCATGCGGATGGTGCGCGAGACGCCGCCGAACAGGGCGTTGGTGCGGTTGACGCCGTCGGCCGCCCCGAGCGAGGCGGCGAACTGGCGGCCCCACAGCTCGGCGGCGCTGCCGGCCATGCCGAGCGCGCGCACCGTCTCGTAGCCGCGCGCGAAGGACTGCGCCGAAGCCATGGCCGCCGCCTGCTCGTCGGCCGCCTTGCGCCCGCTGCGGCCGGTGGCGAGCTGGTTGAGCCCGGCGACGCCCAGCATCAGCGCCGCGCCGGCGACCGTGAGCCAGAACAGCAGCGGGTGGATGAACCACAGGAGCGCGATGAAGAACGGTGCGAAGGGCAGGTCGAACAGGAAGAACAGCGTGCGCGACGACAGGAAGCCGCGCACGATGGCGAGGTCGCGCAGCGGCTGCACGTCGCCGACCGCCGCGCGCGGGCCGGTCATCGCCGCCGCGAACACGTCGGCGCCGATGGTCGCGTCGAGGCGGGCGGCCATGCGCGAGGCGTATTGCGAGCGCACCACTTCGAGCACGCCGAGGACCAGCAGCGCCGCGAGCGCCAGCAGCGATATATAGATCAGCGTCTCGCTGCTGGAGGCCACCAGCACCCGGTCGTAGACCTGGAGCAGGTAGAGCGGCACGACGAGAACGAGGACGTTGGTCGCGGCCGAGAAGATGCCGATCTCGACCGCGCTGCGACGAAGGATGCGGTCAACCTGGTTCGACACAGCCGGACGCCTTGGTGATGCCGCGCCTCCCTGCGCCGGCCGGCCGGCTAAAAGATGGCGGAGCGGACTTCCGGCGCCGTCTCGCCGCCGGACGATACGGCGTTCATAGCAGGGAATGGCGGGGCTGATCCAGCCCGTCGACGCCGAAGGCCCGCTTCGCGCACCGCGTCAGGCGGCGCGGATCGCCAGAAGCTCCGCGTCCTCGCGATGGCGCGGCTCGACCGTCAGCGTGCCCGCGGCGAGCAGCGCCGTGAACCGGCCGCCGGCCGCCGCCAGCTCGGCGAACGGGCCCGCCTCGACCAGCCTGCCATTGTCCATGAACAGCACGAGGTCGGCGTTGCGCACCGTGCTCAGCCGGTGGGCGATGATGAGGGTGGTGCGGCCGCGCCGCAGCCGGTCGATAGCCTGCTTGACCTTCTCCTCGGTTTCGACGTCGAGCGCGCTCGTCGCCTCGTCGAGCACGAGGATCGGCGCGTCCTTCAGCACCGCGCGGGCGATTGCGACGCGCTGGCGCTCGCCGCCGGAGAGCGCGTTGCCGCGTTCGCCCGCCACCGTGTCGTAGCCGTCGCGCCGTTGCAGGATGAAGTCGTGCGCCGCCGCCGCGCCGGCCGCAGCGTGGATCTCGTCATAACTCGCCTCCTCGCGCCCGATGCGGATGTTGGCCTCGATCGAGCGGTCGAGCAGACCCGCATCCTGGAACACGGTGGCGATGTTGCGCCGCAGCGACGCCCGCGTCGCCGTCGCGATGTCGACGCCGTCGATGCGGATCGCCCCGGCCTGCGGCTCGCGCACCCGCTGGAGCAGGTTGATCAGCGTGGTCTTGCCGGCGCCGGTCGGGCCGACGATGGCGACGGTCTGCCCGGCCCCGACGCTGAAGCTGACGTCGTCCACGCCCGCGCCCGAGCCGGAAAAGCGGAAGCCGACATGGTCGAACTCGATGTCGCCGCGCACCCGCCCGATGTCGCGGGCGCCGGCCGCCTCGGCGCGGTCGCCGACCGCATCCTCGAGGCGATAGAACGCCTCCAGCTTGGCGCGCGCGTCGAAGATCTGGTTGACGAAGCCGGTGATCTGGTCGAGCCGGCTGATGAGCAGCGTGGCGAAGCCGGTGAAGGCGACGAGGTCGCCGATGCGCAGTTGACCCGCCTGCACCAGCACGGCGCCGATCACCACCACCGCCACCATCGAGATGGTGGAAGCCAGCCGGTGCAGCGCGCTCGCCAGCGCCCACCAGTCGAGCACCGGGCGTTGCGCGGCGACGAGGTCGGTCAGCAGGCGGCGCAGCAGCTGCGATTCGGCCTGCAAACGACCATAGCTCTGGAGCACGGTCACGTTGCCGATGGAATCGGCGAGATGGGAAAAGACGCGCTGGTAGTGCCCTTCCACCGCGGCCTGCCCGCTCTGCGTGCGCCGCATCACCGCCCGGCTGATCGCGACGTAGAGCACGCCCAGCATCAGCAGGACCAGCGACATGCGCAGGTCGAGCGAGATCGCCGTGGGCACCAGCAGCAGCAGCGCGACGGCGGTGGCAAGGTGCTGGCGCATGAACTCCAGCCACAGGCCGAACAGCGTCTCGGCGGCGCGCAACAGCGTGTGCAGCGCGCTCGACGCGCCTTGTGCATGGTGCCACGCCAGCGGCATGGCGATCAGCTTTTCGAAGGTCTCGGCGGTCACCGCCGCGCGCCGCTCATGCGAGAGCCGGTCGGCGCTGCGCGACACCAGCACGAAGGCGACGATGTTGAAGGCGCCGAGCCCCGCCCAGATCAGCACCGGACCGGCCAGCGGCGCCTTCTCCGTGACCGCGTCGATGATGCGGCCGAAGGCGATCGGCTCGGCGATCGCCACCATCGCCAAGAGGACGTTGGCGGCACAGATGACGGCGACGCGACGCGAGGCCGGGCCGAGATGGGACAGGGCCCGCCAATAGGTGGTCAAAAGGGAGGAATGCATACGGGTACTGTTCTTTTGCACTGCACCATAGCCTGATTGCGGGACCGTTGCATCGCGCAAAACCGCCGACTTTGCGGTGGCGTTGCAAAATCGCGAGCAAAAACGGCAACGCGCTTTAACCCGGCGTTATTGGCTCCGCGCCCACGACCACCCGGTGCTCGCCGGATCCGGCGATCGGAATCTCGACGGGAGCGGGGGTTCCGCCGCCCTCCTTGGCGCCGCGAACCTCGATGCGGTAGGTCGCCTCGCCGAACCTCAGCGTGCAGTCGAACCCGTCCCAGTGCGACGGCAGGCGCGGCTGCACGACCAGCCTGTCGCCGCGGCGGCGAATGCCGAGGATCGCCTCCACCGCGACGCGGTACATCCAGCCCGCCGAGCCCGTATACCAGGTCCAGCCGCCGCGTCCGGTGCGGCCCGGCCCGGAATAGATGTCGGCGGCGACGGCATAGGGCTCGACGCGGTAGGTCTCCGCCGCGTCCCGGTCGCGCGCGTGGTTGACCGGGTTGAGCATGGAGAACAGCGCGTAGGCGCGGTCCGCCTGCCCCGTTTCGGCCAGCGCCATGGCGAGCCATGTCGCGGCATGGGTGTACTGGCCGCCATTCTCGCGCACGCCGGGCGGATAGGCGCGAATGTAGCCGGGATCGCGCTCGGTAACGTCGAAGGGCGGCGTGAACAGCCGGGCGATGCCGGCCTCCGGGTCGACCAGATGCTCCCACGCGGCATCCAGCGCCTGCACGGCCCGCGCCGGATCGCCGACCCCGGACAGCACCGCCCAGGACTGCGCGATGGAATCGATCCGGCATTCGTCGGAGAGCTGCGAGCCGAGCGGCGCGCCGTCGTCATAGCTGCCGCGCCTGTACCATGCGCCGTCCCAGCCGGCGCTTTCCAGGGCCTGCTTCAGCTTGCCGGCATGGGCGCGCCAGCGCCGCGCCCGGTCGCGGTCGCCGCGCGCCTCGGCCAGCGGTGCGAAATCGCCGAGCGCCCCGGCGAGGAACCAGCCCAGCCACACGCTCTCGCCCCGGCCTTTCTCGCCGACCCGGTTCATGCCGTCGTTCCAGTCGCCGCCCAGGATCAGCGGCAGGCCGTTCGGTCCGGTCCGCTTCATGGCGAGGTCGAGCGCGCGGGCGCAGTGCTCGGCCAGCGGCGCGGCCTCCGCGCTCACCGTCGGCTGGAAGAAATCGTCGTGACGGCCGCTCTCGAGCGCCGGTCCTTCGAGAAACGGCACCGCCTCGTCGAGGATCGCCGCGTCGCCGGTCACGGCGACATAGTGCGCACTCGCATAGGCCAGCCAGACCACGTCGTCGGAGATCGTGGTGCGCACCCCGGCGCCGCCGCGCGGCAGCCACCAATGCTGCACGTCGCCCTCGCGGAACTGGCGTCCCGCAGCGCCGAGGATCTGCGTCCGCGCCAGCGACGGATCGTGCAGCAGCAGTGCCAGCGTGTCCTGGAGCTGGTCGCGGAACCCGTAGGCGCCGCTCGCCTGGTAGAAGGCCGAGCGCGCGGTGATGCGGCAGGCCAGCGCCTGATAGGGCAACCAGCGGTTGACCATATGGTCGAAAGCCGGATCGGGAGTCTTCACCGTCAGCCGCCCGGCGAATTCGTCCCAGCGGCGGCGATCGTCCTCCAGCCCGGCTTCGAAGTCGGCCGCGCGATGGCGCGCGACGAGCGCGGTCGCCTCCTCGGGCGACCCGGCGTCGCCGAGCAGGAACAGCATCTCGGCGTTCTCGCCGGGCGCCAGCGTGACGTTGCGCTCCAGCACCGCGCAGGGGTCGCGGCCGGCCTCCACCGTGCCCGACAGTTTTCGTGCTTCGGCTACCGCCTGCGGCAGGCGCGTGTCGCCGGAACCGAGGAATTCGCGGCGGTCGGACGTGACGCCGACATCGCTCCCGTCGGTGGCGAGGAAGGCGCAGCGATCGCCGAAATCGAGGCTGTACGGGTTGCGCGCGGTAAGCATGCCGAGCTCCGCGACATGCCCCGGCACGATGTGGTGCGCCGTGCGCTTGCGCCCGTTGCCGAGCACCCACTCGGCATAGGCATAGACCCGCAGCGTCACCGTACGCGGTCCGTCATTGCGGATGACGAGCCGGGAAAGCTTGACCGGATCCCCGGCGTCGACGCGCTGCGCCAGCTCGGCCGTCAGCCCCTCCCGCCTCACGGAAAAGGTGCAGCGGCCGGCCGAATGGGTCGCCTCGTAGCGCGCCGAGGCATCGCGCGCCACGCAGGCGAGCGGCGAGAACGTCTCGCCCGTGCCGGTGTCGACGATGTAGATCGCCTCGCCCGGCCGGTCGCTCACCGGGTCGTTCGACCAGGGCGTGAGCTGGAAATCGCGGCTGTTGCGGCTCCAGGTGAAGGACGTGCCTTCCGCCGAGCTGTGGAAGCCGAAGCCCGCATTGGCGACGACGTTGATCCACGGATGCGGCGTGGCATCGCGCCCTTCGAGCCGCACGACGTAGTCGCGGCCTTCGGCGGCAAACCCGCCGAACCCGTTCCAGAACTCAAGGCCGGCGCCGATGTCGCCGCGCGGGACGGGAGAGCCGCCGTCCACGATCTCGGCGAAACGCGGCGGCAGGGTCTGGCTGCGCGCCCGCGCGGCCATCGCCTCGGCCCGGTCGATCTGGTCGAAGATCGTGCCGTTGCGCGCGTGCATGACGATGCGCGCCGCCGCCAGCAGCGTCGCATAGGTGCGCGGCTCGGTCAGGTCGCGGCGCAGCGCGAAGATGTGCTGGCGCGGACCCAGCGGGTGGCCGCGCAGGCGGCTGTTCTCGCAGAGGAGGTCGATCGCCTGCTGGAGGTCCTGCGCGTAGGACGACGCCTGCTCGTTGACGATGACGAAGTCGAACAGCAGGCCGCGGCCGCGCAGATATTCGTGATAGCGCAGCGCCGTCGCCACCGTGTCGAGGTCGGCGACGTCGGCAACCCGCATGACGAAGAGGGGGAAATCGCCGGAGATGCCGGCGGGCCACAAATCGGACTGCGGGCCGAGACCGGCAGCGATCGCGCCCGGCGAATCGCGCAGCGCCGGATCGGAAAAGACGAGATAGCGGCCGAGACGCTGCACGCCGGCCGCTTCCGCAAGGCTCAGCGCGCAATGGCGCGTCTGCACCTGCGAGCGCGTCCAGGCCAGCATCGCCTGCCGCTCGAAGGCGCCGCCATGGTCGAAGCCGTTGGCCTGCCGCTCGACCGCGTCCGCCTCCTCGCCGGCGACCGTCCAGAAGGTGAGCGCCGCCTTCTTTCCGGCCGCGATGCGGATCTGGCAGCGGATCGCCGCCACCGGATCGAGCGTGAAGCCCTCGCCGCCGCCCAGCGCGCCCGCGCGCTCCAGCGCGAGCGCATCGGTGATGGTGCGCCCGCGCCCGATGAAGGCGCGCCGGTCGGTCTCGGCCGAAACCTCGCGCAGCACGCCCGTCTCGGCGGTGACGAAATGGCAGACCGCCGCGCGCGGCTCGTCTTCCGAGCGCCGCCGGCGCTCGGCCACCACCTTGCGGCCGCCGTCGCGGATGGCGGTACGCACGAACATCTTCGAGAAGGCCGGGTGCGCGTCGTCGGACGCCTCGGGCGCGAGCGCGAGCTCGCAGAAGGACGTGACCTCGATCACGCGCTCGCCGCGCCC
Source organism: uncultured Mesorhizobium sp. (assembly GCA_964629765.1). GTDB lineage: Bacteria > Pseudomonadota > Alphaproteobacteria > Rhizobiales > Rhizobiaceae > RCIO01. Next base: position 9,682 of record CAZVTK010000164.1, read on the forward strand.
GTTGTTGACGATGGTCAGCCGGCGCGCC
>CAZVTK010000165.1:0-3264 GCA_964629765.1 uncultured Mesorhizobium sp.
ACAAGGGGAGAAGGAAGAGGCGCCCTCCCTTCTCCCCTTGTGGGAGAAGGTGGCCGCGCGAAGCGCGGTCGGATGAGGGGTAGGCCGACAGGCCGCTCAGAACAGCGTCTCTATCACCGGGAACTTCTCGCGCAGGAACAGCACGGCGGCGGCGGCCCCGACGATCAGGCCCAGCGCCACCAGCGCAAAGCTGGAGAGAACGTCGGCGGCGCGGTCGCGGCGCGGCTTTTCCGGCAGGCGGGCGGCGGCCGCGGCATCGCCGGTCACAAGCTTCGCCGGTTCGGCAGCGACCGTCTCCACAGGCGCGGCGACGGGCCGGTCGCCCTCCAGCACGCGCTGGCGCTCCACGATGCGCTCCGCCACATAGCGCGTCACCGCGTCCGCCACCGGCTTGGGGTCGGTCGACTCCGCCAGCACGACGCGGCCGTGCAGCGTGTCGCGCACGAAGCGGTAGGTGCGGCGGTCGCGGCCGAGCGCGACATGCGCCACCGCGTCGATCCAGTAGCGCGGCTGCTGGCCCGACGAGATGGCAAAGTCGAACGCCGCATCGTCCTCCGGCACTTCGGCGATGACGCCCGCCAGCTCCGCGGCGAGCAGCTCCAGCCGCGCCCTCGTCACCTCGCGCATCTCGACCACGACGTCGTCGCGGTCGGCCATGCCGTTCTTCACCTCGCGGATCGCATCGGCGAGCCTGCGCACATTGGTCTCGCCGGCGGCCTGCTCTCGGGCTTCGCTCATGGCGTTTCTCCGGTCACGAAAAACATCGTTAACGACAGGTTAGCACGCGATTGTGGCGACGCACCATGCGGCGCATCACCCGCCTGCGATCGCGGTTAACGGGCTCAGCCGGCGCGCCGGATGGTGGCGCGGATCGCCGCGATCACCGCCGCGCGCGCCTCGACCGGCAGCATGTGGCCCGCGCCGGGCACGGACACGAAGCGGAAGGCCGGCGGCAGGTTTGCCGAATGGGCGTAGGGCAGCACCGGATCGGCCGTCCCCCACATCACCGTCACCGGCATGGCGAGCCTCGCCAGCATATCGCGTGGAATCTCGCCCTGCCGGCCGTCGCGGGCGATCATGCCGCAGATGCGTTGCAGCACCGCCGGCTGGCCCTCGATCCGCCGCAGCGCCGCGATCGAGGCGACGTACTTGGTCTCGAACGCATAGCCGGGCGCGGCCATGTCGTTCATCACGGCCCGCAGCGCGTCGGCATTCGCCGGCGCCGCGAAGCGGGCGAGCAGCGGCTCGCTGATCTCCGGCCCGAAGCCGCCCGGCGCGATGAGCGTCAGCGACGCGATCCTTTCGGCGGCGCGCAGCCCCATCAGGCTGGCGACCGCGCCGCCCATGGAAAAGCCGGCGACATGGACCCGCCCGATGCCGCGCCGGTCGAGGTCGGCGAGGATCGCCCTGGCCATTGCCCCGGCATTGCCGGCGGCTGGGTGGCCGAGCGACCTGCCGTGCCCCGGCAGGTCGTAGGCGAGCACCAGCCGGTCGCGCGCCAGGTCGGGCTGGATGTCGGTCCAGTCGTCGATGCCGCCGCCGAAGCCGTGCAGCAGCACCGCCGGCAAAGGTCCCCCGCCCCTTGGGCCCCCGCCTTTCGGCGGGACGCCCTTGGCGCGGGCGTGGAGCGCCTCGCCGTCCACCCTCGTCCTCAGTAACCGGCGGCAAGGATGCGGTTGGTGGCCGACACCACCGCCTCCAGCGAGGCCGCGACGATGTTGGTGTTGATGCCGGCTCCGAACAGGCGCCCGCCGGGATGGTCGACCTCCATGTAGCTGATGGCCGAGGCGTTGGAGCCCTGCTGGAGCGAGTGCTCCGAATAGTCGACCACCGAGAGCGGCACGCCGATATGGCGCGACAGCGCGTCGACGAAGCCGTCGATCGGCCCCGTGCCGCGGCCCTCGATCTTCACCGTGCGGCCCTGGTCCTCGATCGTCGCCTCGACGATGCGCATGCCCTTCGTCTCGGTATCGGGGAAGGTCTGGTGGTCGACGAACTTCAGCCGCCCCTGCGGCTGGTCGACATAGACCTCGCGGAAACGCTCGTAGATGCTCCTCGCCGGCAGCTCCTTGCCCTCGGCGTCGGTGATCTCCTGGATGACGTGGCTGAACTCGATCTGAAGGTTGCGCGGCAGCTTCAACCCGTAATCGGCATCGAGAACATAGGCGATGCCGCCCTTGCCCGACTGCGAGTTGATGCGGATGATCGCCTCGTAGCTGCGGCCGACATCCTTCGGGTCGATCGGCAGGTAGGGCACCTCCCACAGCGGCTTGTTCTGCCTGGCGGCAGCCTTCATGCCCTTGTTGATGGCGTCCTGGTGCGAGCCCGAGAAGGCCGTGTAGACCAGCTCGCCCACATAGGGGTGCCGCTCCGGCACCTTGAGCTGGTTGGAATATTCGAACACATCCTGGATGCGCTTCACGTCGGTGCAGTCGAGCTCGGGGTCGAGCCCTTGCGTGTACATGTTGAGAGCCAGCGTCACGATGTCGACATTGCCGGTGCGCTCGCCATTGCCGAGCAGCGTGCCCTCCACGCGGTCGGCGCCCGCCATCAGGCCGAGCTCGGTGGCGGCGATGCCGGTGCCGCGGTCGTTGTGCGGGTGCAGCGACACGATGATCGCATCGCGGTTGTCGAGGTTGCGGCACATCCACTCGATCATGTCGGCATAGATGTTGGGCGTCGACATCTCGACGGTCGCCGGCAGGTTGAAAATCAGCCGGTTCTCGCGCGTCGGCTTCACGATCTCGGCGACGGCGTTGCAGATCTCCAGCGCCACTTCCAGCTCGGTGCCGGTGAAGCTCTCGGGCGAATATTCGAAGCGGTAGCCGCCGCCCGACTTCGCAGCCATGTCGGTGATCATCTTGGCCGCGTCGGTGGCGATCTGCTTGATGCCGGCAACATCCTTCTCGAACACGACGCGCCGCTGCAACTCGCTGGTCGAGTTGTAGAAATGGACGATGGGCGTCTTCGCGCCCTCCAGCGCCTCGAAGGTGCGGGCGATCAGCTCCGGGCGGCACTGCACCAGCACCTGGAGATCGACCTCGTCGGCAACGCCCCCCTCCTCGATGCACCAGCGGGCGAAGTCGAAATCGGTCTGCGAGGCCGACGGGAAGCCGATCTCGATCTCCCTGAACCCCATGTCGAGCAGCAGCTTGAACATGCGCGCCTTGCGCTCGTGGCCCATCGGATCGATCAGCGCCTGGTTGCCGTCGCGCAGGTCGACCGAGCACCAGATCGGCGCCTTCTCGATGCGCTTGCCCGGCC
>CAZVTK010000165.1:3274-9644 GCA_964629765.1 uncultured Mesorhizobium sp.
TGGGGGAAGCTGGCGAACGGCTTTGCTTCGAGAGTCGGGTCCTTGAGGTCGATCAGCGGATAGGGCTGGTACTTGCGCGCCGCGTCGGTCATGCCGCGAACGGGCCTCGAATCTTCGATCGTGGGTCGAGTGTTCATCGTCTCGTCTCCGGCGGGCGGCGACGGCCCTGCCGTCGAACTCAACCCGCAATGTGCTTCATGATGGTGCGGAAAGGAGCACGGGCCGGCTGGCCATATCGACCGCCGGACGCTCCTCAGCCAGCCCGGCGGTCGCCGCTAAGGCCGAGAAGAAGCAGGGCGGAGCGCAGCGCGCGCGCGGTCTCTGCCGCGAAGGCGGAAGCCGCTTTGGGATGGCGCATGCTCGTGAACATACGCGACCTCTTACACAAGGCCGCCGGCACTGGCAAGCGCGGGAAACTCGCCACAAGAATTTACACATGTGTAAATTTGCGCTATCGTATAAATATGCGAGCCCCGAAGCGAACGGAACGGTCTAGATGCCTCATCCTCGATGCCGCCGACGCGGCATTCCGGGAACTGGGATTTCCCGGCACGTCCATGGAGGAGATTGCGCGGCGCGCCGGGCTGACCCGCAAGACGGTCTACAATTTGTTTTCCTCGAAAGAGGAGATCGGCCTGCGGCTGGTCGCCCGTGTCGAGGCGGAGGCCGGGCCTGTCTATCGGGCCCGCATCGAGGCAGATGAAGACGTGTTCGTCCTGCTTGAGGATGCCTTCCTCGGCAGCGCGCGCTGGTGCCTCGCCAACCCGTCGCTGGCGAAAATCGCCTTTACCAATCCCGAAAGGCCATCCCTTCAACCGCCGTCCGGCCGACCCACTTTCCAGCAGATCGTGAGGGACATTCTCGTGCTCGGCCAGCGGCAGGGCGCCATCCGCAAGGACGACGACCCCGATTTCATGTCGCTGGTCCTGCTCGGAATCTATGCCCAGGCCATGCTGACCGCCCTTTCGGGCGGGCCCTTCAGCGAGGACGGGATCAGGCATCTCATCCGCATCGTCGTCGAAGGCATCGGCGAGCAATCCCGGCCCGCAAGGGGCGGACCTCGCCGTCCGGAAGAATGAAGCAACCATGTCGACCCCGTCCGCCTTCATCCCGCCCGCGCCCGCCGTCCACCCCAGGCCGTTGCCGCTCTGGCGCCTGCTGTGGACCCTGAACCGCTCCAGCCTGGCGATCTGGCCGGACGAGGCTTTCGAGAAGCTGGCCGCCAGAAGCAGGGTCATGGGCGTGGAAACCCTCGTGTTCAGCGACCCCGAAGCGCTGCGGCACGTCATGGTCGCCAATGCCTCGAACTACGGGCGGCCCGTCTCCGTCCGGCGCGTCGTGCGCCCGCTCGGCGGCGACGGCCTGTTTCTTTCGGAAGGCGCGGACTGGCGGCGCCAACGCCGGCTGCTCGCCCCTTCGTTCACTCCGGCCGGCATCGGCCTGCTGCTGCCGCATTTTCGCGAGGCGGGGCTGCACCTGCTGCACGCGGTGGAAAAACGATCCGAGGCGAATCTGTCGAAAGCCTTTCAGGATGCGGCGCTGGAGGCCGTGCTGCGCGCCCTCTTTTCGATGCCGGACGACAGCGTGCGGGCGAAGCTGGGCGATCTGGTGCGGGACTATATCGAAGGCCCCGGCAGGCCCGGCCTGCTCGACGCGGCTGCAAGGAAGGACGGCGATTTCGGCTGGGCCAACGGGAGGCGGGACCGTTTCGTCCGCAACTGGTTCGGCGAGATCGAGGCGATCATTGCCGAGCGCAGGAACCGGCCCCATGCCGATGGCCGGCACCAGGACATGCTCGACCTCTTGCTGAACATCGTGGACAAGGACACGGGCGAGACGCTCTCGAACGCCGAGATTCGCGACCAGTGCGGCACCATGTTCTTCGCCGGCTCCGAAACCACGGCGCGACTGATGTTCTGGGCCGCATACCTGCTCGCGCAGGACCCGGAGGAACAAGGCCGGGTGCGGGCCGAGACAGCCGCGTTCCCCGCGGAGCGCGCTTCCAGCCTCGCGGACCTCCAGAACTGGCCGCGTCTGCGCAACGTGCTGCTGGAGGCGCTTCGCCTCTATCCCCCGCTCCCCCACATCATTCGCGAAGCACTCGGCCCCGACCATGTGGCCGGGGAGAAGGTCGATCCGGGAACGCAGGTCTGGTTCAGCGCCTGGGTCATGCACCGTCATCGCAGGTTCTGGAACCGGCCGACGGCCTTCATGCCCGACCGTTTCGCATCGAGCGGCGCTCCTTGGACGCAGATGCCGGCCTATATCCCCTTCGGCGCCGGACCGCGCATCTGCATCGGGCTTTCGTTCGCGCTGGCCGAAGCGCAGATCGTCCTGGCGACACTGCTGGGCCGCTACAGGATCGGCTTGCCCGACGCGAAGCCGGTCATGCCGATGGGCCGCGCGACGGTCGAACCGTCATATGAGCCGATGTTCCGGCTGGAACGCTCCTAGGACACCCCCGATCGCGATCCGGGCAAGGTCGCCTGCTCTCAGATCGCCACGCGCGGGCGCGGCGCGTCGCCCGTTTCCGCCATCGGCACCGCCTCCTGCGGCGCCTCGTCGGGTGTCTCGTGCTGGAGCACCACCACCGTCGCGCCCACCGGCACGCGGCCGTAGAGGTCGATGATGTCCTGGTTGAACAGGCGGATGCAGCCCGACGACACCGCCTGCCCGATCGACCACGGCTCCGACGTTCCATGGATGCGGAACAGCGTGTCGACGCCGTCCTCGAACAGATAGAGCGCGCGCGGGCCGAGCGGGTTGGTCAGGCCGGGCTCCATGCCGCCGGCCCATTGCGCGTTGCGCTCGGGCTCGCGCGCTATCATGTTCGGCGTCGGCGTCCAGCGCGGCCATTCGGCCTTGCGGCCGATACGCGCCGTGCCCTCGAATTCGAGGCCGGCCTTGCCCACGCCGATGCCGTAGCGCATCGCCGTGCCGCCCTCCTGCACGAGATAGAGGAAGCGGTTGGCCGTATCGACGACGACGGTGCCGGGCCTCTCGGCCCCGGCATACGCCACCTGCTGGCGGAAATATTTCGGATCGACCCGGCTGATGTCCATGGCCGGCAGCGGGAAGCGCTCGTCGGGATGCGCGCCGTACATGGCGAGGTAATAGGGGTCCGGCCCGCGCTCGGTGAGCTGCTGGCGCGTCGTCGCGCCGCATGCGGCGAGCAGGACGGACATGAGGATGGCGGCGAGCGGACGCAGCACGCGGACGCCGGAAATCGAAACTGGCATTCTGTGGCTCGGCAAATCGTTGCTGGGACCGGCGGGCGGTGCCGGCTGCGCTGGGCGCGCCTCCCCTTGTCGATGGCCATCATGTCCGCGAGCCGGCCGGAATGAGGCGGCGGCGTGACGGCCGCCCCGCCGTTGCACATGAGCAACGGCGCGCAGGCCAGCCATGCGCAATTGCACGGCTCTTCCCCGGTTGCGCAAACCTTGCGTTTACGATGGCGCGGCCACGCGCCGGGCCACCAGCCGCGCCAGCGCCGGGCCGAACAGCAGCACGATGAGGAAGCGCATCATCTGCGCCACCATCACGAAGGACATGTCGACCGTCGACGACGCCGCCGCGATGATGGCGATGGCGTCCATGCCGCCCGGGCTGGTCGCGAGATAGGCCGTCAGCGGATCGACCCCCGCATAGGCGACCAGCACCCAGGCCAGCGCCGCGCAGAAGACGATCAGCACGACGATCGGGGCCAGCACCTTGAGGAACGACTCGCGCACGGTGCGCATGGTCTCCCGGGTGAATTTGAGGCCGATCGTCCAGCCCACCGCCGCATAGCTCAGGGCCAGCAGGATGTCGGGCAGCTCGACCGTGAGCAGCCCGGCGAATTCGAGCGAGACCGCCAGCAGGAGGGGACCGAGGAAATTGGGCATCGGCAGCCGCACCAGCCGGCCGAGGACCGCGCCCGCCACCGCGACGGCGACGGTCGCGGCGAAGGCCGGCAGGTCGACGGGGGCGAGCCAGTCGGGTCCCGGCGCCGCCGCGCCCGAGACACCGAGCCACAGCCGCGCGATCAGCGCGGTGACGGCGGTCACCACGATGACCCGCAGATATTGCATGAAGGCGACCAGCCTTTCGTCCGCGCCGAAGGCGCCCGCCATCAGCACCATCGCGGTGGCGGCGCCGGGGGCGGAGCCCCAGACCCCGGTGGTGCCCGGCAGGATCCGCCAGCGGCTTATCGCCCAGCCCAGCGCGCCGGATGCCGCGAGCGTCGCCACGACCACGGCGAGGATGACCGGCCAGATTTCGGCGAAGGCGACGAAGAACGAAAGCGATATTCCCCCGGCGATGAGACAGGCCACCACCGCCTGCGCCGCCTTGAAGCTCCAGGCCGGGGCGCGGATGGTGGCGCCGCTCGCCCCGGCGGCGATGCCGGCGAACATCGGCCCGACCAGCAGCGCGGCGGGAAAGCGCGCCCATTCGAGCGCCGCCGCAAGAACCAGCGACACGGCCACCAGCGCCGCCCACTGCTGCCAGGCCGGCTTCGGAGTTCGCGGCCGGTCGGCGTCGTGGTCGCTGGTCTCTGTCATGCCGCGGCCCTATCAGAATCGGCCGGGCCTTGCCAATGCCCCCGGCGGAATGCCCCGGTGGATGGCTGCTTCGCCCGCGCGCATGGGTGCCGCCCCGTGTCCGGCGGCATCGCCCGGGGTTCAGCGCTCGTCGCTATACGACGAGGTCGACATGGCTGAAGGCGCGGCCGACGAGCTGGCCGCCATAGATCACCAGCGCGCAGCCGATGGGGAACAGCATCTCGTTGACGATGCCGGCCGCGACCTGCACCGACCCGTAGGGCATGCCCGCGCCCGCCGCCGCCCACGCCGTCAGCGCCATCACGGCGCCGCCCAGCACCACGCCCACCAGCGCTCCGGCGCCGAGATAGCGCGACACGCGCGCCTCGCCCCGCCGCGCCAGCATGCCGAGCAGGAAGCCGAGAACGGCATATTCGAGCGCGCGCACGGCGCTGACGGTGCCGAGGCTGAGCACGGCCTGACCGGCGGCAAGGTCGAGCAGCGAGGCAACGAGACTCTGGCTGCCCTTCGCCGCCGCCACCGCCAGCGGCGCGAACAGCACGCCCAGCAGCCCGACGATCTGCGCCCGCGCCCGCATGATCGAGGTGCCGATGCCGACGCCGGTGCACACCAGCACCGCCCAGGTGATTCCGCCCGCCGCGTCGGCCACGGCCGCCAGTCCGGGATAGGGTCCGCCGGCAAGCAGCCGCGCCCCGACGATCAGCCCCTGGATCGCAAGGCCGAGCGCCACCGACATCACCGCGATCACGGCAACCTTGCGCAACGCGCCCGGCGCGGCCCCGGATTCTGCGACCGCCCGCGGCGCGCGGACGCCCATGTCGTCGTCGTCGATCAGGTCGGTCACGGATGTCCTCAGGCGAAGGGCACGGCGGCCGTGCCGGCGGGCAGCTTCGCCTCGTCGTCCGGCTCGACATGGATGATGATGCGCACCGATGGGATCTCGTCCTTGAGCGCGGCCTCGATGCGGTCGCAGATCACATGGCTCTCGCCCACGCTCATGCCGGCGTCCACCACCAGATGGAACTCGATGAAGGTGGCGCGGCCGGCGATGCGGGTCTTGAGGTCATGCACCTCCAGGGCGCCCTTCGAATTGGCCGAAATGATGTCGCGGATGCGCATGTGCTCGTCCGGCTCGACCGCGCGGTCCATCAGCCCGTCGAGCGAGGAGGAGATGACGCGCCAGCCCTGCCACAGGATGTTGAGCGCCACGATCAGGGCGAGCAGCGGGTCGAGGATGGTCCAGCCCGTGGCCACGGCGGCGACGAGGCCGGCGAGCACGCCGGCCGACGTCACCACGTCGGTCATCACATGATGGCCGTCCGCCACCAGCGCGGGCGACTTGTGCCGCCTTCCGTTGACGATGAGGATGCCGGCCCAGACGGCGTTGACCGCCGCCGCGCCGAGATTGACCGCCATGCCCTCCCATGGCGTCTCCAGTGCGGGCGGCGCCCGGAGCGCGCTCCACACCTCGGCGATGATCAGCATGGCCGCCACCGCGATCAGCACGCCTTCGAGCACGGCCGAGAAATATTCGGCCTTGTGATGGCCGTGCTGGTGGTGGCTGTCGGCCGGCTTGAAGCTGACGCTGATCGCCCAGAAGGCCGCGCCGGCCGCGATCACGTTGACGATGGATTCCAGCGCGTCCGAATAGAGCGCGACCGAGCCCGTCATCCGCCAGGCGACGAACTTCAGCGCCATGACGACGAGCGCCACCGCGATCGACCACGCGGCAAGCCTGCGGATGCGCGCCTTGGGATTCATGCGGGATGGCCCAGGCGCAAGGCACCCCCCTCTGGCCTGCCGGCCATCTCCCCCTCAAGGGGGGAGAT
>CAZVTK010000166.1:0-9566 GCA_964629765.1 uncultured Mesorhizobium sp.
GGGTGATGAAGCCGAGCCGCCCGCCCGTCTCGGCGACCTGCACGTAGCGGGCCGGACCGCCGGTGCGGTAGGGGATGTCCTCCAGCGTGAAGCGCCGCGACAGGTCGCGGCGCACCTGCGACAGCGGCAGGTACTGGTCTGTGCGGTCGACCTCGATCTCGCCGAGCGGCATGGTCTCGATCAGCGTCAGGCCCATTCCGCGCCCGTGCGCCCAGCGCATCAGTTCGGGAATCTCGGCCTCGTTGAAGCCCTTCAGCGCCACGGCGTTGATCTTGACCTCGAGCCCCGCCTTCTGCGCGGCGTCGATGCCGCCCAGCACCTTGGCGAAGTCGCCCCAGCGGGTGATCGACCGGAATTTTTCGGGGTCGAGCGTGTCGACCGACACGTTGATGCGCCGGACCCCGCAATCGGCGAGCTCGGCGGCGAAGCGCGACAGTTGCGAGCCGTTGGTCGTCAGCGTCAATTCGTCGAGCGCGCCGCTGGCGAGATGGCGCGAGAGCTGGCGGATCAGATGCATCACGTTCTTGCGCACCAGCGGCTCGCCGCCGGTCAGGCGCAGCTTGCGCACGCCCTTCTCGACGAAGGCGGTGCACAGCCGGTCCAGTTCCTCCAGCGAGAGCAGGTCCTTCTTCGGCAGGAACGCCATGTCCTCCGCCATGCAGTAGGTGCAGCGGAAGTCGCAGCGGTCGGTGACCGATACGCGGAGATAGGTGATGGATCTGCCGAAAGGGTCGATCATGCCACACGTCACTTGTCGCGCGAGCGCGACGAAGCGCTATATGTCGTGGAAAACGGTCGCCGATTCAAGCGCGGCCGGCCCATGCGACGATAGGCAACGCCAATGACCCCGCCCCGCGAACTGCGCGTCTCCAAGGATCGGCGGCTGCTGACGGTGATCTTTGCCTCGCATGCGCCGATCGAGCTTGGCGCCGAGCTGCTGCGCGTGCTGTCGCCCTCCGCCGAGGTGCAGGGCCACTCGCCCGAGCAGCGCGTGACCGTGCCCGGCAAGCGCGAGGTGACCATCGCGCGGGTCGAGCCGGTGGGTAACTATGCCGTGCGCATCGTCTTTTCCGACGGCCATGACAGCGGCATCTTCACCTGGCACTACCTGCACGAGCTGGGCCATGAGCGCGAGGCGCGCTGGCAGGGCTATCTGGACGAGCTCGCCGCCAAGGGGCTGAGCCGCGACCGCTGACTTGCGCAAGGCAGCATCGGAAGGCGAGGAGCATGGACGGCATGAGCGGCAAGGTCGAGACGGTGGAGCAGCTTGAGGCCATCTACGGCAGACCGGGCGAGACGTCGCTGGTCAAGGAGCTCGACCGGCTGATCCCGGACTATGCGCGGCTGATCGAGGCGTCTCCCTTCGTCGCGCTCGCCACCGCCGGGCCGGAGGGGCTCGACTGCTCGCCGCGCGGCGACCTTGCCGGCTTCGTGCGGATCCGGGACGACAAGACGCTGCTGATTCCCGACCGGCGCGGCAACAACCGTACCGATTCGCTGCGCAACATCGTGCGCGACGGTCGCGTCGGCCTGTTGTTCCTGATTCCCGGCTCGGGGACCACGCTGCGCGTCAACGGCCGGGCGGTGGTCAGCGCCGATCCGGCGCTGCGCGCCGGGTTCGAGATGGACGGCGCGCTGCCGCGCACGGTGGTGGTGGTGACGGTGGAGGCCGTCTATTTCCAGTGCGCCCGCGCCATCAGGCGCTCGCAACTGTGGGACGCCGCCCGGCACGTCGATCCGAAATCGCTGCCGACGCCCGGCCAGATCCTCGACGCGACCAGCGCAGGCAGGATCGACGGCGCGGCCTACGATGCCGAGTGGCCGGGCCGCGCCGCCAAATCAATGTGGTGAGTAGGCGAGCACCGGCAGGTCGTCCGCGCCGCCTTGCATCTCGCCGTCGCTGAGCGCGGCGACGATAAGCTCCTCGGCCGCCCGGCTCGCCGGCACCAGATGCACGACCTTGAAGCCGCGCGCATGAAGGTCGGCGAGGAACTCCGGCAGCATGCTCGCCGTGCGCTGATGCAGGTCGTGGAACAGGATGATGCCCGAGCCCCGCGCCGCCAGCGTGGCGAGCGTGCGGGTGCGCACCTGATCGGGCGACGACACGAAATAATCCTTGGAATCGACCGTCACGCCGATCGGAACCATGCCGTTCGCCGCCAGATGCTTGCGCAGCGCCGACGTCTCGGCGAGGTAGGGGAAGCGGAAGAAGCCCGAGACCTTGCCGGTCGAGGGCACCAGCGCCGCCGCGACGCTGCGCCGGCCGGCGTCGATCTGCGCCACTGCCGCGTCGAAGCCGATCGAGGCGAGGTTCTTGTGGTCCTGCGTGTGCGTGCCGATCGTGTGGCCGCGCGCCGCCACCTCGCGCACGAGCTGCGGGTAGGAGCGCGCCATCTGGCCCACCATCAGGAAGGTGGCCTTCACGCCGTGCCTGTCGAGCGCGGCGAGGATCGCCGGGGTCCGGCCCGGCACCGGACCGTCGTCGAAGGTCAGCACCACCTCGTTGCGGGCCAGCACGAGGTCGGCGGGGCTGGAGACGCGGATGGTGCGGCCGGCAAGGCCGCCGCGCGGTCCGGGAAACGCCATGACATCGGGCTTCGGCAATGCCGCCCGCTCGCCGGCGAAGGCCATTTTCGGGGTTTCCGCCTTGGGCGGCTCCGCCCGGGACGATTGCGACGACTGCGACTGGCAGGCGGTCAGCGACAGGCAGGCAAAGGCGGCAAGCAAGGCGGGGAGGCGACGCATCGGCACACTCGCGGGACGGACTCGACTGTCCGCAAGCATGAACGAGCATGGTTAACGCCGGCCTAAGGCGAACCGCGCATTAACCACGTCGGTTAAGAGCCGTCGTCCTCCTCGTCCTTCAGCGAATCGGCGATGCGCCGCATGACCTCGCCCATGGCGTCGCACTCGGCCGGCGAGGACTGCGCCATCACGCGGTCGATGAGAGCGGTATAGACCGCCAGCGCCTCCATCAGCACGGCCTCGCCCTTCGCCGCCATGCGGATGCGCATCACCCGCCTGTCCTTGCCGTCGGGCTCGCGGGTCAGCAGCCCCTGCCTTTCGAGCTGCGGCAGCAGCATGGTGATGTTGGAACGCCCCACCAGAAGCCGGCGCGCCAGCTCGTGCTGCGACGTGCCGGGATGCCGGTAGAGGTTCATCAGCAGGTCGAGCTGCACGATCTTCAGGTCGAGCGGCGCCAGCGCGCGCGTCAGCTCGCGCACGATGGCCTTTTCCGCCCGCACGACGGAGATCCAGTTGCGAAAGCGCGGATTGTCCCAGGGAAGCGGTTGCGGATTGTTCATTCTCGAACGGGTCTGTTCAGCCTTGAACCGATTTTCGGCGGCCGACTATGCCATCTTTCGGGTTGATGGTCATCCGCGGCCCGTTCGCCGTCGCGGACCATGTCACACCTTACCGACCCGCCGGCCGGGGCAGGGGCATCTGAAGCAAGTACCCGGCGCCGGCCGCCGGGGCGGCCGCGCCCGGTCAGCCCTTGTGCTTGGGGGTGACCGCCTCGACGGGCAGGCCGGCCTCGCGCCACGCCGCGAAGCCGCCCTCGATATGCGCCACCGGCTCGAGCCCCATGTCCTGCGCCGTCTTGGTGGCGAGCGCCGAGCGCAGGCCGCCGGCGCAGTAGAAGACGAAGCGCTTGCCGCTGGCGAAGACCGGCTTGTGATAGGGGCTTTCCGGGTCGATCCAGAACTCCAGCATGCCGCGCGTGGCGTGGAACGCGCCCGGCACCTTGCCGTCGCGCTCCAGCTCGCGCGGGTCGCGGATGTCGACGATCACCACGCCGGGATCGCCCATGAGCGCCGCGGCCTCGGCCGCGCTCAGCGTCTCGATGGCGGCGTTCGCCTCTTCGAGGAGTGCCTTGTAGCCCTTCTTCACGATATGCCTCAGTGCTGGACGATGACGCGCGCGCCGATCTTCACCTGGTTGTAGAGGTGGATGACGTCGTCGTTGGCCATGCGGATGCAGCCCGACGACATCGCCTGGCCGATGGTGGAAGGCTGGTTGGTGCCGTGGATGCGGTACAGGGTCGAGCCGATATACATGGCGCGCGCGCCGAGCGGGTTGTCGGGACCGCCCTTCATGTGCGCGGGCAGGATGCGGCCCTTGGCGCGCTCGCGCGCGATCATCTGCGGCGGCGGCGTCCAGCCCGGCCATTCGGCCTTGCGCGACACCGCGTTGGTGCCGGCCCAGGTGAAGCCGTCGCGGCCGACGCCGACCGCGTATTTGATCGCCTTGCCGTTGCCGAGCGTATAATAGAGCCGCCGCTCCGCGGTCTTGACGATGATCGTGCCGGCGGCGTGATTGCCCGGATAGCTGACCGTCTGGCGCGGGATCGGCGAGGCGTTGGAGCGCGCATAGCCCATGCCGCGCTGCGGAACGAGGGCGAGCTGCGCCGAGCCGCCGTAGAGATGCGCGTTCTCGGGAGTGATGACGGGAGCCTGCGCCGACGCCGCCGTCGCCCAGCCTGCGAACGTGGCCAGCGCGGCCATGAGGATCAGGCGTCTCATCATTTTCCAAGCTCCCTTTGAATCGTGCGAATGAGATTGGCGAATCGCACGCCTGTCACGTCAAATCAATGTGATACGGGGCGATGCGGCGCCCCGTTTCGCCGCCGGGGATCAACGTTGGGCTCAGCCCAGATTGAGCTCCTTGAAGAAATCGTTCCCCTTGTGGTCGATCACCACGAAGGCGGGGAAATCCTCGACCTCGATGCGCCAGACGGCCTCCATGCCGAGCTCGGGATATTCCAGCACCTCGACCTTTTTGATGCAGTCCTGCGCCAGCCGCGCGGCGGGGCCGCCGATCGAGCCGAGATAGAAGCCGCCATGCCTGGCGCAGGCCTCGCGCACCTGCCGCGAGCGGTTGCCCTTGGCGAGCATCACCATCGAGCCGCCGAACGACTGGAACTGGTCGACATAGGAGTCCATGCGGCCAGCCGTGGTCGGCCCGAACGAGCCGGAGGCGAAGCCCGCCGGCGTCTTGGCCGGGCCGGCATAATAGACCGGGTGGTCCTTCAGATAGTCCGGCATGCCCTCGCCGCGCTCCAGACGCTCGCGGATCTTCGCATGGGCGAGGTCGCGCGCGACGATGATCGGGCCGCTCAGCGAAAGGCGGGTCTTCACCGGGTGCTGCGACAGCTCCTTCAGGATTTCGCTCATCGGCCGGTTGAGGTCGATGCGCACCACGCCGGCCGACAGCTTCGCCTCGTCGATCTCGGGCATGAAGCGGGCCGGGTTGGTTTCGAGCGCTTCGACGAACACGCCGTCGCGGGTGATCCTGCCCAGCGCCTGCCGGTCGGCCGAGCAGGACACGCCGAGCCCGATCGGCAGCGACGCGCCGTGGCGCGGCAGGCGCACGACGCGCACGTCGTGACAGAAATACTTGCCGCCGAACTGCGCGCCGACGCCGAGCGACCGGGTCATCGCATGGATCGCCGCCTCCATCTCCAGGTCGCGGAAGGCCCGCCCGTCCGCCGAGCCGGTCGCCGGCAAGCCGTCGAGATAGCGCGTGGAGGCGAGCTTCACCGTCTTCAAATTCATCTCGGCCGAGGTGCCGCCGATGACGATGGCGAGATGGTAGGGCGGGCAGGCGGCGGTGCCGAGCGTGAGGATCTTCTCCTTCAGGAAGTCGAGCATGCGCTCGCGCGTCAACAGCGACGGCGTGCCTTGGAAGAGGAACGTCTTGTTGGCCGAGCCGCCGCCCTTGGCGACGAACAGGAACTTATAGGCGTCCTCGCCCTCCTCGTAGATGTCTATCTGTGCGGGCAAATTGTTGCTGGTGTTCTTCTCCTCGAACATCGACAGCGGCGCGAGCTGCGAATAGCGCAGGTTCCGGCGCTGGTAGGCGTCGAGCACGCCCTCACCGAGCGCGGCCTCGTCGCCGCCCTCTGTCCAGACGCGGCGGCCCTTCTTGCCCATGATGATGGCCGTGCCGGTGTCCTGGCACATGGGCAGCACGCCGCCGGCCGCGATGTTGGCGTTCTTCAGGAGATCGTAGGCGACGAAGCGGTCGTTGTCGGTCGCCTCTGGGTCCTCCATGATCGCCGCGAGCTGCCGGAGATGGCCGGGCCGCAGCAGATGGTTGATGTCGCCGAAGGCGGCCTCCGACAGCAGCCGCAGCGCCTCGCGCTCGACCACCAGCATCTCCTCGCCGCGAAACGTATCGACGCCGACAAGCCCCGAATCCAGCTTGCGGTACGGCGTTTCGTCCCCCGGAAACGTATGGGTGTCGGCGATCTGCGGGTGGATTGTCATGGCGGTTCCGTGGGTTTTCAGCCTGCGTGCGGCTCCCTTAGCGGCAAAGCGGCCGGCCGCCAATGGGTGGACCAATGGGCGGGCAGGGGGCGACGCGCGACCGCCTGCACGATGCGCACGCCGCGTTCACTTCGTCGTCAGGCGCGGCAAGTGGCCGCCCGCGCACGCCTTTTCGGCTTAACTTGGCGGGCGGGGCGGCCTATACTCAAACCGAGCTTGTTCCGCGCCGCCTGCTTGCGAGGGTGCGGGATTGCGGGGCAGGCGCGGGCTTTCAGAGGGTGCAGGATGAAATCCATTTTCCGGCGCGTGGCCGTCATGGCCGCCTTGACCGCCGCCGTCAGCGTCGCGCTGCCCTTGCAGCAGGCGTCGGCGCAATATCTCTTCGAGCGGCTGTTCAACGCCAAGCGCCAGGAGGAGCGGCAGCGCGAGGTGGAGCGCGTCGTGCCCGCCACGCCGCCGCCGGCTCCCAAGGTGGCCGGGCCGCAATATTACACCTACAGGGCCGACGCGCTTGTGAAGGTGAATTTCCGCGCCATCGCGCCGGAGCAGCAGGGCCAGGACCGTGCGACGGCGAACAGCGTCACGCTCGCCAGCGCCGAGCCGGGCGCCAATGTGGTGCGGCTCGACGGGCCGCAGGATCCCGGCCGCGAAAGCTTCCTTCAGGCCATCGCCGCGCTGTCGGCCACCGAGCTGTTCGCCGAGAAGGACATCGCCGAGGCGCTGGTGGCGCACTATCGCGACGATCCCGCCTTCCTCTGGGTCGAGGACGGCGCCGCCAACCATCGCGCGCTCGCCGCGCTGGAGGTGCTGGCCGAGGCGCCGCGCCACGGGCTCGCCGCCGACGACTACGCGGTCGATCCGCTGGTTGCCCCCTTGGCGGGCGCCGCCGACGCGGCGCGCTTCGAGATGGAGTTGTCGGCGCGCGTGCTGCGCTACGTCCGCGACGCCTATCGCGGCCGCGTCGATCCGAACCGCCTGTCCGGCTACCACGATTTCGCGCTGAAAGAGGTCGACTACGGCCACGCGCTGGACGTGCTGGGCGACACCTTCGCCGTGCGCCGCTTCCTCGAATCGTTCCACCCGCAGACCGAGGAATATGCCGCGCTGGTGGCCGAGCTCGCGACACTGCGCGCCGGCCGGGAAAACGCCATCGTCGTCGATCCCAACGTGGTGCTGCGCCCCGGCCAGTCGAGCCCGGAATTCGCCAAGATCCTTGCCGTCATCCAGCGCGACGCCGACGCCGCCTTCCTTGCGGCGCACGGGGCGGCGCTTGCCGCCGCCGCGGGCACGGAGCTCTATTCGGAAAACCTCGTCCCCGTCATCAAGGCGGCGCAGGAGGCCAAGGGGCTGAAGCCGGACGGCATCATCGGGCCTCGCTCCATCGCCGCCATCGCCGGCGATTCGAAGGCCGACCGCGTGCAGAAGGTCGAGGTGGCGCTGGAGCAGATGCGCTGGCTGCCGCAGCGCTTCGCCAGCCGCCACGTCATGATCAACGTGCCCGAGTTCCGTGCATCTTACGTGGAGGACGGGGCCGAGAAGCTCTCCATGCGCACCGTCGTCGGCACGACGCGCACGCAGACCTTCTTCTTCCAGGACGAGATCGAATATGTCGAGTTCCACCCCTATTGGGGCATTCCGCGTTCGATTCTCGTCAACAAGTACCTGCCGAAACTCTATGAGAACCCGTCCTATCTCGACAGCATCGGCTACGAGGTGACCGACAGGCGCGGCCAGCGCGTCTCGTCGTCGTCGGTCGACTGGACGGCTTACGGGACCAACATCCCCTTCGACGTGCGCCAGCCGCCGGGGCCGAAGAACTCGCTCGGCGAGATGAAGATCATGTTCCCCAACCGGCACGCGATCTACATGCACGATACGCCCGAGAAGCACCTGTTCGACCGCGACAGCCGCGCCTATTCCAATGGCTGCGTGCGGCTCCAGGACCCGCGCGCCATGGCGGCGGCCGTGCTCGGCTGGGATCGCGCAAAGGTCGAGCAACGCTTGAAGGGCGAGCACGGGCAGGAGAATTTGCGCACCAAGGTTCCGGTCTACGTCGTGTATTTCACCGCCTGGCCGCAGGCGGACGGCACCGTGACCTATTCGCCCGACGTCTACGGCCGCGACGCCTATGTGGTGAGGGCGATGCAGAGGACCGCCGAGGTTCGCACGCCGAGCGCCTGACCGCGCCGACATCGACCTTCTCCCGTCAGGGAACCAGCGCCCGCCGGCAGCCGGCGGGCGCGATTCGTTTCGGCCAGCCGGAACCTATTTTCCAACAGCGAGTTGAAGTGGCAGCCGGGAGCGCATTTTCCCAACCACTACGGAGACTTGCGATGAACAAGATGCTCGTTGTGTCTACCCTTTCGCTCGCCCTGCTGTCCGGCAGCGCGCTGGCCCAGGTGACCATCGGAACCGATGCCAATGGCGGCGTCAGCGTCGGCGTGACCGGCCCGGGCGGCGGCTCGCTCAGCGTCGACGGCGCGCTCGGCGCCAATGCCGGCGCGTCCGGCAACGACGGCAGCGGCGCGCTCGGCACCGGCGTCAATGCCGGCGTGGGCATCGCCGCATCCGACGGCGACGGCAACAGCCTCGAGACCGGCGTCAATGCCAATACGGGCGTCGCGGCCTCGGGCAGCGACGGCAATGGCGGGCTCGACGTGAATGCCGGCGCCGGTGTCGGCGTGGCCGCTTCGGGCTCCAACGGGACGTCGCTCGATGCCGACGCGAATGCCAATGCGGGCGTTGCGGCCAACGCGACCGAAGGCACGGACGAGGACGAGGTCGATTCCGGCACTACGGCCGCGATCGGCGCCTCGACGGAGGTCGGCGCCACGTTGCAGGGCTTCGGGCCGGCGGCGGATGCGTTCTTCGTCGACTCGACCCGCGCCGAGATCGCGCCGCAGCCGCAGTTCCAGGCCGCGTTCGACGCGCTGAGCGCCGAGCAGCGCGCGCAGCTCGTGACGGCATGCCAGAGCGACATGCAGGGTAGCGCCGTCATCGATTTCTGCCGCAACGTCAACGGCATGTAGCCGTCGGCCCGGCACGGCGCACGGGGCATCCGTGCGCCGCGGCACGATGCGCCGCCCCTTTACGGGGCGGCGTTTTGTCTTTGCGCCAGCCTTTGGGATGGCCCCGCGGGAAAGCTGCGGCGCCGCCGCGCGAAGCCCAGATTGAAGCCTTGACTAACGAATCCGAACCGCCTAATTCACCGCCACGCCGGCCGGGCAGCGCCCAGCCGGATGTGCGCGGGTGTAGCTCAGTCGGTTAGAGTGCCGGCCTGTCACGCCGGAGGTCGCG
>CAZVTK010000167.1:0-9551 GCA_964629765.1 uncultured Mesorhizobium sp.
TGATGTTGAGCGCGAAGCCGAGCCGCGAGCGGTTGATCAGCCAGCCGGTGAGGAACACGACGACGGTCAGGGCGAGCAGCATCCAGTAGATGTGCGTCTCCTTGAGGTCGGTGAAGACGTAGAGGCCCATGCGCGTGGTGAACTTGGCCTGCCCCCACGTCATGAGCTGCCGCACCAGCTCGGCAAGGCCGAGCGTGAAGACGACGAAATAGACGCCGGAGATGCGCAGCGTCGCCGCCCCCACGAGGCCGGCAAGCAGCGAGGCCGCCACCGCGCCGAACAGCACCAGCAGCGGGAACGGCAGATGGTCGATCCACAGGCCGACCGCATAGGTGCCCAGCCCGAAGAAAGCCGCCGTCGCCAGCGACACGTAGTGCGTCGGCCCGGAAAACAGCGTCCATGCCGTGCACAGCGCCGCATAGAGCATGATGTTGACCGACAGCGACAAATAGTAGCCCTGGTCGAGCAGCGGCACGCAGGCGGCGAGCGCCACGGCGGCGGCAGCGGCCGTGCCGATCCTGATCTCGTGGCTGGTGAGACCGCTCACGTCGTCTGCCTCCCGAAGATGCCCTGCGGCCGGAACAAAAGCACGAGGATGAACAGCGTATAGGTGGCGGCCAGCGTCAGGCCGGGGTCGATGAGGCTCGCAACGGCCGTCTCGGCGACGCCGAGGATGAGCGCTGCGACCACGGCCCCGCGCACGTCGCCCACCCCGCCCATGATGACGATGATCAGCGCCTTCATGGTGAAGACCACGCCCATCGAGGCGTTGAAGGTGTAGAAGGTCGACAGCAGCGCGCCGCCGCAGGCGGTCAGCGCGCCGCCCAGCGCGAAGGCGAGCGCGGCCGTGCGGGCGACGTCGATGGCGACGAGGTTGGCCGCGTTCGGGTCGGCGGCGACGGCGCGCACGGCCGTGCCGTGGCGGGTGCGGTAGAGGAAGTACCAGAGGCCGCCGGCGATGACCGCCGCGGCGACGAAGGCGACCACGCGGTTCAGCCCGTAGCCCGAGCCGAATATGTCGAAGCGCTGGGCGAGGAAGGTGTAGGAGAAATATTCGCCGCCGAAGGCGAGCAGCATCAGCCCCTGCGTCAGGAACAGCAGGCCGAAGGTGGCGAGGATCGAATCGACTTCGAGCTGGCCGCGGTTCTTCGCCCGCTTCACCAGCGGTTGCAGCGCGAAGCGGTAGATGCCCCAGTTCACGAGGAATGCGGCGGGCGCGATGACCAGCAGCCCGAGGATCGGGTTGATCGACGCGCCGGTGAACAGCCAGAAGGCGATGAAGCAGCCGGCCACCAGCGTCTCGCCATTGGCGAGGTTCATGATGCGCGCGACGCCGTACTGGAGCGTCAGCCCCAGCGCGATCAGCGCGTAGGTGCCGCTCAGCAATATGCCGGTGACGAGGATCTGCGTCATGGGTCCAATCTATCATCGGTGCCATCCGGCGCGGCGGATAACCGCGCCGGATGGTTTATGCGTGGCGTGGCGGCATCGACCCCCACTCCGCCTCGGCTTCGCCTCGACACCTTCCCGGGGCGAGCCGCTTGTCTCGCCCGTCCTTCGGACCCCCCGATCGACGGGGGAGAGGAAGCGCCGGCCGCTATGAAGGGCTCCTTCCTCTCCCCCGGGCAGGGGGAGAGGTGTCACGCGGAGCGTGACGGAGTGGGGGTGCTTGCCAGGTCCGCAATCCTCACCAGCCCTGCTTCTTCACCGGCTCGGCGCCGACCGCCAGGCCGTCGGCGGCGACCGCCTTGAAGATGCCGCCCTGCCACTGGCCGGTGGTGTAGACGTTCGGGTTGACGTTGTCGGCGAACTTGATGTCGCCCATCACCGTATCGAACGTGCCGGACTTGATCGCCTCGATCACCTTGGCCTTGTCCTTGGTGCCGGCCGCCGTGATCGCCTGGCCGAGCACCTGAAGGCCGGCATAGGTCATCGCGCTCGCCCAGTAGTCCGGGTCGCTGCCGTTGTTCGCGGCCTTGTGCTTCTCGATGTAGGCGGCGATCTTCGGGTCGTCGACATTGACGCCGCCGATGCCGAGGATGCCTTCGGCGGCTTCCTTGAAGCGGCCGGCAAAGGGCGGGAACGCCGTGCCGACGCCGGTGTAGAAGGCGCCGACATTGAGGCCCTGGATCTGCGCCTGCTCGGTCAGGGCGAAGGTGTCGCCCGGATAGGAGAAGCCGATGAAGGCGTCGGGGTTGGCCGCCTTGGCGCTGGAGATGACCGGAGCCACGTCCTGCGTGCCGAGCGGATAGGAAGTCTCGTAGACGATCTCCAGATTGGCCGCCGCCAGCGCCGGCTTGGCCGCCGCGATCAGCTCCTGCCCGAAAGCGTCGGCCACGAAGACCAGCGCCACCCTGGAGCCGATCTCGCCCTTGTCGCGCAGCTTGGCCACGGTCGAGACCGCGCCCTCGGCGAGCTGCTTGGCGGTGCCGAGCATCCAGAACGAGTTGGGCCAGCGCTTGACGAACTCGGTGACGCCGTCGGTCGCCGCGCTCGTCGTGATGTGCGGATAGCCGTGCTGGGCGATCATCGGCGCGGTCGCGATGTTCAGGCCCGTCGAATAGGGCGTGACGATGAAGTCGACCTTGTCGACGGTCGCGAGGCGCTGGATGTTCTGTATCGCCGTCTCGGCGCTGGTCTGGTCGTCATATTCGACCAGCTCGATCTTGTGCTTGGTGCCGCCGATGTCGAGGCCGCCGGCCGCGTTGACCTCGTTGACCCACATATGGACGTTCGGCCAGTGGGTCATCGCCGCGCCGCCGGCAAGCGGCCCGGTCTTCGGCGCCGACGCACCGATCTTCAGCACTTCCTGCGCAAAGGCGCCCGACGGCGCAAGGCCGATGGCCGCGACCGAGGCCGCGAGAGCGAACAACATGCGTCTGTTCATGGCATTTCCTCCCAGTTGAACTTCACTTCGATAAGCCTTCACTGCGATACCGGCGCGCGAACCCCGCGCCGCTGCTGCTCAGATCGGGTAGTCCTGCTTCCCGTCCTGAATGGTGATCCACCGGAGCTCGGTGAACTCGTCGATGCCGGCCTGCCCGCCGAAGCGGCCCCAGCCGGAGGATTTCATGCCGCCGAACGGCATCTGCGGCTCGTCGTGGATGGTCGAGCCGTTGATGTGGCAGATGCCGGTCTCCAGCCGCCGCGCCACGTCGAGCGCGCGCGTCACGTCGCGCCCGAACACGGCCGCCGCCAGCCCGTATTCCGTGTCGTTGGCGATCGAGACGGCCTCGTCCACCTCGACATAGCGGATGATCGCGGCCACCGGTCCGAACGTCTCCTCGTGATGGATGCGCATGTCGGGCGTCACCGCGTCCAGCACCGTCGGCTCCAGCCACGGGCCGCGAATGCCGCCGCCGGCGACCAGCCGCGCGCCCTTGCGCAGCGCGTCGTCCACCAGGCCCTTGACCCTGAGCGCCGCCTGCTCGCTGATCATCGGGCCGAAGCGCGCGTCCGGGTCGGCCGCCTCGTCCTGTCCCAGCGACATGGCGAGATCGCGCAGCCGCACGGCGAACGCGTCGGCCAGCGGCTCGGGCACGATGACGCGCTCGGTGGACATGCAGATCTGGCCCTGATGGAAGAACGCGCCATAGGCGGCCGCGCGGGCGGCCTCGTCGAGATCGGCATCCGGCAGCACGATCAGCGGCGCCTTGCCGCCCAGCTCCAGCAGGCATTTCTTGAGATGCCTGGCGCAGATCGCCGCGATCACCCGGCCGGCGCGCGTCGATCCGGTGAAGTTCACCCGGCGCACCGCCGGATGCGCGATCAGCGCCTCGACGATGTCGGTCGCCCCGGCCTCGGCATTGTGCAGCACGGACACGACGCCACCGGGAAAACCCGCCTCCGCCATGATCTCGCCGATCAGCCCGTGCACGCCGGGACAAAGCTCCGACGCCTTGAACACCACCGTGTTGCCGCAGGCGAGCGGCGTGGCGAGCGAGCGCACGCCGAGCACCACCGGCGCGTTCCACGGCGCAATGGAGAGCACGACCCCGCAGGGCTGGCGCACCGCCATCGACATCATGCCCGGCCGGTCGGCCGGCACCAGCTCGCCGCCGATGCGCGTGGTCTGGGCCGCCGCCTCGCGCAGGATCGAGGCGCCGAGGCGCACGTTGAGCTCGCCCCAGGCGCGCGTGCCGCCCGTCTCGGCGGAAATCGTGCGCACCACCTCCTCGCCGCGCCGCTCCAGCAGGCCGGCCGCCCGGTCGAGCAGGTGCCGCCGCTGCGCCGGGCCGGTGGCGGACCAGCCGGGAAAGGCGGACGCGGCCATGTTGGCGGCGTGGCGCGCCTCCGCCACGCTCGCCCGCGCGACGCGCGTCGCGACAGCGCCCTGCGGCATGGCCCCACGTTCCGGCATCAGGCCGATCGACATCGCCTCGCTCATGCGTACTGGACGGTCTTGGTCTCGATATAGTTGTCGAGCCCCTCCGGTCCCCCTTCGCGGCCCATGCCCGACTGCTTGAAGCCGCCGAACGGGTGCTTGGGGTCGATGATCACGCCGTTGATCGTCACCGTTCCCGAGCGGATGCGCCGCGCCATGCGCCAGGCCCGTTCGGGATCGGCCGAATAGACGGAGGCGTTGAGGCCGTAGACCGAATTGTTCGCCTTGCGGACCGCATCCTCCTCGTCGCGATAGGTCAGCACGGAGACGACCGGCCCGAAAATCTCCTCCTGCGCGATCTTCATCTCGGGCGTGACGTCGGTGAACACCGTCGGCTCGACGTAAAACCCCTTGTCGAAGCCGGCCGGGCGCTTGCCGCCGCAGGCCACCGTCGCGCCTTCGGCCCGGCCGGCGGCGATGTAGCCCTCGACGCGGGCGCGCTGGCGCGCCATGGTCAGCGGCCCCATCTGCGTCGCCGGGTCGAACGGGTCGCCGACCTTGATGCCCGAAACCGCCGCTAGGTAGATGTCGAGGAACTCCTGCCTGCGCCGCTCCGGCACCAGGATACGCGTGAGCGAGAAGCACACCTGCCCGGTGATCGGCATTGTATACGCCATCAGGCTGGGCAGGGCCTGGCTGAAGTCCGCATCGTCCAGCATCACCGCCGGCGACTTGCCGCCGAGTTCGAGGCTGACGCGCGCCAGCCGCTCCGCGCAGGCCGCCGCGATGGCCTTGCCGGCGCCGGCCGAGCCGGTGAAGGCCACCTTGTCGACGCCGCGGTGGCGGACCAGATAGTCGCCGCCCTCGCGCCCCGCCGGCACGAGGTTGAACACGCCCGACGGCAGCCCGGCCTTCTCGATGCATTCGGCGAGGATATAGGCTTCGAGCGGCGTCTCGGGCGAGGGCTTCGCCACCATGCAGCAGCCCGCCGCGAGGCCCGCCGCGATCTTGTAGGACAGGAGCACCAGCGGGGCGTTCCACGGCGTGATCGCCGCGACCACGCCCACCGCCTCCTTGGCGATCCGCACCCGGCCGCCGTCGTCGCGCTTGCGCTCGTCGACGAAGGGATAGGTCTCGATCAGATCGGCGTAGTAGTTGAAAAGCGTTGGGTTTTGCCCGACCAGCTTCTTCGTCAGCCCGATCGGCGCGCCGACCTGCAAGGTCCAGGAATAAGCGATGTCGTCCAGCCGCTCGGCCAGCAGCGCGGCGACCTTGCGCAGATATTTCGCCCGCTCGGCCGGCTCCATGCGCGGCCAGGGCCCGTTGTCGAAGGCGTCGCGGGCGGCCGCGACCGCGCGGTCGATATCGGCCGGGCCGGCTTCGGGATAGCTGATCACCAGCTCCTCGGTGACCGGGGAGACGACGTCGAGGCTGCGGCTGGAGATCGGCTCGATCCAGCGGCCGCCGATGAAGAAACGCTCGGGCGCATTGGGAACGACCGAACCCTTGACCATCATGTTCATACCGGCTCCTCCTTCAGCTTCCGGCCTCGGGTTCCGGCATCGGGTGTCGCCACCCGCGCCGACCGGAACGCGCACCCGCGGTCTCCTCCCGGCAGGCGCGCCATCACATGTTGTATACAGAGAACACGATCGGCCCCCTTCCCGAGAATGCAAAAATCTGGCTATTTATTGCACGAAACTGGCGCTTCGTCGCATACGATGTTCGACATAGGAGCCTGTGAGGGAGCTAGAGGGAGTTCAGGCACGCCGCATGCTCAAGCTCGAACGCATCGATTCCTCGCTGCACCCGCGAATCTGGTCGTTCAACCGCGAGCCGGACCAGTCGTCGCGCCAGCTTCTGCTGCTGACCGACGGCGCCGGCGAGGCCGAGATCGGCAACAGCCGCTTTGCGGTCGAGGCGCCGGCGCTGGCCTGGCTGGCGGACACGGCGCCCGGCCGCCTGCGCGTCGAGGCCGGCGCCACCGGCTTTCGCGGCGCGGTGCCGGCCATCCTCGCCGCTGCCGCCATCGGCGACGAGGCGGAAGGCGCGGACCTCGCCGCGCTTGCCGGGCGCAGCTTCGTGCTGTCGCTCGCCGGGCACGACGAGACCGCCGGCACGCTGGAGCGCTGCGCCGGCGCCTTGCTGGCGGAGCTGCGCAACCCGCAGGCCGGCGGGCCGCTGATGATGTCGGCGCTGCTGCGCATCGTGCTGGTCGCGGCGCTGCGCGTTTCCGGCGGCGCCCCGCTGGGCGAGGCGGCGGCGGGGGAAGCCTCCGGCGTGCTCATGCGTTTCCGCCAGCTCGTCGAGATCAATTTCCGCAACCGCTGGCCGATCGCCCGCTACGCCGACACGCTGGGCGTCACGCCGGACCGGCTGCACGCGCTCTGCACCGCCGGCACCGGCAAGTCGCCCAAGGCGCTGGTGTCGGAGCGGCTGGCGCAGGAGGCTGCGACGCGGCTGGAGCGCTCGTCCATGACGATCCAGCGCATGGCCCATGCGCTGGGCTTCGGCGACCAGGCGCATTTTTCGAACTTCTTCCGGCGCATGACCGGCATGTCGCCGAGCACCTATCGCCGCATGCGGACCATGGCCGAGCCCAAGGCCGGCGCGCATCCGCCGGTCAGCTTCACGGAATGGCCGTGAGGCGTGCGGTGTCGCCGGTATTGCCGCCCGCGCCTCTTCCCATGGCGCCCCACGCACCCTATATTGGTGCTGTCGGCCTCGTGCCGACTATGGCGATAAACGGCCGATGTAATAAGCCATTCGGACCCGGGGGCGGTACCCGGCGCCTCCACCACCAGCCGCCGCAGGCCGTTCGAGAAGAACGACGCGGATCAGGGCGGTTGCTGATGGGGGCGAAACAGGATCGACGAGGGTGTAAAGATCGGACTTTTGCCCGGCATTGTACCGCCGTTATCGGGCTAACCTTATAGTTGCCAACGACAACTATGCTGAGGCGCGTCTCGCTGCTTAATGCGGCGCGATAGTCTCGAATCAAGCCCTGGCGGTTAGCACCGTCAGGCGGGGTTCGGAGGTACCTGGCAACAGAAACCTCCACTTTCCTTGCCCGATCCGGCCCTTTCCCATCCCGTCAAAATTGCCCGTCTTCCATCCGGCCGCCGCGTGAAACCGCGCCGCGCCTTCCCTTCTGTGTCCACTTTCCTCCGCATGGAGCCAGCATGCCCGCCACGCGCTTCGTCCTGACCGGAGGCCCCGGAGCGGGAAAATCCACGCTGGTCGCGGCGCTCGGCGCGCGCGGCCACCGCACCTTCGCGGAGGCCGGCCGCTCGATCCTGCGCCTTCAGGACGCGATCGGCGGCCTCGCCCACGCCGCACGCAGCCCGCGCGACTACGCCGAGGCGATGCTGACATGGGACATGCGCTCATGGGCCGAGACCGAGCCGTTCGACGGGCCCGCCTTCTTCGACCGCGGCGTGCCGGACACGATCGGCTACCTGCGGCTGATCGGGCGCCCGGTGCCGCCGCATATGGAGCGCGCCGCCCTCGCCTTCCGCTACGCCGACCCGGTGTTTGTCGCGCCGCCATGGCGCGCAATCTACGGGACGGATTCCGAGCGCCGGCAGGACTGGAACGTGGCCGTCGCCACCCACGACGCGGTGCGCGCGGTCTACGAAGGGCTCGGCTACCGCCTCGTCGAACTGCCCCGCGCGCCCGTCGACGCGCGCGCCGATTTCGTGCTGGCGCACGCCTGCACCTGAGAGCGCCTACCGTACCCCTCCCCTGTCGTCCCGGCCTGCGCTATGCTTGCCGCGCGACACAAGCTTCTTTAGTGCTGGAACGTTATCGGAATCACGGACCCGACGCGCAGTATGGCCGACGACCACATCCGCTACGACATCCTCGCCCAGGAGGCGCTGCGCGGGGTCATGCGCAAGGTTCTCGCCGAGGTCGCGCGCACCGGCCTGCCGGGCAACCATCACTTCTTCATCACCTTCATGACCAACGCGCCCGGCGTGCGCATTTCGACGCGCCTCAAGGAGCGCTATCCCGAACAGATGACGATCGTGATCCAGTATCAGTACTGGGATCTGAAGGTGACGGAGACGGGTTTCGAGGTCGGCCTGTCCTTCTCCGACGTGGCGGAAAAGCTGGAAGTGCCGTTCTCGGCGGTGCGCGGCTTCTACGACCCGTCCGTAAGCTTCGAGCTCGAATTCGACGTCAAGCAGGCCGAGGAAGCGGCCGTGCCCGTCGCGCCGCTGCCCAAGCCGGCGCCCGCCCCGCGCCCCGCGCGCGCCAAGGAGGAGGCGGCCAAGCCCGCGCCCGCTGCCGCGGCGCAGCCGGACAAGACGGCGGACGCGGACGGCGCCAGGGGCGCGGACGTCGTTTCGCTGGACGCCTTCCGCAAGAAGTAGCCGCACGGATGGCCGAGATCGTCAATCTGCGCACCGTCCGCAAGCAGCGGCAACGGCAGGAGGACTCACGCCGGGCCGACGAGAACCGCGTCCGCTTCGGCCGCACCAAGGCCGAGCGCGCGGCGGCAGAGCATGCCGCCCGGCAAGGCGAGCGCCATCTCGACGGCCACCGCCTCTCCCCCGCAGGAGAGCGCCCCGGGCCCAACGGCAAGCCGGACGGAGCCGGCGACGCTTGAACCGCGTGCGCAAACGCTCCGTGTCGATTCGCGGGCACCGCACCAGCTTCTCGCTCGAGGACGCGTTTTTCGAGGAGATCGAAAGGCTCGCCGCCGCGCGCGGCATCGCGCTCGCGGCGCTTGTGGCCGAGGTCGACGAAGCGCGCGAGCGCAGCACGAACCTCTCTTCGGCGCTGCGCCTCTTCGTGCTCGACGCGCTGCGGCGGGAGCGGAGCACCGCCGGATAGGTCTTCGTTTCCAAGAACTTGCCCGGATCGGAGGATTCAACCTCTCAGGCATGTGAAACGATGGATGAAGGCCGCCGCCCTCTCCTGCCTCCGACAACCTCCCGTCAGGGCGTTGCGTTCACCGGGTTTCCGAAGCTCAGATTGTCCTGCCGGAAGATGCCGCGCGACGCGTCGCCGGACCCACCGCCAGATGCACCCCCCGTCGCACCGCCGTCGCTGCGCGGCAGCGGCGGCGCCAGCAACTGGCGCTGGACGCCGGGCAGGAAACCCTGATCCGGCGGCGCGGGCGGCGGCGGCGGCGCCCGCCGCGCGTCCTGTTCCGCCTGCTGGCGCTGCACGGTCTCCGACGCGGCGCGTTCCGCCTCGGCGGCGCGGCGCGCGGCGTCCT
>CAZVTK010000168.1:0-9538 GCA_964629765.1 uncultured Mesorhizobium sp.
ACGTACTCGAAGGTGATGCGCTTCGCGTTGGAGAGGCCGGGATAGGCGCGGCACGCCTCCATGAGCTGTTCCAGCGGATATTTCCTGTTGAGCGGCACCAAGAGGTCGCGCAGTTCGTCGCGCACGGCGTGCAGCGAGATGGCGAGCATGACGCCGATCTCCTCGCCCGCCTTGACGATCTCCGGCACCACGCCGGAGGTCGACAGCGTGATGCGGCGCTTCGACAGCGCCAGCCCGTCGCCGTCGGAGGCGATCAGCAGCGCCGTCTTGACCGCCTCGAAATTGTAGAGCGGCTCGCCCATGCCCATCATCACGATGTTGGACACCTTGCGCCCCTCGGCCGGCACGATGGCGCCGGCCGGCGTGTCCTTGTCGGGGAAGTCGCCCAGCCGGTCGCGCGCGGTGAGAAGCTGCGACAGGATCTCCTCGGCGGTCAGGTTGCGCACCAGCTTCTGCGTGCCGGTGTGGCAGAACGAGCAGTTGAGCGTGCAGCCGACCTGGCTGGAAATGCACAGCGTGCCCCTGCCCTCCTCGGGTATGTAGACGGTCTCGATCTCGACCGGCCGCCCGGCCCCGCGCGGCGGGAAGCGGAACAGCCATTTGCGCGTGCCGTCGTTGGAGATCTGCTCCTCGACCACCTCCGGCCGCGCGATGGTGAAGCGCTGGGCGAGCGCCGCACGCAAATCCTTCGACACGTTGCGCATGTCGGAAAAGTCGCTGACGCCGCGTACATAGAGCCAGTGCCAGAGCTGCTGGACGCGCATCTTCACCTGCCGCTCGGGCACGCCCGCCCCGGCCAGCGCCTCGCCCATCTCCTCGCGCGTCATGCCGATCAGCGACGGCTTGTCCGGCTGCGAACGGGTCGGCGGTGCCGGGAAGAAGGCCGGCGATGTATCGAGTGTCAGGGCCATGGTCGGGCTCAGATAGGAAGCGTGCGCGGCCGGCGCCAGCATGGGACGCGCAGGCGGCGATGGCGCCTCTTAGCAGAACAAGTCCGGTCCGTCACGGCGCGTGACTGCCGAGCCTCCCGGCTCAAGCTTGAAATCCCGCGCGGTCTCGCTGATTGTTGGTCACATCTGTGCACGGAGGGGTGCGCATCTTGAGTCTCATACACAACGAGCGGACAAAGTTGACCGCGACTTTCCTTAACGGAGTCGCTATCGCGGTTGTCGCGGTCGGCGGGCTTGCCCCGTCTTTCGCGGCGCTTGGCACAGGCGATGTGCGTTCGCCTGTCGTGCTGGCAGCTCAGGCAGTCATTTGCCTGTTGGCGGGTTTGACCCTACATTTGTTGGCACGACGCGTTTTGACGAGGCTTCAGCCATGACCGACCTCGAATATCTTCTGGTAACGAGCGTCATGCCGATCGGCGCCCTGCTTGTCGCTGCCGTCCTGATCTATGCGACCCGGGTCCGGCGGGACCGGCTCCATCCCGGCGAATAGCCGGGACATCGGCCCGCCAGCGCTCATGAATAAGCCGCAGTGGCCTACCGGCAGGTGCCGATGGAATTCAGCGCCGCGCTGATGCCCTTGAGCGAGAATTCGTAGCTGGTTGCGTTGCCGCGGCCAGAGGTCGCCTTGATGGACATGGTCGCGCCGCCGCGCATGGCGGCGATGAGCTGCGGCTCCTGCGCCGGGTTCTCGATCCACGCCGAATTGCCGCGCGTGAACATGGAGAAGCTGGCATTGCCGACCGTCACCGTGACGGCGGAATTTTCCCGCAGATTGTAGCCGGCGGTGAACTGCGGCTCGAACGAGACGTTCTGGCCCGGCTTGTGCTGCACGAAGAAGAAGATGTCGCCATGGTTGAGGTCGGCCGGCTGCTTGGCCTTCGGCACCGACAGAACGTAGCAGGTCTTGGCGTTGTTCTGGACATAGCTGTAGGCCGCCCAGTCGTTGTGCTGGCCGATCCGGGTCGCCGTCTGCGCCTGCGCCGGCAGCGCCAGGACGATCATGGGCAGGCAGATGAGGGTCGACAGAAATCCGCGCATCGTTGGCTTCCCTATTCGTCTCGCGGGCTGGACGGACGGACGAGCCCCCGCCGGGGCTGCCGATAGATCAAAATTGAACGGTTCCGGGTTACCAAAAGGTTGAAGCCCCAGCCAAAAGCCCCGATTTCCCGGCCCGGATGCGCCGAAACCCAAGGTGCGGCGCGTCCACAGGCACCTGAAAAGACGATGAAAGCGGCAAGAGTTGGGCCTGCCGCGCCGCTGTTGCGCGCCCGCCTGCCCCTGCGTAGGCTTTGCCGGACGCAGCGGGGAGCGGCGAATGAAGATCGCGGACGTGAAGACCTTCGTCGTCGGCAACGCGCCGCCCGGCATGGGCGGCAAGTACTTCATCTTCGTCAAGCTGGTCACGGATGGCGGCGTCACCGGCTGGGGCGAAGCCTACAATGCCAGCTTCGGCCCGCATGTGACGGCGCGCATGATCGAGGACTGCGCCGGGCGCTACCTCGTCGGCCGCGACCCGCACGACATCGAGACCTTCTTCCGCCGTGCCTATTCGTCCGGCTTCACCCAGCGGCCGGACGTCTCGATGATGGGCTGCGTGTCGGCGCTGGAGATGGCCTGCTGGGACATCGTCGGCAAGGAGGCGGGCAAGCCGGTCCATAAGCTGCTCGGCGGGCAGGTGCACGAGAAGCTGCGCAGCTACACCTACCTCTACCCGCATACGGGCAGCGTCCATACCGAGGATGCCGGCCCGTGCAGCGTCTACGACGACCCGGACCTCGCGGCCGAATGCGCGCTGGACTATGTGCGCCAGGGTTTCAACGCCGTGAAGCTCGACCCTGCCGGCCCCTATACCGTATTCGACGGCCACCAGCCGCGGCTCGCCGACATCGACCTGTCGGTGCGCATGGTGAAGGCGATCCGCGAGGCCGTGGGCGGCCGCGCCGACATCCTGTTCGGCACGCACGGCCAGTTCACCGCGTCGGGGGCGCTGAGGATGGCCAAGGCCATCGAGCCCTTCGACCCGCTATGGTTCGAGGAGCCGGTGCCGCCGGACATGCCGGAAGTGATGGCGCAGGTCGCGCGGGGAACCTCGATCCCGATCGCCACGGGCGAGCGGCTGACCACGAAATGGGAGTTCGCCCGCGTGATCGAGCAGCGCGCGGCAAGCATCCTCCAGCCCAATCTCGGCCGCTCGGGCGGCATTCTCGAAACGAAGAAGATCGCGGCGATGGCCGAGGCGCACCACATCCAGGTCGCGCCGCACTGCTATTGCGGGCCGGTGGTGGCGGCTGCCAACATCCAGCTTGCCGCGACGCTGCCGAACTTCCTTATCCTCGAGGCGATCAGAACCTTCGACGGCTTTCACGCGACGCTCCTGAAGACGAAGATCGAATGGCAGGACGGTTTCGTCATACCGTCGAAGGAGCCCGGCCTCGGCGTCGAGGTGGACGAGGCGGTCGCCGAGGCGCACCCCTATGACGGCAAGGCGCTGCACCTCGACATGGCGCAGGAACCACTGTTACCGTAGCGAGACCCCTACTTCCCCAGAAACGGCACGAACCCGCCGAAGATCATGCGCTTGCCGTCGAACGGCATCTTGTCCGGGTCCCAGTGCATGTCCGGATCATTCATCACCTTCTTGTTGCAGGCGTCGCGCACCTCCTTGGACGGGTAGACGATCCACGAGAACACGACGACCTCGTCGTCCTTCGCCTGCACGGCGCGCGGGAAGGAGGTCAGCTCGCCATAGGGCACGTCGTCGCCGAAGCACTCGACATATTCGATGGCGCCGTGCTTGCGCCACACTGCCTCGCCCATCTTCGCCATCCTGCGATAGTCGTCCATCCGGTCCTTCGGCACGGCGATCAGGAATCCGTCCACATAGGCCATCTTCGTCTCCTCTCGTTGGCTTATGCCGCCAGGACGTATGGCGGGCCCGCGTTCCGACAACCGCCGACGCGAAAAGTCAGCCCGGCAGCGCGTAGACCATGGCGCGCAACTGCTCGGCCCGCGCGATTCGCGGCCGCTCGCCGGCGAATGCCTCCGGCGGCAGCGGCTCGCCGATGGAGAGGTCCACGCGCGCCGCGCCGTCGACGATGCGGTAGACCTGCCGCAGCAGCATCATGGTGCGCAGGCCGGCATGCGGCAGGCCGAGCGCGTGATAGGCGGCGCCGTTGCCGGTGAGTACCCGCACAGGCAGCACGGCCGCGCCGCTCATGCGCGCCAGCCGCACGACATGGTCGTGCCAGCGCGGGTCCTCCACCCGCATGGAGCGGATGTGGAAATGCGAGACGCGGTTGGACGGGAAGGCGAGCATGGCGCCGCCCGCGTCCAGATGCCGCGCCGCCGCCCGCAGCGGCAGCGCATTGGCCGCCCGCGCCTTCGCCGAGGTGAAGTTGTCGACCGGTATCAGATGCTTGCGCACTGGCGCGACGCGGGCGAGGAAATCCGAAGCGAGGATGAGCGGCGGGCGGCCTTGCCGCTCGCCGAGCGCCGTGATCGCCATGGCGTCGAGAATGCCGAGCGGATGGTTCGCCACGATGACCAGCGGCCCCGGCCGGGTGAAATGGACCGGATCGCCGTGCCGCGCGTGAACGGATACGCCGCGAAGCTGGAGCATGCCGTCGAGCGTCGCCGAAAGCTCGCCATGGGCCGCCCACTCGGCGATGTCCCTGGAGAAACGGTCGAGCCTCAAGCCCCCGCCGGCGAGCCGCGCGATGAGGCCGCGGAACGGCTTGAGCGCCGGCAGCTTCTCCAGCACCTCGTCGATGTCGAGGACGGGCGGAGGGGAAATGTCCGGCATCGCCGCGCGGCCTCCTGACGGGATGGAGGCTCAGACCTTCCATGCCCCAGCGGGTCAGTCAATCGGACAGGTCAACGGGGCCGGTCAACCGGCCCGCTCAGCCGGTTTCGAAATCCCCGTCCTGCGGCGGCGCGATGGGCGTGAACAGCGCGCGGTCGGGCTTGATGTCGAGGAGCGGCGTGCCGTCGACGCAGTCCATGCCGCGCACCAGCACGGCGTTGCCCTCGATGCCGGCAAAGGCGACGATGTGCGTGCCGATCGGGTTCGGCCGCACCGGTGAGCGGAGCGAGAAGGTGCCGCGCACGCTGCCGTCGTTTGCCGGGCTTTGCAGCACGAGGTCGCGGCGCGACAGATGCAGCCAGTACAGCACCTCCAGCCGCTCGAATCTTTCGACACCGGCGAGCGCGGGAACCCAGGGATCGAACAGCTCCAGCCGGCAGAGCGGGCCGTCCAGCCGGCCCTGCCGCGGGGTCTTCATGCGCGAGGCCCACGGCGTGCGGATCACGCCGACGAAGACGAGGCCGGCATCGGTCGCGGCCGGCGGCCGCACGGCCACCTCGGATTTGCGGATTTCGTTCTCCCGGACCATGCAGCCCGCCTCAGACGGCGACCATCACGTCGGACGCCTTGATGACCGCATAGGCAGCCTTGCCGGCCTTCAGCTTGAGATCGGCGACCGCCTCGTTGGTGATGGAGGCGGTGACGATGACCCCGCCGCCGATGTCGATCTTCACATGCGAGGTGGTTGCCCCCTTCGTGACCTCGACGACCGTGCCCTTGAGCTGGTTGCGCGCGCTGATCTTCATCTCGTCCCTCCTTTGCCGCCGCGCCCTCAGCGCAGCTCGATGCCCACCACGTCGCGCACATTGCGCGCGCCGCGCGTGTCGCCCGGCACGACGATGCGAAAGCCGTTCCCGACCGGCTTGCCGTCGACCGTGTCGGCCAGGATCACCGGCGTGTTGCCGAAATCGGGATGGATCTCGCCGACCGAGAAGGCGATCACGTAGCCGTCCGCCGCCGTCACCGCGAAGGTCTTCGCCAGCTCGCCATTGTGGTCCAGCCCGTCGAAAGCCTTGTTGGCCTGAAACACGTCCCACAGCAGCACGCCGTGATAGCGGCCGCTCGACGGTCCCTTGGACGTCTGGAACGTCACCTCCATCTCGACCGGCGGCAGGCCGGCGAGGCTGTCGGGTGTCAGCATGATCGGCGCGGGGCTGATGCCGGTCAGCTCGGCCTTGAGCGGGCCGGCATATTGCGCGGCGGCCGGCAGCGCCAGCAGCAGCGCGGCAAAGAGGACAGCCAGACAATGCACCCGCCGCATGACGGCCTCCTGCGTGATATTCGGACGGATATTACGCATGGCGCGCGGCAGGCGCAATCGACGGCGCGCATCGGGGCTGGCGGGACGCCTGCATCAAGCAGCGAAGGCAGCGAGGAGGGAACCGTCGACCAATGTACCGGGACGATGGCGGCTATTTCAGCAGCTTGTCGTATTCGTCATGCGGGCCGATCCAGAACCAGACAAAGTCGTCGTCACGAAGAACCGCTACCGCACGAAACTCAAGTCCGATAAGAACGGACCACAGCCGCGAGCTTATGCGCTTGAAATGAAGTGATGGATGGCGCGGATTGCTGAGCAGCAACTTGAAGTTCCTGTCCGCCAACCTCTGGATATCGCGCTCCAGTCGATCGTATAGCGCCCAGAACTTCGGATTGGTTCGATGATTCACAACGGCCGCGTGCGGCCGGCATCAAGGTCAGCCAAAGCTTCGTCGGCAAGCCTGTCCAGCTTGCCGGCCTTGGCGTCGTCCTCGATCTGCTTGTCCCAGCGCTGGGCGCGCAATTCATCGAGCCATGCACCAAGCCTGCGCAGTTCCTTGTCGGAGAGCGCCTCGACGGATTCCTGAATCTTTTCGAGCTTGGTCATGCGGAACACCATCCCATGAGTGAATTATGCGTATCGCATAAATAGGAAATTTCCTACTGGCTCCCCTCACCCCCCGTTCACCAGCCCGAGGATGAGCCGGTGCACATTGCCGCCGTCGCTCATCTCGACCTTGTCGAAATCCCGGCTGCGCCGGCGCTGCTCCTCCGAGGCGGCGGCGAGCGGCTTCTGGATCTCCTGCCGGATCTTCTCGCATTTCGGATCGTCGGCGACGGTCAGCCCGACCGTCGTGTCGAGGATGCGCTGGGTCATCTCGCGCATGTGGTCGCCATGCACCCGCTCATGCGTCCTGATGCCTTCAATGAAGGTCTTCCACAGCGAGGCGGTCGGCTCGGCCAGTTTTCGCGCCGGCTCGGGCCAGTTGTAGATGATGGTCAGGAACGGGATCGCGCTTTCCAGCCTGCACGAGCCGTCCGGCTGCGGCCGGTAGTCGCGCCGCCATCTGAGATCGAAGGTGGTGGTGGCGATCGCCCGCGAGCCGCCCAGCAGCGGCCCCTTCGCGCCCATGGACTCGTAGAGCTCGATGCCGCTCGCACCCGACACCTTGTAGGTCCTGACCTGCTCGGTCGCCTTCCAGTCGGCGGCAAGCGCCGGCGACGCGCACAACAGGACGGCCGCCGAGACGAGAAGCCGCAGCCTCACCGGCCCGGCCGCCCGGTCTTCTTCGAGCGCCCGCCGCGCCGCTGCTCGCCGGGGTCCTCGTAGGAGCCGGCGCCCGCCTTGTGGCGCACGACCGGCTTCAGTTCGTCGGCCGGCTTCTGCGGCACCTTGCCCGGCACGGGCTTTTCTGTCCGCCCGACGGTCATCTCGTCCAGGGAATTCCTGCGGAACAGGCCCCCGGCCGGGACCGCATGATCGCCGGACGTGCCCATCTCGTCCAGTTCCGGCTTGCGGAAGAGGTTCGGCCGCGCCGCCTTCTCCGCAGCCTCGGCGGCGCGCGCCGCCTCAAGCCTGCGGAAACGCTCCTGCTCTTCCGCGGTGCGGTGCTTGGCGACGCCCTTGTTGTGCTTGCCCTTCTCCCGGCCGGACGAGGGCGACTGGAGCTCGACCTCGCGCGCCAGCGGGTCGTCGGAGATGGCGAGCTCGGTCTCGCGCAGGCGCTTCAGCTCGTCGCGCAGCCGCGCCGCGCGCTCGAAGTCGAGATCGGCCGCCGCATTGCGCATCTCCTTCTCGAGATACTCCATATGCGCCTTGAGATTGTTGCCGACGAGGTTGTTGCTCCCCTTGCCGTCCTTGCCGCTGCCGGCGATCTCGGGGCGCACATGGTCGCGCTCGAAGACGGAATCGAGGATGTCGGCAATGTTCTTCTTGACGCTTTCCGGCGTGATGCCGTGCTCTTGATTGTAGACAAGCTGCTTCTCGCGGCGGCGGTTGGTCTCCGCCATCGCCCGCTCCATCGAGCCGGTGACGGTGTCCGCGTAGAGGATCACCTTGCCGTCGACATTGCGCGCGGCGCGGCCGATGGTCTGGATCAGCGAGGTTTCCGAACGGAGAAAACCCTCCTTGTCGGCGTCGAGGATGGCGACGAAACCGCATTCGGGAATGTCCAAGCCCTCGCGCAGCAGGTTGATGCCGACGAGAACGTCGAAGGCGCCGAGCCGCAAATCGCGCAGAATCTCGATGCGCTCCAGCGTGTCGATGTCGGAGTGCATGTAGCGCACCTTGACGCCCTGCTCGTGCAGGTACTCGGTCAGATCCTCGGCCATGCGCTTGGTCAGCACCGTGACCAGCGTGCGGTAGCCGGCGGCGGTGGTTTTCCTGATCTCGTCCAGCGCGTCGTCCACCTGCGTCTTGGCCGGGCGCACCTCGACCGGCGGGTCGATCAGCCCGGTCGGGCGGATCACCTGCTCGGCGAACACGCCGCCGGCCTCCTCCATCTCCCACCCGCCCGGCGTCGCCGACACCGCGACCGTGGCGGGGCGCATCGCGTCCCATTCCTCGAAGCGAAGCGGCCGGTTGTCCATGCAGGACGGCAGGCGGAAGCCGTATTCGGCGAGCGTCGCCTTGCGACGAAAGTCGCCGCGGTACATGGCGCCGATCTGCGGCACGGTGACGTGGCTCTCGTCGATGAAGACCAGCGCATTGTCGGGAATGTACTCGAACAGGGTCGGCGGCGGCTCGCCGGGATTGCGGCCGGTGAGGTAGCGCGAATA
This sequence comes from uncultured Mesorhizobium sp., assembly GCA_964629765.1. Lineage (GTDB taxonomy): Bacteria > Pseudomonadota > Alphaproteobacteria > Rhizobiales > Rhizobiaceae > RCIO01. Next base: position 8,851 of record CAZVTK010000168.1, read on the forward strand.
GTTCTCGATGCCGGCGCAGGAGCCGGTGGCTTCCAGCATTTCGAGGTCGAAGCGGGTGCGCTGCTCCAGCCGCTGCGCCTCCAGCAGCCGCCCGGCGCGCTCCAGCTCGACGAGGCGGTGCTTCAGCTCCTCCTTGATCGACTTGCTGGCCTGCGCGAGCGTCGGCTTGGGCGTCACGTAGTGCGAGTTGGCGTAGATCTTCACCGACTTCAGGTCGGCGGTCTTGGCGCCGGTCAGTGGATCGAACTCGGAGATGGTCTCGATCTCGTCGCCGAACAAAGCGATGCGCCAGGCGCGGTCCTCAAGGTGGGCCGGGAAGATCTCGATCGTGTCGCCGCGCACGCGGAACGAGCCGCGCACGAAATTGATGTCCTGCCGCTTGTATTGTTGCGCCACGAGATCCGCCAGCAGCGCCCGCTGGTCGAGCCGGTCGCCGACCGTCATCTGGAAAGTCATCGCCGTATAGGTCTCGACCGAGCCGATACCGTAGATGCACGACACCGAGGCGACGATGATGACGTCGTCGCGCTCCAGCAGCGAGCGCGTGGCCGAGTGGCGCATGCGGTCGATCTGCTCGTTGATGGACGATTCCTTCTCGATATAGGTGTCGGTGCGCGGGACGTAGGCTTCCGGCTGGTAGTAGTCGTAGTAGGAGACGAAATACTCGACCGCGTTGTTCGGGAAGAAG
>CAZVTK010000169.1:0-9504 GCA_964629765.1 uncultured Mesorhizobium sp.
ATCCACCTTCTCCCACAAGGGGAGAAGGGAAAGCGCCGCACCCTTGACAGGGCAGGGGCGGCGCAGCCATCTGCCCGGCATGAGTTCCGCCCAGCCATCCGACACGAAGCTGCCGCCGCTGACGATCCGCCTGTGCGGCCCGCGCGGCTTCTGCGCCGGCGTCGACCGCGCCATCCAGATCGTCGTGCTGGCGCTGAAGAAATACGGCGCGCCGGTCTATGTGCGCCACGAGATCGTGCACAACCGCTATGTGGTCGAAGGGCTTCAGGCCAAGGGCGCGGTCTTCGTCGAGGAGCTCGACGAGATCCCCGACGCGCATCGCGATGCGCCGGTGGTGTTCTCGGCGCACGGCGTGCCGAAATCGGTGCCGGCCGACGCGCAGGCGAAGAACCTCTTCTACCTCGACGCCACCTGCCCGCTGGTCTCCAAGGTCCACAAGCAGGCGATGCGCCATGCGCGGCTCGGCCGCCACGTCCTGCTCGTCGGCCACGCCGGCCATCCGGAGGTGATCGGCACCATGGGCCAGCTTCCCGAAGGCGCGGTCACGCTGGTCGAGACCGAAGAGGACGCCGCGACCCTCGCCCTGCCGGCCGAGGCCGAGCTCGGCTACGTCACGCAGACGACCCTTTCGGTCGAGGACACCGCCGGCATCATCCGCGCCCTCGAGCTGCGCTTCCCGCATCTGCATGCGCCGGCGGCCGAATCGATCTGCTACGCCACCACCAACCGCCAGGAGGCGGTGAAGGAGGCGGCGCCGTCCACCGACCTGTTCCTCATCGTCGGCGCGCCCAACTCGTCCAATTCGCGGCGGCTGGTCGAGGTCGCCGAGAGAGCGGGGGCCGCGCGGGGCCTGCTGGTGCAGCGCGCCGCCGAGATCCCGTGGGCGCAGCTTCCGGTCCTGCGCACGGTCGGCCTGTCGGCCGGCGCCTCGGCGCCCGAAATCATCGTCGACGAGATCGTCGCCGCCTTCCGCGAGCGCTACGACGTCACCATAGAACTTGCCGAAACCGCAGTCGAAACGGAGAATTTCCCGGTGAACCGCGAACTGCGCGACACGCCGCTCACCCGCGTGGACATGGCCTTCGTCAACGGCGCGGCCTGACGATGGCCGTCTATACCGACATCGGCGAGACGGAGCTCGCGGCCTTCCTGAGGCAGTACGACATCGGCGAGCTGACCTCGTACAAGGGCATTGCCGAGGGGGTGGAGAACTCCAACTTCCTCATCCACACCACGACAGGCGCCTATTTTCTGACCCTTTATGAAAAGCGGGTGAACCCGGCCGACCTGCCGTTCTTTCTCGGCCTCAAGCGCCATCTGGCCGCCCGCGGCGTGCGCTGCCCGGTGCCGCTGCCGCGCCGCGACGGCGCCGTTACCGGCGAGCTGGCCGGCCGCCCGGCGGCGATCGTCTCCTTCCTCGAAGGCATGTGGCCGCGCCGGCCGACGGCCGAGCAGTGCGGCGCGGTCGGCGTCGCGCTGGCGCGCATGCACCTTGCCGGCGAGGGTTTTGCCCTGCGGCGCGAGAACGCGCTGTCGCTCGCCGGCTGGCAGTCGCTGTGGCCGAAATGCCGGGCGGACGCGGACGGCGTGGAGCCGGGGCTCGAAGCCGAAACCGAGGCGGACCTCGCCTACCTGTCGGCGCACTGGCCGTCGGGCCTGCCGTCGGGCGTCATCCATGCCGACCTCTTTCCCGACAACGTGCTGTTTCTCGGCCGCGATCCGGGCCTGATCGACTTCTATTTTGCCTGCAACGACTTCCTCGCCTACGACCTTGCCGTGTGCCTCAACGCCTGGTGCTTCGAGCGCGATTTCTCGTTCAACCTCACCAAGGGCGCGGCGCTGCTGCGCGGCTACGTCTCGGTGCGCGCGCTGGAGCCGGCCGAGGCCGCGGCGCTGCCGGTGCTGGCGCGCGGGGCGGCGCTGCGCTTCATGCTGACGCGGCTCTACGACTGGATCAACACGCCGGCCGGCAGCCTGGTGGTGAAGAAGGATCCGCTCGACTATCTGCGCCGGCTGCGCTTCCACCGCAAGGTCCGCTCGCCCGCCGAATACGGGCTCGAACCGGCCGGGGCGCCGGCGTGAAGACCGTCGAGATCTTCACGGACGGGGCCTGCTCCGGCAATCCCGGGCCGGGCGGCTGGGGCGCGCTGATGCGCTACAACGGCAAGGTCAAGGAGCTCGCCGGCGGCGAGGCGCTGACCACCAACAACCGCATGGAGCTGACGGCGGCGATCGAGGCGCTGAAGGCGCTGAAGGTGCCGTGCCGGGTCGAGCTGCACACCGACAGCGAATATGTCAGGAACGGCATTTCCGGCTGGATCGAGGGCTGGAAGCGCAATGGCTGGCGCACCGCGGACAAGAAGCCGGTCAAGAACGCCGAGCTGTGGCAGGCGCTGGACGAGGCCCGCCGCCGCCACGACGTGCGCTGGCATTGGGTCAAGGGCCATGCCGGCCATCCCGAAAACGAGCGGGCCGACGCGCTTGCGCGCGAGGGCATGGCGCCGTTCAAGCCGAAGCGGGCGGAAGTCGCGCCGCCGCCGAAGTGACGGCGGCGCTTCGGGGCTTGCTCAGAGCAGTTCGAGGATGCGCGCCGCGCCGCTGGCCTCGGCCTTGCCCGCCGCTTCCTCGACGTTGAGGCTGGTGACGACGCCGTCCTTGACGATCATCGAGAAGCGCTTCGAGCGGATGCCGAGGCCGCCGGCCGTGGCGTCGAGCTCCAGCCCCATCGCCCTGGCGAGCACGGCGCTGCCGTCGGCGATGAAGTCGATCTTGCCCTCGCCGCCGGTGAAGCGCGCCCACGCCTTCAGCACATGGTGGTCGTTGACGGCGACGACGGCGATCTGGTCCACGCCCTTGGCGAGGATCGCGTCGTGGTTCTCCAGGAAGCCGGGCAGGTGGTTGTTGCTGCATGTGGGGGTGAAGGCGCCCGGCACGCCGAACAGCACGACGGTGCGCCCGGCGAAATAGGCGCCCAGCGGCGTGTCGATCGCGCCTTCGGGCACGACGCGCTTCAAGGTGACGTCCGGGATCCTGTCGCCGACTTTGATGGTCATGATCTCTCCTGATCGGGCTCTGTGTCTGGATGGTCGCTTATAACCGCAGCCGCCCGCGAGGCAATGCGCCAGCGCGGCCCGGGGTGTCGGTCAGGCCCCGGTCAGGCCGCGGTCAGGGATGACGGGCCAGGGTGAGCGTGCCGGAAACCGCCCGGCCGCCGGCGACCAGCGTGTAGACGGTGTCCTCTGCGACGAGCGGGTCGGCCGGCCGGTCGAGCATCGGCACGTGGAAATGCCGGCCGTCCCTGTCGGCGCGGGGCTCGCCGAGCGGATAGGCCTGCGTGGACGCGACGAACAGCTCGGCATCCGCCAAGCCGTCCGCCCCGTCGCCCGGCAGCGTCACCTCCACGACCAGCTCGTCGCCCTGGCTCCAGGCGCTGCGCACGCCGAAATCGGCCGTGGCCTCGCCGGGCAAGGCGGAAAAGGCGGCCGCGACGGCGGCGGCGTCCTCGCTTGACGCGGGGTGCTGGTCGGCGCGCAGTAAAGCCTGCACGGGCACGCAGATCGTCTCGCACACGCCGATGAAGACGCCGAATTCCGCTGGGTGGGGCATGGCGGTGCCGGAGAACGTCAGGGCGATGGCCACCGGCCGGTCGTAGCCGGCGAAGCTGGAAGTGCCGTCGCCGAAACGCGCCGGCGCGGGGAAGGCGAGCGCCACGGCCTCCCCGGTCCCGGCGAGTTCCACCGAGGGCGGCACGCCCGAATCGCCAGGATCGAGCCAGTAGGTCTTCCACCCGGGCTTCAAGTCGATCTCCAGCGCGCCGCGCCAGGTGCCGTTCGCCTCGGCTGCGTCGGCCAGCACCACGCGCAGCCGCCCGCCCTCGAAATCGTGCCAGTGGCTCGCGGCGGCGCCAGCCGCGCCGCAGCCCGCCGTCAGCGCCAGCATGGCGCAAAGCGCCCATTTCGCGATACCCCGTTTCACGAAGTCCGGCTTCACGATGTCCAGCTCGATGTCATGCCCGTCAGCCTTTGCCCGCGTGGATGCCCTGCCTGTAGGCGCGCCCGCGCGCCGCCGCAATTCAGCTTCGCCCACGCCGCTTCATTTTCCCGTGACGCCCCTTCCTGTGACGGCCGGTCGCGCCTTTGCGATTTGACGCACCGCGCAAAACGGCTACCGTTGGGCCATGGAGCTCTTGCGTCGCAACAGGAAGCCTGCGGGCAGCGGCTATCTGGCCGACCATTTCCTTATCGCCATGCCCGGCATGAAGGACGACCGTTTCGCGCGCTCCGTGATCTATCTGTGCGCCCATTCCGACGAGGGGGCGATGGGCCTGATCATCAATCAGGTGCAGGACCTGCGCTTCCCCGACCTTCTCGTCCAGCTCGGTATCCTCGACCAGCAGGCGGCGATCAAGCTGCCCGTTTCCACCCGCGATTTCATCGTGCGCCATGGCGGCCCGGTCGACCGCAGCCGCGGCTTCGTGCTGCATTCGGACGACTACCGCGTCGACTCGTCGATGCCCGTGTCGGGCGAGGTGTGCCTGACCGCAACCATCGACATATTGCGTGCCATCTCCACGGGCCGCGGCCCGCGGCAGGCGCTGATGGCGCTCGGCTATGCCGGCTGGGGCGCCGGGCAGCTTGAGAACGAGATCGCCGAGAATGGCTGGCTCACCTGCCCGGCGAGCGCGGATTTCCTGTTCGATTCCGACATCGACCGCAAATACGACCGCATGCTCGCCTCGATCGGCATCAACCTGGCGCATTTCAGCCAGGTGGCGGGGCATGCGTAGAAAAGCGGCAGTCGGCAGTCGGCAATAGGCAATCGATAGGGATTGACGCTGCGTCTTCTGTCGGTTCGCAATCTCCGACTGCCGACTGCCGACTGCCGACTGCCGACTGCCTAAGCAGTCAACGGATACTGCTCCTTCAGCAGCCGCAGCGTCGCCTCCGCCGGCAGCGGCGAGCCGAAGGCGAAGCTCTGCACGTACTCGCAGCCCATCTGGCGAAGCTGGAGCGCGTCGCTCTCGTCGCCCACGCCTTCCGCCACCACCGACAGCCCGAGGTCGTGCGCCATGTTGATCATGGATTTCAGCAGCACGTCGCGCTTGGGGCTGGTGTCGTCGATGAAGGAGCGGTCGATCTTGATCGTGTCGAAGGGAAAGCGCGTCAGATAGGCGAGCGACGAATAGCCGGTGCCGAAATCGTCGAGCGACAGGCCGATGCCGAGCCCGGCGAGCCGCTGGAGCACATGGGCGGACTGCTCCGGATTGTCCATGACCAGAGACTCGGTCAGCTCCAGGCGGAAGCAGCGCGGCTTGATGCCGGAGCGCGCCACCACTGAGGCGACGTCGTTGACGAGGTCGCGCCGCAGCAATTGCCGGCTCGACAGGTTCACCGACACCGACAGCGGCACGTCGCCGATCTGCTTCTGCCAGTTGTGCAGGTCCTCGGCCGCGCGCTGCATGGCGAACAGGCCGAGCTGCACGATCAGCCCGCAGGCTTCCGCCACGGGTACGAAGTCGCCGGGCGGTATCGGCCCGCGGCGCGGATGGTCCCAGCGCATCAGCGCCTCGAAGCCGGCGATGCTCTGGTCCTCCAGCCGCACGATGGGCTGGTAGGCGAGGAAGATCTCGTTGCGCTCCAGCGCCCGCCGCAGATCGGATTCGAGCTGGAGCCGGTCGGTGCCGACCGAGCGGAAGGCCGGGCGGAAGGGCTCGATGCGGTCGCCGCCGAAGCGCTTGGCCTGATGCATGGCGAGCTCGGCGTCCTTCAGCATCTCCTCGGCGGTCGCCTGCGCGTTGGTCCATGAGATGAGGCCGACCGAGGCGGTCAGCACGATCTCGCGCTTGGCGAAGGTGATCGGCGCGCGGATCGCCTGCTTGATCGCGTCGGCTATTGCCGCGATGCGCGCCGGCTGCTGCTCCGACAGGAGCATCAGCGCGAACTGGTCGCCGGCAAAGCGCGACAGGCAGTCCTGCGGCTTGACCAGCCGTTGCAGCCGCCGCGCGATGGTCAGGAGGATGGTGTCGCCGGCCGAGATGCCGAGGCTGTCGTTGACGTTCTTGAAGCGGTCGATGTCGATGACGAAGACGGTGGGCCGTATGCTCTCCTCGCCGCGCGCCAGCGTGATCATCGCGTCGAGCCGGTTGAGGAACAGCTCGCGGTTGGGCAGGCCGGTCAGGTTGTCGTGCACGGCGTCGTGCAGCAGCCGCTCCTCCGACTTCTTCTGCTCGGTCACGTCGTTGAGCGTGCCGACGCAGCGCAGGATCTCGCCGTCGGAGCCGATGACGGGGCGCGCGCGCAGCAGGAACCAGTGATAGTGGCCGTCCGCCCCGCGCAGCCGGAAGGATTGCTGGATCTTGCCGCGCCGGTGCTCGAGGATCACGTCCAGCGTCGTGCGGAAGCGGTCGCGGTCGTCGGAGTGCAAGGCCGGCAGCCAGTTGCGCGCCGGCCCGTGCAGGCTTCCGGCGGGCAGGCCGAGCTGGCGCGACACGTCCGGCCGCGTCACCACGCGGTCGCGCAGCACGTCCCAGTCCCACACGCTGTCGCCCGAGCCGGTCACCGCCAGCGCCTGCCGCTCCATGTCGGAGAACAGGCCCTGATGCAGCGCCCCGCCGGCAAAGGCGTGCTGCATCACCGTGAAGCCGATCATCAGGATGATCAGGATCAGGCCGCCGCCCAGCGCTGGCTGCACGATGTCGTTGTCGAGCATGCCGTTGACGGTCATCCACGAGCCGGCGAGCCAGGCGATTACCATGAGCCAGCTCGGGATCAGCATGATCGCCCGGTCGTAGCCGCGCAGACCGAGCACGGCGATGAGGATGATGCCGACCGCCGCCGTCAGCGCGAAGGAGATGCGGGCGATGCCCGCTGCCACCGGCGGGTCGATCACCGCCACGAAGGCGAGCAGCACGAGGCTCATCAGCCAGGCGAGCACGCCATAGCTGAAATTGCCGTGCCAGCGGTTGAGGTTGAGATAGGTGAACAGGAACAGCACCAGCGTCGCCGCCAGCGCCACCTCGGTGCTGGCGCGCCACATCTGCTCGTTGCCCGGCGAGATCTCGATGACGCGGTTGAGGAACCCGAAATCGATCGAGATATAGGCGAGCACCGCCCAGGCCAGCGCGGCGGTGGCCGGGAACATCGACGTTCCCTTGACGACGAAGAGGATGGTGAGGAACAGCGCCAGCAGGCCGGCAATGCCGATCACGATGCCGCGGTAGAGCGTGTAGGAATTGACCGTGTCCTTGTACGCCTCGGTGTCCCACAGATAGACCTGCGGCAGGCGCTGCGACTTGAGCTCGGCCACGAAGGTGATCACCGAGCCGGGGTCCAGCGTCACCAGGAAGATGTCGGCGTCGGGCGCGTCCTGCCGGTCGAGCGCAAAACCCTCGCTGGGGGTGATGGCGGCGATGCGGTCGGAGCCGAGGTCGGGCCAGATCATGCCCGAGCCGGCGAGCCGGAAATGCGGCGCCACGATCAGGCGGTCGAGCTGCTGGTCGCTGTTGTTGGCGAGCGCGAACACGGCCCAGTCGCCGGTCGAGCGCTCGTCCAGCGCCTCGACCTCGATGCGCCGCACGATGCCGTCGGCGCCGGGCGCGGTGGACACCTGGAACATGTCGCCCTGGTTGCGGTAGATCTCGACGGCGCGGGAGAGGTCGAGCGCCACGTCCTCGCGCGCGATCTTGATCGGCTCGACCGCGCCCGCCCGCGCGACGGCCAGCGCGGCGAAGAGGCCGGCCAGCAGGAGGACGATCGCGGAGCGGATCGAAATCGGCAAGTTGCGGTGCCTCAATCTCTGTCGGGCGCCTCGTCGGCGACCAGGGCGTACAGGTAGTGGTCCTGCCACGTCCCGTTGATCTTCAGGTAGGCGTGCAGCAACCCCTCCCGCCGGAATCCGGCTTTTTCGAGCACGCGCATGGACCGGTCGTTCTGCGGAATACAGGCTGCTTCGAGCCGGTGCAACCTGAGCGGCCCGAAGCAGTGGTGGACGACGAGCCCGAGCGACTCGACCATCAGCCCCCGCCCGGCATAGCGCTCGCCCATCCAGTAGCCGATGCTGCCCGACTGCGAGACGCCGTGGCGGATGTTGCTGACGTTGATGCCGCCCGCGAGATGGCCGGAGGCGGCGTCGAACACGAACAGCGCCAGGCCCGTCCCCTGGCGGAAATCGGTGCGGTAGCGGCGCAGCCTTTGCCGCCACGCGGCCGCCGAGAGCTCGTCCTCGGCCCAGCGCGGCTCCCATGGTTCCAGAAAAGAGCGGCTGTCGCTGCGCAGCCGTGCCCACTGGCCGTGGTCGCGCAGGCGCGGCATGCGCAGCATCACCTTCCTGCCCATGATGACCGGGCCGCCGCGGCCGAACGGAAGCAGGTCCAGCATCGCGTGCTGGCGTCAGACGGCGAGCTTCTGCGGCGCCGGCGCAGGGCGGGCGAGCCCGCCCTGGACGGCCTCGAACTGCGCGAGCTTGGCCACCGGGCCGATGGCCGCCAGCGTCGGCCGCGTCGAGAACAGCCGGCCGGCGAGGTCCGTCAGCCGCTCGGTGGTCAGCTTGGACAGCCGGTCGACCAACTCCTCCATGGGGATCGGGCGGCCGAACAGCAGAAGCTGCCGCGCGATCTGCGAGGCGCGGCTCGCCGCGCTCTCGCCCGACATAACCAGCCCGGCCCGGTACTGCGCCCGCGCGCGGTCGAGCTCCTGCTGCGAGATGCGCTGGCTGGCGCCTTGCAGCTCGGACAGGATGACCGGCACCAGTTCCTCGATGTCGTCGCCGCCCGTCGCCGCATGCACGCCGAACAGGCCGGTATCGGAAAAGCCCCAGTGGAACGCGTAGACCGAGTAGCAGAGGCCGCGCTTCTCGCGCACTTCCTGGAACAGGCGCGACGACATGCCCCCGCCGAGGATCATCGACAGGACCTGGCTGGCGTAGAAATCGCGCACATGGTAGGCGCGTCCCTCGAAGCCGACGAGGATCTGGGCGTCCATCAGGTCGCGGTTCTCGCGGAAGTCGCCGCCGACATAGGTGGCGAGCTGCGGCGTCACGCCGTCGGCCTTGGGCCGGAAGCCGCCGAGCCGCTTTTCCACCTCGCGCACGAACCGGTCGTGGTCGACGGCTCCCGTTGCGACGACCACCATGCGGTCGGCGCCGTATTGCCGCTCCATGAAGGAGCGAAGCTGCGCCGAGGTGAACGACTTCACCGTTTCCGGCGTGCCGAGGATTGAGCGGCCGACCGTCTGGTGGCGGAAGGCGGTCTCGGTGAAGCGGTCGAACACGATGTCGTCGGGCGTGTCGTGCGCGGCACCGATCTCCTGAAGGATGACGTGCTGCTCGCGCTCCAGCTCGTCGGGGTCGAACGCGCTGTCGGTCAGGATGTCGGAAAGGATGTCGATGGCGAGCGGGACGTCGTCCTTCAGCACCCGCGCATAGAACGAGGTCGTCTCGACGCTCGTCGCCGCATTGATCTCGCCGCCGACATTCTCGATCTGCGAGGCGATGTCCCAGGCGCTGCGC
>CAZVTK010000170.1:0-9495 GCA_964629765.1 uncultured Mesorhizobium sp.
CGGCGGCGGCGCTCAGGGCGGCCGAGATCGGCGCCGACGCGCTGTTCAAGGGCACGCAGGTCGACGGCGTCTACAGCGCCGACCCGAAGAAGGTGCCGGACGCGAAGCGCTACGAGCGGCTGACCCATGACGACGTGCTGGCGCAGGGCCTTGCCATCATGGATACGGCGGCGATTGCGCTTGCGCGCGAGAACCGCATTCCGATAATCGTCTATTCGATTCACGAGAAGGGCGGCTTCGGTGCGATCCTGCGCGGCGAAGGCCGCTGCACGGTCGTTTCGGACAGCTAGGGTTCTGGTCCCCGGCGGCCGCGCCCGGGCGGGAGGAAGTGCAGATGAGCGATCCCATCAATTTCGGCGACCTGCAACGGCGCATGGCGGGAGCCCTGTCCTCCTTCAGGCAGGATCTCGCCTCGCTGCGCACGGGGCGCGCCTCGGCCAACGTGCTCGACCCCATCCAGGTCAACGCCTACGGCTCGCCCATGCCGATCAGCCAGGTCGGCACGATCAGCGTGCCGGAGCCGCGCATGATCGCGGTGTCGGTGTGGGACAGGTCGCTGGTCGGCGCGGTCGACCGGGCGATTCGCGAGAGCAATCTCGGCTTCAACCCGATCATGGACGGCACGACGCTGCGCATCCCGCTGCCTGAGCTGAACGAGCAGCGCCGCAAGGAGCTGGTCAAGATCGCCCACAATTACGCGGAGAATGCCCGCGTCGCCGCCCGTCATGTGCGCCGCGACGGCATGGACGCGCTGAAGAAGGCGGAAAAGGACATCGGCTCCGACGAGGTGCGCAAGCTTTCCGATCGCGTCCAGAAGCTGACCGACGACACGATTCGCGACATCGATGCCGCGCTCGTGGAGAAGGAAGCCGAGATCATGCAGGTCTAGCGGATCGGCCGCTAGCTACGCCGGCCGGCCAGCCGGGACAGGATGTCAGGGTTTGAAGCCCGAGCACATAGCCATCATCATGGACGGCAACGGCCGCTGGGCGACGAGCCGCGGCCTGCCGCGCGCGGCGGGCCACCGTGCCGGCGTCGAGGCGTTGCAGCGCACGGTGCGCGCCGTCGGCGCCCGCGGCATCTCCTGGCTCACCGTCTACGCTTTCTCGTCGGAGAACTGGTCGCGACCGCAGTCGGAGGTGTCCGACCTGATGGGGCTGCTGAAGATCTTCATCCGGCGCGACCTCGCGGAGCTGCACCGCAACGGCGTGCGCGTGCGCATCATCGGCGAGCGTGCCGGCTTGCAGCCCGACATCGCGGCCCTGCTGCTGGAGGCGGAGGCCCTGACGCGGGGCAACGCCAACATGAATCTCGCCATCGGCTTCAACTACGGATCGCGCGACGAGATCGTCCGCGCCGCCCGCCGTGCCGCCGAAACGGCGCTGGCCGGCGCCCTGTTGCCCGGCGACCTCGACGAGGCGCGCTTTTCGGCGCTTCTCGATACGAGCGGGATGCCCGATCCCGATCTCGTCATCCGCACGGGGGGCGAGCAGCGCATGTCGAACTTCCTGCTGTGGCAGGCGGCCTATGCGGAGCTCGTGTTCCTCGACCGGCGCTGGCCCGATTTCGACGAGACCGACCTCGACGCGGCCATCGCCATCTTCGGCAATCGCGAGCGGCGCTTCGGCGGGATCGTGGCGCGGGACGCTTCATGAGCGGGCCGGCAAGCCCATCGCCCCGCGGGGGTCCGAGCAATCTGCAATTGCGCGTCGTCTCGGCCGTGGTGCTGATCGCCCTCGCGCTCGCCGCCACCTGGGCGGGCGGCGTCTGGTTCCGCGCGCTGGCGGTCGCCATCGGGGCGGCCATGTATTACGAATGGGCGTTGATGGCGGCGGGGCGCACGTCGCTGCGCATGCGCGTCGGCACGGGCGTGCTGGTCGCGGTGCCGCTGGGCATGATCCTGTTCGGCCTCGACGCGACGATGATCTTCGCTTCCATCGCCGCCGCGGCCCTGGTGACGGCCGGCGCGTCGCTGGTGCTGGGCGAGCGCGGCGCGCTCGCGCTCGCGCTGCTCTATGCGACGCTGTCCGCCGCCGCGCTGGCGCTGCTGCGCGGGGCCGACGCTGCCGGCATTGCTGCGATCCTCTTCCTGTTCGCAGCCGTGTGGGCCACCGACATCGCCGCCTATTTCGTCGGGCGCGCCGTCGGCGGGCCCAAGCTTGCGCCGCGCATATCGCCCGGCAAGACCCTCAGCGGCGCGGCGGGTGGCGCGGTGGCCGGCGTGCTGGCCGGCGTTGCCGTCGACCTTGCCCTTGGCCAGCCGCTCGGCATCGCCCTCGCGGCGCCGCTCGCCCTTGCCCTGTCGGTCGTCTCGCAGGCCGGCGACCTGTTCGAATCGGCGGTCAAGCGGCGCTTCGGCGCCAAGGATTCCAGCTCGATCATCCCCGGCCATGGCGGCGTCATGGACCGGGTCGATGCCCTTGTCGCAGCGGCGGTGGCGCTGTACCTCGTGGGAGCGGCCGCCGGGGGCGTCGACCTGCCGGCGGCCGCCCTGTTCGGGCATTGACGCGGCCGCCACCGATTCGCCCGGATTGGCGGCTCAGTGACGGCGCAACCATGAAACCAGACCGGCAGACGGCAGGCGCGGAGAGATAGTGGGCGATTTCCTGAACCTCCTGATCGGCAGCGACAGCCTGCTCGTCGGAACCATCATCCCTTTCCTCTTCGTGCTGACGGTCGTCGTCTTCGTCCATGAGATGGGCCACTATCTCGTGGGCCGCTGGTGCGGCATCGGCGTGCAGGCGTTCTCGATCGGCTTCGGCCCGGAGCTCGCCGGCTTCACCGACCGGCGCGGGACGCGCTGGAAGCTCTCGGCCGTGCCGCTCGGCGGCTACGTCAAGTTCGTCGGCGACATGAACGCCACGAGCGCGCCCGATGCCGAGGAGATCGTGGCGCTGAGCCCCGAGCAGCGCCGGGTCGCTTTCCATACCCAGCCTATCTGGAAGCGCGCGCTGACCGTCTTTGCCGGCCCGGCCTTCAATTTCCTGCTGACCATCGCCGTCTTCGCCGTCATGTTCACCGCCTACGGGCGCTTCGTCTCTGAGCCGATGGTGGCGGAGGTGCGCGCCGGCAGCCCGGCCGAGGCCGCCGGCTTCCTGCCCGGCGACCGCTTCGTCAGCGTCGACGGCTCGCCGATCGAGACGTTCGCCGACGTCCAGCGCATCGTTTCGGGGCGAGCCGGCGACACGCTCGTCTTCGTCGTCCTGCGCGACGGCAAGGAGGTGACGCTCACGGCGGTGCCGGAGGTCAGCGAGCAGAAGGACGCGCTGGGCAATACGGTGAAGGTGGGCGTCATCGGCGTCGTCAACAACGAGGCGATGGGGCAGCCGCGCGTCGTCGAATATTCGCCCGGGCAGGCGCTGGTCGAGGCGGTCAAGGAGACCGGCCACATCGTGGTGCGCACCGGGCAGTTCCTGCAACGCTTCGCTGCGGGGCGGGAGGACCGCTGCCAGCTCGGCGGTCCCGTGCGCATCGCCGAGATGTCGGGCAAGGCGGCCTCGCTCGGCTTCGAATGGGTGGTGCAGCTCGTCGCGCTGCTGTCCGTCGGCATCGGCATCCTCAACCTCCTGCCGATTCCGCCGCTCGACGGGGGGCACCTCCTGTTCTACGGGCTGGAAGCGGTGCTGCGACGTCCGGTCCCGGAGCGGGTGATGGAGGCGGTCTATCGCGCCGGCCTGCTCATGGTACTGGTTTTCATGGGATTCGTTTTCTGGAACGACCTGTTCGGCTGCTAGGCGCGGTTGCCGGGCGCGGTGTGCGAAAGGGGCGCAAGCCTCGCGAAATTCAGAGGGTGTTTACCATGGTCGGGGATTTCCGTGACGCGATTGCAACGGCCGCGGGCAGAGTAAACGCTAATTAACCAGAAGCCTTGCGTGTAGGGGAAATCCGGGTCATACGGTTAGGCGTTTTCTGCCGCGTGAGCCGGACTTCTCGCTGTGGGGACTACGAGAATAGAGGGTACCAGGGCGCAATGAAGGCAGCTTCCAGTTTGCTGAACGCCGCGTCGGCCATCGCGCTGTCGATGTCCGTCGCGATCGCGGGCGGTGCCGCGTTCCAGCTTGCCGCTGTTTCCGTCGCCGAGGCTGCGGTGGTCAGCCGTATCGACGTGCGCGGCAACCAGCGCGTCGATGCCGAGACGATCCGCAGCTATGTCGGCATCCGCCCGGGCTCGTCCTTCGGCAGCGCCGACATCGACGACGCCGTGAAGCGGCTTTTCGCCACCGGCCTGTTTTCCGACGTGCGCATCAGCCAGGCCGGCGGGGCGCTGGTCGTCAACGTGGTCGAGGCTTCGCTCGTCAACCAGGTGGTCTTCCAGGGCAACAAGAAGATCAAGGACGCCGAGCTGCGCAATGCCGTGCAGATGCAGCCCCGCGGACCTTATTCGGTCGCCACCGTGCAGTCGGACATCGAGGTCATCAAGCAGGCCTATGCGCGCATCGGCCGCGAGGACGCGGTGGTCACCGCCTCGACCCAGCAGCTCGACGGCAACCGCCTCAACGTGATCTACCAGATCAACGAGGGCGGCCGGACCAAGATCCGCTCGGTCAATTTCGTCGGCAACAATGCGTTCAGCGACGGCCGGCTCGCCGACGTCATCGCGACCAAGAAGTCGAACCTGCTGTCCTTCATCAGCCGCAACGACGTCTATGACGAGGCCAAGCTGCGCGCCGACGAGGAGACGCTCCGCCGCTTCTACTACAATCGCGGCTACGCCGATTTCCAGGTGATCTCGTCCTATGCCGAGCTGGACGAGGCGAAGAACGAATATTCGATCCAGTTCACCGTGGACGAAGGCGAGAAGTACACCTTCGGCAACGTGTCGGTGGACAGCAGCGTCGCCGGCGTCAGCCCGGACGCGTTCCGGCGCGACATCGAGACGCGCGAAGGCCGCACCTACAGCGCCGATCAGGTCGAGAAGACCATCATCGCCATGACCGAGCGGCTGGCCGGCAACGGCTACGCCTTCGCGCAGGTCACCCCGCGCGGCAGCCGCGACTTCGCCACGCGCACGATCTCGGTTCTCTACACGATCGACCAGGGCCAGCGCGCCTATGTCGAGCGCATCGAGATCCGCGGCAATTCGCGTACGCGCGACTATGTCATCCGCCGCGAGTTCGACCTGTCGGAAGGCGATGCCTTCAACCAGGTGCTGATCCAGCGCGCCAAGCGCCGCCTGGAGGCGCTCAACTTCTTCGAGACGGTCAACATAGCCACCGCCCCGGGCTCCGAGGCCGACCAGGTGGTGCTGGTCGTCGACGTGGTGGAGAAGGCGACGGGCGAACTGTCGATCGGCGCCGGCTACAGCTCCGGCCGTACCAATACGTCGGCCGGCGGCTTCATCCTCGAGGGCGGCATCGGCGAGCGCAATTTCCTCGGCCGCGGCCAGGCGATCAACCTGCGCGCTTCCGGCGGCCTGTCGTCGCGCGACTACATGATCTCGTTCACCGAGCCCTATTTCCTCGGCCGACGCATCTCGGCGGGCTTCGACATCTATCGCCAGACACGCAACTTCACGAACTACAACAGTACGGTCACTGGCGGCACCGTCCGCTTCGGCCTGCCGATCACCGAGAACCTGTCGAGCACCTTCGCCTACAACCTCACCTCGGAAGGCTATACCTATACGTCGACGTGCGATGCCGACGGCAACGGCCTGCCGGATCCGGGGTGCAATGTCGCGACGTCGATCCAGAACGCCATCGCCGGCGGCAACTGGGTCAAGTCCTCGGTCAGCGGCACGCTCACCTACAATTCCGTCGACAATCTGATGAACCCCTCGAAGGGCTTCTACGGATCGGTCACGACGGAAGTCGCGGGCATCTTCGGCAACGCGCGTTTCGTCAAGCTGACGGGGCGCGGCACCTATTACCACACGCTGTCGGAAGCGGGCGGTGTCGTCGGCCTCGTGGGAGCCGGCGCCGGAGGCGTGTGGCCGATCGCAGCGGGCGGCACGCGGGTGTTCGACCTGTTCCAGTCGCACGACCGCATCATTCGCGGCTTCGCCTATAACGGCATCGGCCCGGTCGACCTGACGACGCGCGAGCAACTCGGCGGCAACGCCTATTTCAATGCCACCGCGGAGCTGCAATTCCCGCTGCCGGTGATCCCGCGCAGCATGGGCTTCAAGGGCGCGGTGTTCGCCGATGCGGCGTCCGTGTTCGGCAACTCGCTGGTCAATGTCGATCCCGCGAGCGTCGGCGCCTTCATCCGCGCTTCGGCCGGTGTCGGCGTTCTGTGGCAGTCGCCGTTCGGCCCGATCCGCCTCGACTACGCGGTGCCGATCGTTCGCCAGCCGACCGACCGCACGCAGAATTTCCACTTCGGCATTTCCACGCGCTTCTAAGCGAAGGCGGCCCCGTCGGGGCCGCCACCGCCGGACGAAGGTTCCCATGGCTGAACCGCAGTTTCTCGCTCCCGCGCGATCCTACGCCGCGGGCGAGCTTGCCGTTGCCATCGAGGCGCCCCTGGCGGACCCTGCGCATGCCGCGATCATGCTGCATGGCGTCGCTCCCATAGCCGACGCAAAGCAGGGCCTCCTGTCCTTCGCCGACGGCAAGAAGCATGTTTCGCAGCTCGCCGGGACCCGCGCATCGGCGGTGATCTGCCGCGCGGAAGCGGCGTCGTCGGTGCCGGCCGGCGTGGCCGTGCTGGTGGCGCAGCGCCCGCAGGAGAGCTTTGCGCGCGCCACGGCGCTCTTTTTTCCGGCGGCGATGCGGCCCGGCACCGTCACCGGCGAGACCGGCGTCAGCCCCGCGGCCCATGTCTCGCCGCTGGCGGAGCTCGAGGACGGCGTGATTGTCGAGGCCGGCGCCATCATCGGCGCGGGGGCGGCCATCGGCACCGGCACCGTCGTCGCCGCCCATGCGGTGATCGGCCCCCATTGCCAGATCGGCCGCAACTGCCATATCGGCATCGGCGCCACCGTCCAGTTCGCCCTTGTCGGCAACCGCGTGATCATCCATCCGGGCGCCCGCATCGGCCAGGACGGTTTCGGCTACGTGCAGGGGTCCAACACCAAGATTCCGCAGATCGGCCGCGTCGTCCTTCAGGACGACGTCGAGGTCGGCGCCAATTCCACCATCGATCGCGGCGCGCTGGGGGACACGGTCGTCGGCGAGCGCACGAAGATAGACAACCTCGTGCAGATCGGCCACAACGTGCGCATCGGGCGCGGCTGCGTCATCGTTGCGCAATGCGGCATTTCGGGATCGGTGACGATCGGCGACTACGTCTCCATGGGAGGCCAGGTCGGCACGACGAGCCACATCTCGGTGGGCGAGCGGGCGATGATCGCGGGCAGGGCGGGCCTCATCTCCGACGTGCCCGCGGGCGAGGTCTGGTTCGGGTTTCCGGCGCGCCCGCGCGGCGAAGCGCTGCGGGAGATCGCCACCCTGAAGGCGCTGGCAAGGTCCAGGAAGAACACGCATGACTGAACCGAAGACCCTCGACACGCTGGATATAGCGCGGCTGACGCATCTTTTGCCGCATCGCTATCCGTTCCTGCTCATCGACAAGGTGATCGAGGTGGACGGCGACGATTCCGCCATCGGGATCAAGAACGTCACCTTCAACGAACCGCATTTCACCGGGCATTTCCCGGGCCAGCCGGTGATGCCGGGCGTGCTCATCATCGAGGCCATGGCGCAGACGGCCGGCGCCATCTGCCTGCACAAGATGAACCGGCCCGATCCCGCCATCGTCTTCTTCATGACCGTGGACGGCGCCAAGTTCCGCAAGCCGGTCGTGCCCGGCGATCGCCTGGAAATCCATGTGCGCAAGCTCAAGCAGCGCGGCGGCATCTTCCGCTTCGCCTGCGAGGGCATCGTCGACGGAGCAAGGGTCGCCGAGGCCGAGGTGCAGGCCATGGTGACGTTCGGCGACGAGGCGAAGTCCGGCGCATGACGGCAGAGACCTTCGTCCACGCGCTCGCGGCGGTGGAGCCGGGAGCCCGGCTCGGCGCGGGGGTGCGCATCGGCCCCTTCTGCCATGTCGAAGGCAATGCGGTGCTGCATGACGGCGTCGAGCTCGTCAGCCATGTCTCGGTGCGGGGCGATACGACGATCGGCGCCGGCACGCGCGTCTTTCCCTACGCGGCCCTCGGCGGGCCGCCGCAGGACCTGAAATACAAGGGCTCGCGCACCAGGCTCACCATCGGCAGCAACTGCCAGATCCGCGAGAACGTCACCGCCAATATCGGCACCGAGACCGGTCCCGGACACACCATCGTCGGCGACAATTGCTTCTTCATGGCGGGCACGCACATCGCGCACGACGCCGACATCGGCAACAACGTCATCACGGCGCCCTTCGCCGTGTTCGGCGGCCACTGCATCGTCGGCGACAATGTGGTGATGTCCAGCCTGGCGGCGATCCACCAGTTCGTGCGCATCGGGCGGGGAGCGATGATCGGCGGCGGCGCCATGGTCGTCGGCGACGTCATCCCCTTCGGCCTGGTGCAGGGGGACCGCGCTACGCTGCGCGGCCTCAACGTGGTGGGGCTGCGGCGCGCGGGCGTCAGCCGGGCCGAGCTGGGCGAGCTGCGGCGCGCCTATCTGATGCTGTTCGATCGCGCGCGGCCGGTTGCCGAGAATGTCGGGCGCGTGCGCGAGAGCTTTGCCGGGCAGGTGCGCGTCGCCGAGATCCTCGACTTCATCGACGGGCGCAAGAAGCGCATCTTCACCGTGCCGGCGCTGGCCGACCGCGCCGAGGCAGGCGCCGACGGGGCGGGCGAGACGGGGGAATAAGCGCCCGCCGCGCTCCGCGCCTGCCCTCATCGACGAGACAAGCGCCGGTTTCCGACGATGCGCGGAAACCGGCGGGAATTCTACCGGGAAAAAATACGGCCGGGAAACCGGCTGGCCATCAGCGTACCGCCCGGTCGGGCAGTACGCTTCCCGAGCCGCGAGAGCTCAGCGCTTGGCGATGGGCACGTAATCGCGTTCGGTCTCGCCGGTATAGAGCTGGCGCGGGCGGCCGATCTTCTGGCTCGGATCCTCGATCATCTCCTTCCACTGGGCGATCCAGCCGACCGTGCGCGCAACCGCGAACAGCACCGTGAACATGGTGGTCGGGAAACCCAGCGCCTTCAGCGTGATGCCGGAATAGAAGTCGATGTTCGGATAGAGCTTCTTCTCGATGAAATAATCGTCCGTCAGGGCGATCTTCTCCAGCTCCATCGCGACGTCGAGCAACGGATCGTCCTTGATGCCGAGCTCGCCCAGCACCTCATGCGTGGTCCTCTGCATGAGCTTGGCGCGCGGGTCGTAGTTCTTGTAGACGCGGTGGCCGAAGCCCATCAGGCGGAACGGGTCGTTCTTGTCCTTGGCCTTGCGGATATATTCGGGGATGCGCTCGACCGAGCCGATCTCGGCCAGCATGTTCAGCGCCGCCTCGTTGGCGCCGCCATGGGCCGGGCCCCACAGGCAGGCGATGCCGGCCGCGATGCAGGCAAAGGGATTGGCGCCCGACGAGCCGGCGAGGCGGACCGTCGAAGTC
>CAZVTK010000171.1:0-9429 GCA_964629765.1 uncultured Mesorhizobium sp.
GACAGAGGGGGGTGCCAAGGGGCGCAGGCATCAGTCGGTCGCAAACAAAAAAGGGCGCCGCTTCGACGCGACGCCCTTCCTAGATAGACACGTTTGCCCCGCCGTGAAAGTGGCGCAGCAACGACCGGACGCTCAGAAGTCGTCGTTCTTTTCCGGCGGGACCAGCCCTTCGATGCCGGCGAGCAGTTCCTCCTCCGACATGCGGTCGAAGGCGATGTTCTCCTCCGGCTCGTCGGCGCTCTCCGACCCTTCCGCGATCAGGGCGGCCGCGTCGCTCTCCGGCTCGTCGACCTCGACATGCTTCTGGAGCGAGTGGATCAGGTCTTCCTTGAGGTCGCCGGGGGCGAGCGTCTCGTCGGCGATCTCGCGCAGCGCCACGACGGGGTTCTTGTCGTTGTCGCGGTCGACGGTGATCTGCGCGCCCTGCGAGATCTGGCGGGCGCGGTGGCCGGCCAGCAGCACCAGCTCGAAGCGGTTCTCGACCTTGTCGATGCAGTCTTCAACGGTAACGCGGGCCATTCATGCCCCTTTCGTCGGTGAGGCCCATGCGGGCTGTCGGTATTCGGGATTTGGGCCGCACATAACGCCAAGCCGCGGCAAATTCAAGCGGGCAGGCGCGCGGCGGGCGCTTCACACTCTCGCGAAACCGGGCCGGCGGCCTTGGAAAGAATCGCCGGCAGCGCTAAGTCCCAAGACATTCCCTCGCAATGGCCTTCGCAATTGCCGCGAAGCGAAATTGCATATTGCGACACGAGATTTCAGAAAGGACCTTTCCATGTTCGACCCTCGCGAGAAGATCGCGCTCTTCATCGACGGCGCCAATCTCTACGCCACCTCGCGGGCGCTGGGCTTCGACATCGACTACCGCAAGCTGCTGGAGAGTTTCCACAAGCGCGGCTATCTGGTGCGCGCCTACTACTACACCGCGCTGGTCGAGGACCAGGAATACTCGTCCATCCGCCCGCTGATCGACTGGCTGGACTACAATGGCTACAAGGTCGTCACCAAGCCGGCGAAGGAATTCACCGACTCGACCGGCCGACGCAAGATCAAGGGCAACATGGACATCGAGCTCACCATCGACGCGCTGGAGCTCGCCTTCCACGAAGCCGTCGACCATTTCGTGCTGTTCTCCGGCGACGGGGATTTCCGCTCGCTGGTCGACGCGCTCCAGCGGCGCGGGCGCAAGGTGTCGATCGTCTCGACCATGGCCTCGCAGCCGCCGATGATCTCCGACGACCTGCGCCGGCAGGCGGACCATTTCATCGACCTCATGAGCCTGAAGGCCGAGGTCGGGCGCGACCCGTCGGAGCGTCCGGTCCGGCGCCACGAGCCGGTGACGCCGGCATCCGCCTCCGTGAGCGACGCGGACGGGGACGACTACTGAGCGGAGGGGCCGCCGTGGCCGCCCCTGCTCCCGTCCTCGCCCCCGGCAGCGCCGCGGCGCTTGCCGAGCCCTCCGCCGACTGCCCGATCTGCCCGCGCCTGCGCAGCTTCATCCTTCAATGGCGGGCGAAGGAGCCAGGCTGGCACAACGCGCCGGTGCTCACCTTCATGCCGCCCGCGGGGGTCGGCGCCGTCCGCCTGCTGATCGTCGGGCTCGCGCCCGGCCTGCGCGGCGCCAACCGCACCGGGCGGCCCTTCACCGGCGACTATGCCGGCGACCTGCTCTACGCGACGCTGGCGAAGTTCGGCTTTGCCAACGACTGTTTCGCCGCGCGGCCGGACGACGGGCTGGAGCTGCGCGACGCGGCGATCACCAATGCGGTGCGCTGCGTTCCCCCGCAGAACAAGCCGGAGGGCGCGGAAATCTCGAACTGCCGGCAATTTCTGACGCCGACGCTCGCCGCCTTCCCCAACCTTCGCGCCGTGCTGGCGCTGGGGGCCATCGCGCACCAGTCGACGGTGCGGGCGCTGGGCGGGCGCGTCGCGGCGCACAAGTTCACGCATGGCGGGCGCACCGAGGTCGGCGGCGTGACGCTGTTCTCCAGCTACCACTGCTCGCGCTACAACACGAATACCGGCGTGCTGACGACCGGGATGTTCGAGGCGGTTTTTGCCGCCGTCAGGGCGGAGATCGGCGGGTAGAGGAATTTCGGAAGTCGGGCGCGCGCAGCCTTCGGTACAAGCTTGCCGACAGGGAACATTACTCTCGACTCGCTGTAAAAAATGCGCCAACACTTAGCGACAAGACGCGACAACATGTACGCGGCAGGGGACAGCCGCGTGGCTTGGGCCGGCGTGCGTGCAGAAGGGGGGAGTGATGAGCAGTCCGTTCAAAACCATGATGTGGGCGATCTCGTCCGCCTGTTGCGCCGCCCTGCTTTCGGGATGCGGCACGCCGGTGACCGAGGTGCTGGATCCGGGCAAGGTCGGGGGCGGCACACCGCTGACCAGCACCCAGATGATGTCGAGCTACAAGCCGACGATGGCCGACCCCGCCAACCCGGGCCGGACCATCACGCAGGCGCAGGAGCAAGGACCGGTGGAGGGCTTCGGCCTGGCTTCGGCCACGCAGACCGCCGCAACGACCACGGTGGGCACCTATGCGATCGGCAAGGTCGACCGCTCCGAGCCCGGCAAGGTCAAGATCGAGTTCGGCGGGCAGTCCTACACGATGAACCGCAACGGCCTGACCGGCGGCCGGAACATCGGCGGGAAGAACTACGCCTATCACGGCTTCGGCAATACGATGGGCAACCCTGCGGCGGGGCAGAACGGCGCGATCCTGATGAACAGCGACTATGTTTCCGTCGCCGCCTTCGTGAAGGGCGGCGGCGCCTGGCAGCAGCCTATCCCCAGCAAGGACCAGTGGGTGGTTCCGGGTGCGGACGGATACGGCCTGCTGGTGACCGGGCTGGAGACGCCGGGCGCGAACATGCCCAAGAACCAGACGGCGATGTACAATGGCCAGTATGTCTTCGGCGTGAAGGACGGCAGCGACGTCATCATCGGCCCCGACGGCTTTGTCAGCATGAACGTGGATTTCAACACCAACAAGATCACCGGCTTTGCACGGAGCTTCGACCATCCCGCGCCGCACACGCTGGTCAACGCGGAAATCGTCAACCAGAACCAGTTCGCGGGCAAGGTTTCGCGCGGTCCCAACAATCCGACGGGAATGAACGGCGATATTGCCGGGGCCTTCTTCGGACCCAATGCCGAGCAGATGGCCGGCGCGGGCGTCGGAAAGGGGATCATCACCGACTTCTCGTCATGCACCAACCCGAACAACCCGGGGACCTGCAAGACGAAGGAAGTCGACATGGGCGGCATCTTCCTCGCCAACAGGCAGAACAACCCGTAGCCGCGGCATGCTCCGGCAAGGTTCCCGCCTTGCCGGAGCGCCTCCCGTTCCAGCGTCGAGCAGCGTCTTGAGAATCCGCACTTCCGCACGGTCTTGCGCGAACGCCGTCCGGCGCGCCGCGATCGCCCTTGCGGCAGCGCTCGTCACCGTCGCCTCGGCATGGGCGGCGCCGTCCGTCGAGGCGATGTTCAGGGCCATCGGCGCGGCCGAATGGGAGGTCGCCGAGCAGGAGGCGCGGCTGCTCGACGAGGCCGCGGCGGCGGGCGACTTCTTCGCGCTTTTCGTCAGCGCGGCGCGGCTCGTGCAGCAGCAGCGATGCGCGGAGGCCTTGCCGGCGCTGGAGCTCCTGTCGTCGCTGCGGCCCAATTTCGTGGCCGTGCGCGAGTTGGCCTATATGTGCCATGCGGCCGGCGGCGACAGGACGAAGGCCGAGGCCGAGCTCAACGCGATCGTCGCGATCCTGCCGGCGGGTCCGCAGAAGATCGTCTACGAGCAGATCCGCAGCTCGCTGCGCGCGGAGCGGTTTGCGGTCGAGGGCTATTTCGAGGTCGTGCCGTCGACCAATGCCAGCCGCCAGACCGCGGCGACCGATCTGTTCGGGCTGACGATCCCCGACAATGCGCGCGGCGCGCCGGGCGTGACCTTTCGCGGCGGCGTCTCGGTGCGGCGGAATTTCTACACCAGCAAGGATTTCTCGATCGCCGGCGTCGCCCGCCTCGATCTCTCCCTCTCGACGATCGACCAGCTGCTGAACCCCTCGCTCACCGTCGAGCTGCCCATGCATTTTTCGCGATGGCGGGCCGCCACGCTGATCCTGTCGCCCTTCGCCTCGATCGGCTACCAGGCCAGCGCCCACGACGCAACGCGCCTCGGCCTGTGGGGCGCCGGCGTCGTCGAGCTCGGCAACGCGGCCAGCCTCGGCTGGTCCGGCATCCTCGCCCGCCACATGAACGTGACGGCGCCGTGGAGCGATGGCTGGCAGTTCGACAACAATTTCAACTATTCGCGGCCCGTCGCATCGTCGACCCGCATGACCGCGTCGCTTGCGACCAACATCTTCCACAGCGACGATCCGCTGCGCCGCTTCTTCGGCGCCACGGCGTCGCTGCGCTTCGACCATCTGTCGCAGGCCGGGCTGGTGCTGGGAGGACAGGCGAGCGTCGGCGCGCGGTGGCATTCGCGCCCGCCGCCGCTGTCGACCGGCCCCAACCAGAGCGACACCCACCTCGCCCTTCGCGGCGAGATCGGCCACCGCAAGCTCAGGTTCCAGCCGCTCAAAACCTTGCCCGGCCTCATGCCCTCGCTCTACTATGAGTTCAGGAAGCAATGGTCGGACAACGTGTTCTACCAGTTCGACAGCCATGACATCGGCATCCAGTTGAAGGCGTCGTATTAGCGTGGCCTTCCTTCGGGCGGCTGGAGCCGACCTCGGCCCCCTTCGGGTGGCCGGGGCCGCCTTCGTGCTCGTCGCGGGGCCGTGCGTCGCCCCGGCCGCGGCGGACATGATCGCAACGGAGAGGGTCGCAACCCCGTCGATCAGCGTGACCGCGGACACGGGCGGCCTGTTCCTGACCCTCGATTCCAGCGGCGCCAATGCGCTGCTCGGAAGCCCGACCAGCGTGCTGGAATATCTGCCGGTGCACCGGGCCGTCATCGGGCTCGGGGTCAGGGGAACCGGCCTGCCGCGCGGCGGCTGGCTCGATGCCGGCATGACGCTCGGCGTCGCCGGGACGGGCCGGTTCAGGGATCTCGACTTCCTGGCCGGGCAGGTGCTTCTGTCCGAAACCTTCAGCGATGCGAAGCTGGTCGATTCCCTCGGCCTTGGCCTGCGCTATGCGCCGTTGTCGCGACCCTTCGCGCGGGGCCGCCACGCCGCCGCCCCGTTCGTTTCGGCCCGGCTCGGCACGTCGATGATATCCGCGCTGAACCTGCGCTGCGGCGCCGTCTGCGCGGTGCTGCCGGCGCTTGCGCCGGGAACCGAGGTGATCTCGCATCGCATCTACGATGCGGGCGCGGGCGGCGGGCTGGAGCTCGGCTTCAACCTCTCGGCGCGCGACAGCCTCAACCTCACGGGCGAGGTGACCGCCGGCTACAGGCGCGTGGACGACAGCCACCTCCTGCGTCCCGACCTCGGGCCTGTGCCGAACATCAGGTTCGAGTACGCCTTCGTGCGCGGCGGCCTGGAGCTTTCCTACACGCGCCGCACGCGCAACGGCACGACACTGTCGCTCGGCGCCTTCGCCACGCTGGCGGCCGGCGCCGGCCGCACCAGCCTCGCCATCGCCACCCCCGCGCCGCTGGGGCAGTTCCCCTCGCAGATGCTCGAATGGAGCGCCGGGTTGCGCTTCACGCGCTCGTTCGATCTCGGACGATGATCGCCGCCACGGCGGCGGGCCGGACGACGGGCATCCGCAAGGACGCGCGACCTTCATGCGCCTTGCGCTGCCACTGCCTCACTGCCAGGCGCCGTGATCCCGCCAGGGCAGATCAATCCCGTAGGCTGCGAGCGGCGCGATCAGGTCGTTGTGATCGAAGGTCTTGATATTGAAGTACCGGATCAAGTTCATCGGCGAGCAATTGACCGAGCACGGGAATTGCGAGGGCGGGCGCCCATTCGCGTGCCCGCTGGGCGGCGCGAAGACGAATGAACGGTTGGGGGCTCCGGAGAAATCCCTCGAGCAGCGCCCTTCCCGTCGAGGACGCGGCCACCAACGGGGCGCATCTTCAGAAAATACCGATTGAACAAGGGAATATTTTCATCACCCTTGAGAGCAGCCCGCTGCAGCTCGACATATTTCACGAAGCTCCGGGCGAGTTCCTTGTCAGTTGCCCTAGAAATCGCCCGGGTCATGCCCCACCTCCTCAAGAACTTCTCTCAAATCCTCCACACGCTACCTTCGTCTCCCTGATCTGCGCATTCAGCGCCGGCGTCTCGCCACCCGCGATGTGACAGGAGGGCGGCTACCGACCATGATGATGCATGTGGAGCATCGCCGCCACGCGTTCCGCGCGAATGCGATCCGGCGGCAGCCCCATGCGTTCGGTTTCGATCAGCAGCAGATGCTCGCTGATTGCCGAAACCGTCGCGTTTGCCGCCAGTAGCGATGCGATCTGTGGAGCATAGGCATTATACTCGTCGCGTGCCTGCCCGATATCCCGCACGCCGATAGGGTCCCACTCCGTCAGGAGAACATGGCAAATACGGTCGAGGTTCGGAGCAACCATTTTCGCAGCTTCAATCTGGACGATGGCGGCGCCTCAGCTCTATTCCGTATTTCCGCAGCGGCTCGATCAGGTCGTTGCGATCGCCAGGCCGGATGCCGAAGTGGACAAACAGCATGTCCTTGGCACTCAGCCTTATATCCAGACATTCGTCCACCGATGGAATGTCTGAGAGATCGGCATCGAGCACGCTTCCCAGTATCGGGATGGCCTTCTCAGCAGCCCAGTCCAGCACAAGACAGGCGGCGGTGACCCGGATATGAAGTTCGGGATGCATCAGCAGCCGCTCCAGCTCGCGCCTTCCTTCCTCCGATGCGACCAACTGGTCACTTGCCGCGACCCGATTGAGAAAGCTGCGATTGGCCGCAGGCGTGTCGAGGCTTCGCACCGCCTCGATCCGCCTCTGTGCGTGTTCGAGAAAACGGACGACAAGACGCCGGATCCTGTCTTCAGAAATATGATGGATCATAGCCAAAATCCTCAAGCACTTCTTCAACAAGTTCAAGTCCGATGTTATATTGCTCTGCAAAGGACCGCTTCTCGATTGCATACCGCATCACATTGTTCTAATATGCCCTGTCTCGCGTGTTCATTCTTGCAGTCACTCTGTGATGGACTTCCACGGGCAGACTGATGATATTATCTGTGCTGTGGATTAGCTCCGCTGGAAACTCCGGCCGCCCGGCAAGCCGCTTCTCCACGATGTGATGCCATTCGCGCCCAGCGCTGGCGGGGCCAAGGTAGCGGCGTAGTTCGTCCTCGTTGCGAAAGCGGATATTTGGGTGGCCGTGACGCTGAGAGGAATTCGGGCTGATCCGGCGTGTCTCCTCATCATAACTATCTTCGGAGGGTTGCCGCTCGCCCCATCGCCGCGGAACACTGCGAAGACGCGGCGCAAGCTCGCGCGCGGCTTCGCGAAGCCGCGCCACCGCAGTCCACCCGACGCGCTGAAGGATGGGAAGCAGCGGACCAGCCGCGCCGAAAAAGCAGGCGGTCCACGGCCCTCCATCCGGGTTCCCCGCAGGCACGCGCGGCTGAAGATGCCAGTTCGGATTGTACCGGAGCTCACGCCTGAAACGCTCCGCCGCAAGCTGCAAGCGCAAGACCGCGACGGCTTGCGCCAGTCTGAGAGATGCCTGTTTGTAGTCCGCCGCGCCCATCGCATCCTTCCCGCAATACACAGGAAGGATTTTGAGCGATCGCAAAACAGAGGGGATAAGTCGCGGGCGGAATTCAGCCCGATCAACGGCTTGGCGCGAATTCTGTTCACATCCTGCGGACGCCGGTCCTCGTGTCCTCGTGTCCTCGATCCGCGCATTCAGCGCTTGCCCGCCCGGAACCCCATGCGCCGGCGCCGCATTTGCGATACGCAGGACCACGTCAACGGGAGAGCATCGGCATGAGCGGCCTGATCATCTGGACCTATGACTGGGTGCCGCCGGGACCGCGCGGCTTCGTGCGCGACCTGCGGCTGCGCTGGGCCTGCGAGGAAGCGGGGCTCGACTATGAGGTGCGCGTAGTGCCGTTCGGCAATCGCGGGCCGGAGCATCTTGCCCGCCAACCCTTCGCGCAGGTGCCCTTCCTCGACGACGACGGCATCACGATTTTCGAGAGCGGCGCCTGCCTGCTGCATCTGGCGAAGAAGAGCGAGGCGTTGATGCCCCG
The DNA here is from genome assembly GCA_964629765.1 of uncultured Mesorhizobium sp. Taxonomy (GTDB): domain Bacteria; phylum Pseudomonadota; class Alphaproteobacteria; order Rhizobiales; family Rhizobiaceae; genus RCIO01. Next base: position 8,195 of record CAZVTK010000171.1, read on the forward strand.
CGACGCCCAAGGCGAGGCGCAGACGCTGGAATGGGTCGTCGCCGCGCTCAACTCGATGGAGATGGTCAGCGTGCCGTGGTGGTTCATAGGGATCACCGGCGGCCTGACAGCAGAGGGCAAGAATCCGCTCGAGGACTGGCTCGGGTCGCGCCTGCAACGGCTCGAGGCCGTGCTTTCAACGCGCGAATGGCTGGCGGCGGGGCGGTTCACCGTCGCCGACCTCTTGATGGCCGACGTGCTGCGCGTCAGGAAGGTGCGGGCCGTCTGCCCGCCGGTGCTGGAAGCCTATGTCGAGCGCACCACCGCGCGGCCGGCCTTCCGCAAGGCGCATGCGGACCAGCTTGCGCATTTTTCGGCCGGAGACGAGAAGCGGGCGAAGGCATAGGCGATACAACCCGACGCCGTCATCCCCGGAGCGCGCCCGAGGACGGCGCGAAAGCGTTTGCTCAGGCGCTGCGGAGAATCTTCTCCATCGGCCGCCCCTTGGCCAGCTCGTCGACCAGCTTGTCGAGATAGCGCAGCTCGCGCATCAGCGGGTCCTCGATCTCCTCGACGCGGATGCCGCAGATCATGCCCGTGATCATGGTGCGAGCGGGATTGAGGGCGGGAGCCTTGGTGTAAAAGGTCTCGAAATCGGTCTTGTCCCGAAGAATCCGTTCCAGCGCCGGCGCGTCATAGCCGGTCAGCCAGAAGATGATGCGGTCGAGCTCCTCCTTGCTGCGGCCTTTCTTTTCGGCCTTCGCGACATAGTGCGGATAGACGCTGGCGAAGCTGATCGAAAAGACGCGGTGCTTCTTCGCCGGCGCGCCTTCGGCAGCTTGAGTCTTCTGCTTCATCACATCCTCCAGACGCCGACCTTCGTCTCTGCGATCCCGGCATTCAGCGCCGCCGACAGCGACAGCGCCAGCACGTCGCGGGTTTTTGCAGGGTCGATGATGCCGTCGTCCCACAGGCGGGCGGACGAATAGAGCGGGTGGCCCTCGCGCTCGTACTTGTCGAGAATCGGCGCGCGGAAGGCGGCTTCCTCCTCGGCGCTCCACGATCGACCCTTGCGCTCGATGCCTTCGCGGCGGACCAGCGAGAGCACGGTGGCGGCCTGCTCGCCGCCCATGACCGAGATGCGCGCATTGGGCCACATCCACAGGAAGCGGGGCGAATAGGCGCGGCCGCACATGCCGTAGTTGCCGGCGCCGAACGAGCCGCCGATGATCATCGTCACCTTGGGCACCCGCGCC
>CAZVTK010000172.1:0-9351 GCA_964629765.1 uncultured Mesorhizobium sp.
GATGAAGTAGCCGACGAAAGTATGCTTCGGCCGCTCGAAGAGCTCGGCGGGCGTGCCGATCTGCACGACCTCGCCCTCATACATGACGACGACATGGTCGGCGAAGGTCAGCGCCTCGGTCTGGTCGTGCGTGACATAGACCATCGTGTAGCCGAAGCGCTTGTGGAGCTGCTTCAACTGCGAGCGCAGCACCCATTTCATGTGCGGGTCGATGACGGTCAGCGGCTCGTCGAAGAGGATGGCGTTGACGTCGTGGCGCACCAGCCCGCGGCCGAGCGAGATCTTCTGCTTCTGGTCGGCGGTCAGGCCGCGCGCCTTGCGCTTCGCCCAGTCCTCGAGGTCGATGAGCGCCAGCGTCTCGCGCACGCGGCGGTCGACCTCGGGCTCGGCCATGCCGCGGTAGCGCAGCGGGAAGGCCAGATTGCCGTAGACCGTCATCGTGTCGTAGATCACCGGAAACTGGAACACCTGCGCGATGTTGCGCGCCTGCGTCGGCAGGCCGGTCACGTCGGTGCCGTCGAAGAGCAGCCGCCCATGCGAGGGCGTCAGCAGGCCGGAGATGATGTTGAGCAAGGTCGTCTTGCCGCAGCCCGACGGCCCCAGCAGCGCATAGGCGCCGCCGTCCTCGAAGGCGTGGTGCACTTCCTTCAGCGCGTAGTCGGCGTCCGAGCGCGGGTTGGCGCCGTAGGCGTGGCGGATGCGGTCGAGGTCGATGCGTGCCATGCGCGTCCCTCCTCAGCTCGTCGCCGGCGCCGGCGCGCCCGCCGGCGCATTCACCGCGCGGCCCTCGACGTCGAAGACCATGAGATGGCGCGCGTCGACATGCACGGTGACCGCCTCGCCCGGCTCGAAATGGTGGATGCCCGGCGCCAGCATGACCCAGCGCGCATCGGCGAAGGTCAGATGCACGAAGGTCTCCGACCCGGTGATCTCGGTGACCTCGACGCGCGCGGCGAGCGGCACCGAGCGCTCGCCCTGCGGGGCGAGGGCGAGGTGGTGGGGCTGAAAGCCGATCGTGTAGAGCGCGTCGGCCGCGCCGGCGACGGACGCCGGCGCCGGGAGGCCGGCCCCGCCGTCCAGCGCGAAGACCGGCCCCGTCTTGCGCAGCGCGATCGTGTTCAGCGGCGGGTCGGAGAAGGTGCGGGCGGTGATCAGGTCGACGGGGCGGCGGAACATTTCGACCGTCGGCCCGAACTGCGTCACGCGGCCCTCGCTCAGCGTCGCGGTGCTGCCGCCGAGCAGCAGCGCCTCGTGCGGCTCGGTCGTCGCATAGACGAAGATCGCGCCCGATTCGGAGAAGATGCGCGGCAGCTCGGCGCGCAGCTCCTCGCGCAATTTGTAGTCGAGATTGGCCAGCGGCTCGTCGAGCAGCACCAGCCCGGCCTTCTTGACGATGGCGCGGGCGAGCGCCGTGCGCTGCTGCTGGCCGCCGGACAGGTTGAGCGGGGTGCGGGCGAGGTAGGGCGTCAGGCGCAGGAGCTCGGCGGCCTGCCGCACCTCGCTGTCGATCGTCGCCGCATCGGCACCGGCCACGCGCAGCGGCGAGGCGATGTTCTCGTACACGCTCATCGCCGGGTAGTTGATGAATTGCTGGTAGACCATGGCGACGTTGCGCTTCTGCACCGGCACGCCGGTCACGTTGCGCCCGTCGAACCAGACCGAGCCGGCGGTCGGCTGGTCGAGCCCGGCCATCAGGCGCATCAGCGTCGTCTTGCCGGACAGGGTCGGCCCGAGCAGCACGTTCAGCGAGCCGTGGCGCAAGGACAGGCTCACGTCGCGGATGTGCTCCGCGCCGCCCACCGTCCTCGTCACGTTCCTCAGTTCCAGCATTTTTCTCCTCCCGGAGAGCGCCGCGGAAGCCGCGGCCGCTTCATTCCGCGGCCGCGCTGTGCACTCCCGCTGCGCCGTGCATGTATTCCTCCACCGCCGACGCCTCCTCCCGCGTCAGCCTCAGTCCCAGCTTGGTGCGGCGCCACAGCACGTCCTCGGCCGTCATCGCCCATTCCTGCCCGACCAGATGGCGCAGCTCCGCCTCGTAGAGGTCGGCGCCGAAATGGCGGCCGAGGTCGGCGGCCGATTTCGCGTCGCCCAAGATGGCGCGCGCGCGCGTGCCGTAAAGGCGCACCAGCCGCGCCGCGTGGCCCTCAGCCAGAAAGGGGAAGGCGGCGGCGAGACGCGCCACCTCGGCTGCATAGCCGTCATGGGGGAAGTCGCCGCCCGGAAGCGCCGCGCCGGCGGTCCACGGCATGCCCCTTTCCCCGAGCAGGGCCTCGATCTTCTCCAGCATATGCTCCGACAGCCGGCGGTGGGTGGTGATCTTGCCGCCGAACACCGACAGGAGCGGCGCTGCGCCGGACGGCGCGTCGAGCGCCAGCACATAGTCGCGGGTCGCCTCCTGCGCCTTCGACGCGCCGTCGTCGTAGAGCGGGCGCACCGCCGAATAGGTCCAGACGATGTCGGCGCGCTGCACGGCCTGCGCAAAATATTCGCTCGCGGCGGCGCACAGATAGTCGGTCTCCTCGTCGCTGATGCGCACCGCGCCGGGGTCGCCCTGATAGTCGCGGTCGGTCGTGCCGATCAGCGTGAAGTCGCCCTCGTAGGGGATGGCGAAGATGATGCGGCCGTCGCGGTTCTGGAAGAAATAGGCGCGCTCGCCCTCGAACTTGCGGCGGACGACGATGTGGCTGCCCTGCACCAGCCTGACGTTGCGGGCGCCGTTGCGCCCGGCGACGACGCCCAGCACGTGATCGACCCACGGCCCGGCGGCGTTGACCAGCAGCCGCGCCCGCACGGTCTCGACGGCGCCGCTGGCGCGGTCCTCCACGTCAACGGCCCACACGGCGCCCTCGCGCCGCGCCGCCACCACCTTGGCGCGGGTGCGGATGGTCGCGCCGCGGTCGGCCGCGTCGCGGGCGTTGAGCACCACGAGCCGCGCATCGTCCACCCAGCAGTCTGAATATTCGAAGGCGCGGCGGAAGAGCTTTTTCAGCGGCGCGCCGGCCGGGTCCGTGCGCATGTCGAGCGTGCGCGTGGGCGGCAGCAGCTTGCGCCCGCCCAGATGGTCGTAGAGGAACAGGCCGATGCGCACCATCCAGGCCGGCCGGATGGCCGGCTCCGCCTGTGGCAGCACGAAGCGCAGCGGCCGGATGATGTGGGGCGCGTCGCGCCACAGCACCTCGCGCTCCATCAGCGATTCGCGCACCAGCCGGAACTCGTAATATTCGAGGTAGCGCAGGCCGCCATGGATCAGCTTGGTCGAGCCCGACGAGGTGCCGCTCGCCAGATCGTTCATCTCGGCGAGGCAGACGGAGAAGCCGCGCCCCGCCGCGTCGCGCGCGATGCCGCATCCGTTGATGCCGCCGCCGATGATGAAGATGTCGTGGACGACGCCCACGGGGCCTCCAGACGGTTTCGCAATGCAGCAAAATTGCGGCAATGCGCGTCAGTCAGAAGCTAAGTCGCGCCGAATACGAATGTCAAACGAAATATCCGCGCGGGTCAGGAAAGCGCGGTCTCGATCAGCCGCACCTCGGCCTCCTCGCAGATACGGCGGATCGAGGCGGACGGGCAGCTATCGGTGATGAAGGTGTTGACCTGCGACAGATGGCCGATGCGCACCGGCGCGTTGCGCTCGAACTTGGTGGAATCGGCGACGAGGACGACGTGCCTCGCATTGGCGATGATGGCCTGCGCCACCTTGACCTCGCGGAAGTCGAAGTCGAGCAGCGCCCCGTCATGGTCGATGGCGGACGTGCCGATCACCGCATAGTCGACCTTGAACTGGCGGATGAAGTCGACCGCGGCCTCGCCCACCACGCCGCCGTCCGAGCCGCGCACCACGCCGCCGGCGATCACCACCTCGATCGAGGGATAGACCCGCATCCTGTTGGCGACATTGATGTTGTTGGTGATGACCATGAGACCGGCATGGTCGAGCAGCGCCTTGGAGACGGCTTCCGTCGTGGTGCCGATATTGATGAAGAGCGAGGCGTTGTGGGGGATGATGCGCGCCGCGGCGCGGCCGATCGCGTCCTTCTCGTCGGCGGCGATCTGGCGCCTCGCCTCGTACTCCATGTTCTCGATGCCGGAGGGAAAGAGCGCCCCGCCGTGGACGCGGGTCAGCAGCCGCTCGTCGCACAGGTCGTTGAGATCCTTGCGGATCGTCTGCGGCGTGACGTTGAAATAGGCGGCGAGCTCCTCGACCAGCACCCGGCCATTGTCCTTCGCCAGCGCGATGATGGCCGCCTGACGATCCGAAAGGAACATGCGTGTATCCTGTCACAACGGGTTTCGTTTTCTTTTCAAACGAAACCCGGTGCGTGGCAAGAGCCTTTCGGCCGCGATCGTAGCGCGATCGTAGATCGAGCGGACGCGCCTGCCCTCAGAAGGTGATCGGGTCGAACAGGTTGAAATAGTGCTTCACCGAGGGCGGCTCGGCGAAATGCGGGCCGACCAGCGCGCGCCATTCGGCAAAGAGCGGCGAGTTGCGGAAGCCGACCGTATGGTCTTCGAGCGTCTTCCAGCGGATCAACACGTCGAAATGCGACGGGTCTTCCACGCAGCGCGTCAGCGCGAAGCCCAGGCAACCGGCCGCGCGGCGAAAGATATCGGCCGCCAGCTTCACCGCAGCCTCGAAGTCCGCTTCCGAACCCGGCTTCACCTTGATGGTCGCGACCTCGATGATCATGCTCCGCTCCTTCGCCGCCATGCCGGTGCGCCGCCTCGGCGCAGCAACCGGCGCCCGTCACCTAGCCCGATTCGTCGCGGGCGAGATAGGTCGCTGCCCGCTACGACCGGCCGCGGCTTCAATTCCCGCGTGCGGCGCGCTATCTTCCACGCCGCAATCCCAAGCGAGGGAACCGATGACCGCCCTTTCCATATCCCACGCCGCGCCGCGGCCCGTCTTGCGCGCCGCGCTGCTCTTGCTGCTGCTGCCGCTGCTGTCGGCCTGCGGCTTCAACACGATTCCGACCAACGAGGAGAAGGCGAAGGCGGCGTGGAGCGAGGTGCTGAACCAGTACCAGCGGCGCGCCGACCTCATTCCCAATCTGGTCGAGACGGTGAAGGGCTATGCAGCCCACGAGCGCGAGACGCTGGAAGCCGTGGTGGCGGCGCGGGCGGCGGCCACGCAGATCCAGATCACCGGCGAGACGCTGACCGACCCGGCGGCGCTGAAGGCGTTCCAGGACGCGCAAGGGGCGCTGACGGGCGCGCTGTCGCGCCTGCTCGCGGTGGTGGAGAACTATCCCGACCTCAAGGCCAGCCAGAATTTCCTCGCGCTTCAGGCGCAACTGGAGGGCACGGAAAACCGCATCGCGGTGGCGCGGCGCGACTATATCGAGGCGGTGCGGGTCTACAACACGTCGCTGCGCACCTTCCCGACCATCATCTGGACCTGGATCTGGTTCACCGACGCGAAACCCTTCGCCACCTTCACGGTGGATGCGGAGGACATGAAGCCGCCTTCGGTCAGCTTCTGACCGGCGCTGCGGCGCGGCTAGTCCTCCAGCAGGCGGAACTCCAGATAGAGGTTGCGCTGGAGGATGGAGTGGTTGTCGTCGGAGACCATGGACACCATCACCGCGCCGTCGTCGCGCTGCCAGACGTCCAGCCCCTCCATATTGTCGATCTGGTAGGCCATGTTGGCCTCCATCAGCACGGGCCCGTCGGCGCGCGCGCCCTTGCGGATCGTGCTGCCGTCGATGCGCCGCAGGCGCATCTCGACGCCGCTCGCCATGGCGAACTTGCGCTCCAGCAGAAGCAGGTCGCCGTTCGGCAGGAAGGCGCCGTCGGTGACGTCGTAGTCGCCGGTGCGCACGACCGTGAAGATGCCGCGCTGAGGGCCGTCGAGGATGGCGGCGAAGAGGTCGCCGTTGCGGTCGAGGCTCTTTTCGGTCACGGCCACCCGCGCGCCGGCCAGCGGCCCGCCGGCGGGCGCGCTCGCCACCGTCTCGAAACCGCGGTTCTGCCGCAGCTCGTTGCGCGGCACGAAGAACGGAATCTCGCGGCCCGGCTCGCCGATACCGCGCTCCGTCAGCTCGAACTCGACGATGCGGTGCGCCCGCTCGAAGCTCGCCGTCACGCGCGTGCCGGAAAGGTCGATGCCCTCGCCGTCGGATTCGAACTTGCCCAGAAGCTCCGCGCCGCTCGCGTCCACCATCGGCTGCATGCGGAAATCGGCGATGCCGGCGGGCCTGCCCCCGGCGTCGCGTTCGATGCTGCCGAAGAACCAGAAACCGGTGTCGGCCACGCCGATGAAATCACCCCCCGGCGTGGCGAAGGCGAAGCTGGACAGCGCGCCGAAATTGCGGCCGGACGAGGTCATCGACAGGCCGCCGACGAATTCCAGCGGGCCGAACCTTGTCTGCGATGTGCCGATGCGGAACTGCTCGATGGGATAGGCGCGGATCTCCATCGCCTCGAACGGCGCGGGGTCGGCGAAAGCGGGGGAGGCCATGAGGGAGGCGAATAGCGCGGCGATTGCGCCCCTTCGCACCCCCCTCTGGCCTGCCGCCCCGGGCGTAGCCGCCCCCGCCGCCCCGGGACTGGCCGCGCGTGCTTTCCTCGCCGAACAGGGAGGCGAGCTGCTCGGTCATGGCCCCGGCGAGCTCCTCGGCATCGACGATGGTCACGGCGCGGCGATAGTAGCGCGTCACGTCATGGCCGATGCCGATGGCGAGCAGCTCCACCGGCGAGCGCGTCTCGATCAGGTCGATCACGCCGCGCAGGTGGCGCTCCAGATAGTTGCCCGGGTTCACCGAAAGGGTCGAATCGTCCACCGGCGCGCCGTCGGAGATCATCATCAGGATCTTGCGCTGCTCGGGCCGGCCGATCAGGCGCTGGTGCGCCCACAGCAGCGCCTCGCCGTCGATGTTCTCCTTGAGCAGGCCCTCGCGCATCATCAGGCCGAGATTGCGCCTTGCGCGCCGCCACGGCGCGTCGGCCGACTTGTAGACGATGTGGCGCAGATCGTTGAGCCGGCCGGGATTGGCCTGCTTGCCCGATTTCAGCCATTGCTCGCGCGACTGGCCGCCCTTCCAGGCGCGCGTGGTGAAGCCGAGGATCTCCACCGACACGCCGCAGCGCTCCAGCGTGCGGGCGAGGATGTCGGCGCAGGTCGCCGCGACCGTGATCGGGCGTCCGCGCATGGAGCCCGAATTGTCGAGCAGCAGCGTGACGACCGTGTCGCGGAAATTGGTGTCACGCTCCTGCTTGAAGGAGAGCGGCTGCATCGGGTCGATGACCACGCGTACGAGGCGCGCCGGGTCGAGCGTGCCTTCCTCCAGGTCGAAGTCCCAGGAGCGGTTCTGCTGCGCCATCAGGCGGCGCTGGAGGCGGTTGGCGAGCCGCCCGACCACGCCCTGGAGATTGGCGAGCTGCTTGTCGAGATAGGCGCGCAGCCGGTCGAGCTCTTCCTCGTCGCACAGTTCCTCGGCGCCGACGGTCTCGTCGAAGGCCGTGGAATAGATCTTGTAGTCGAGCTGGGCCGGCAGGTTGGCGAGCGGGTCCTGCTGCCTGCGGCTCTCGCCCGGCGTCTCGGCGTCGAGATCCTCGTCGTCGGCCATCTCGTCGGTGTCGGAATCGGCGGCCTCGCTCTCGCCGGCCTCCTGGTCCTCGGCCGGCGCGTCGGTCTCCTCGGCCTCGGCGTCCTGGTCGCCTGTTTCCGACTCGCCGCCTTCCTCCGACTGGTCCTCGCCCTCGGGCTGGTCCTCGTCGTCGTCCTCGCTCTCGTCGTCGCTGCGGTCCTCGCCCAGCTCCTCGGCCATATCCATGGAGGCGAGCATGTCGCGCACGATGCGGGCGAAGGCGTCCTGGTCCTCGATCTTGCCGGTGAGGCCGTCGAGCCCGGCGCCGGCCTTCTGCTCGACGAAGCTGCGCCACAGCTCCACCACCCGCGCGCCGCTCGTGGGAACCGCGCGGCCGGTCAGCTTCTCGCGCACCATCAGCGCCACCGCGTCGGCCAGCGGCGCGTCGGCCTGGTCGGTCACGGCGGCGAGGTTGGACTTGGCGTAGCGGTCCTCCAGCATCAGCGCCAGATTGTCGGCGACACCGCGCATGGCGTTGGCGCCGATCGCCTCCACGCGCGCCTGCTCCACCGCGTCGAAGATGGCGCGGGCCTGCTTGCCCTCGGGCGCGAGCCGCGAATGGACGCGGCTGTCGTGGCAGGCGCGGCGCAGCGCCATGGAGTCGCCCAGCCCGCGGGTCACGCCGATGTCGGCCGCCGTCGGCTTCTTCGGCGGCTCGGGCAGGCGCATGCGGCTGCCCATCAGCGCCGGCTGCTCCTTGGAGAAGGCGACCTCCAGCTCCCTGTCGCCCGATATGGCGCGCACGCACACCGAGACGGCGCGCTTGAACGCATCCATCTCCGTGCCGTTCTTCGGCTTGCCCCGCGTGTTGTCGCCCGGTCCGGCCATGGGTTCCCTGAACTCTACTCGGCAGCCATCGGGCTGACGCGCGGCGGCGCGGGTACGGGATCGCCGTCCACTGCTGCCGCATGCGCCCATTCCAGCGCGGCAAGCCGCACGTCCTCGATAGCCTCCATTTCCGTTTCGCCGTCGCCGGTGCATCCCGGCAGCGCCGGGATCGTCGCCAGCCAGCCGCCGCCCTCTTCTTTCGAAAGGGGGCGCAGGCTGACCTCGTAGCGGGCGGGATCGAACGGCGTGCCGTCCGCGGTCACCAGTTTCGATCGATCGATCATCAGGCACCCTCCTCGTCGAGGAACTGCACCAGCTTCATGATATAGACCGCCTTTATGGGGCGTCGCGCCGGGATCGTAAACCGCCGGCCGCCCCCGCGCTTGCCGATCTTGTAGTGCGATCCCCCGGCAGGTTTCATGCAGGCGACACCAGCCTCGCGGCAAGCCTTCTCGACATCGTCGATCTGCCAATCCGCCTTGGGATTGGCGCGCATGCGCTCGATCGTCTTGCCCATCGCACGGTCATCCCGCCCCGGGACGAGGATGCGTCACGACAGAACCACGTTGGCGGCGCTTTCCGGCAGCTCCTCGCCGAAGGCGCGCTGGTAGAACTCGGCCACGACCGAACGCTCCAGCTCGTCGCACTTGTTGAGGAAGGTCAGCCGGAAGGCGAAGCCGACATTGCCGAAGATCTGGGCGTTCTCGGCCCACATGATCACCGTGCGCGGGCTCATCACGGTCGACAGGTCGCCATTGATGAAGGCCGAGCGCGTCATGTCGGCCACGCGCACCATCTTGCCGACGATGTCGCGGCCCTTCTCGTTCTGGTAGTGCTTGGCCTTGGCCTGGACGATCGCGACTTCCTTGTCGTGCGGCAGGTAGTTCAGCGTCGTCACGATGGACCAGCGGTCCATCTGCGCCTGGTTGATCTGCTG
>CAZVTK010000173.1:0-9267 GCA_964629765.1 uncultured Mesorhizobium sp.
AGCCGCCCTCGCCGCGCGCGCCCTCGGTGATGAGGCAGCCGGCGCCGTAGATGCCGGTCGGGTGGAACTGCACGAACTCCATGTCCTGCAAGGGCAGGCCGGCGCGGGCAACCATGCCGTTGCCGTCGCCCGTGCAGGTGTGCGCGGAGGTGGCGGTCTGGTAGGCGCGGCCGTAGCCGCCGGTGGCCAGCACCACGGTCTTGGCGGCGAAGCGGTGGATGGTGCCGTCGTCGAGGTTCCAGGCCATCACGCCCGTGCAGGCGCCGCTCTCGTCCATCAAAAGGTCGAGCGCGAAATATTCGATGAAGAACTGCGCCTTGTTGCGCACGGACTGGCCGTAGAGCGTGTGCAGGATGGCGTGGCCGGTGCGGTCGGCCGCCGCGCAGGTGCGCTGCACGGGCGGGCCGTCGCCGAAATTCTGCATGTGGCCGCCGAACGGGCGCTGGTAGATGCGGCCGTCCTCGGTGCGGGAGAACGGCACGCCGTAATGCTCCAGCTCGTAGACGGCGGCCGGCGCTTCGCGGGCGAGATATTCCATGGCGTCGACGTCGCCGAGCCAGTCGGAGCCCTTGACGGTGTCGTAGAGGTGCCACTGCCAGTTGTCGGGGCCCATGTTGCGCAGCGAGGCGGCGATGCCGCCCTGCGCGGCCACCGTGTGCGAGCGGGTCGGGAACACCTTGGTGATGCAGGCGGTCTTCAGCCCCTGCTCGGCCATGCCGAGCGTGGCGCGCAGGCCGGCGCCCCCGGCTCCGACCACGACCACGTCGTAGGCGTGATCGACGAAACGGTAGGCGCTGCCGATCGTGGCCGGCTTGGCGATGGTCTTTCTTGCCTCTGCCACGATCAGCCTCCGAACGAAATTCTGAGCAGGGAGAACGCGCCGGCCGCGCCGACCAGCAGGCAGAACAGCGTGTTGAGCATGACGACGACGACCTTCATCAGCTCGCCGTGGACGTAGTCGTGGATCGTCTCCAGCATGCCCTGGCGCATGTGCTCGGCCGAGATGACCACGAACAGCAAGAGGCCGATGGTGACGACCGGCTGCGCCAGCACGGCGCGCGCCTCGTCGAAGCCCTTGCCGAGCAGCGCGAACACCACGCCGACGGCAAACAGCGACAGGAACAGCAGGGCGACGCCGCTGACGCGGCCGAACCAGAAATGACCCGTGCCTTCCCGCGCGGCCCCGAGGCCGCGGACCCTTCGCAGGGGTGTGCGCATATCGCTCATGACGGCCTCAGACGATCAGGAAAATGACGAGCCAGGTGGCCGCCGTGAGCAGGAGCGAGCCGGCCAGCGTGAGCTGCGAGAGCAGCACGGCCGTCTTCTTGTCGAGCCCGGCGCCGGTGTCCCAGATAAGATGGCGGATGCCGCCGAAGGCATGGTGCCACAGCGCCCAGGTGAAGCCGACGAGCACGAGGATGCCGAGCCAGGAGCCGAGCAGCCAGTTGGCCGTATCGAACCACACGGGCGAGGTCGCCGCCGCCACCAGCCACCACGCGATCAGCAGCATGCCCGCATAGAGCGCAATCCCGGTGATGCGGTGGATGATGGACATCGCCATCGTCCAGGTGAAGCGATAGATCTGGAGATGCGGCGATACAGGTCTGGCGCGGGTGGCTTGCTGGCTCATGGCTCCCCCAAATTCGCTCCGCGAACAGGCCATGCCGCGCGCTGAATGCGCAGGCTGCCCCATCCGCAGGCAGAACGGGTTCTAGTCCCGTTTTTGCACCGCGTCAAAGCGGGAAAACCCTGCGCGCAGGCCGGTTTAATCGATTTTCCGCAGATCGCCGGAAAGGCCCCTGCCCCTTCAATCGATTTTTGCGTCGCAGGTGCGGCGCCGTCTCAGCGCGTGCAGGTGAGCGGCACGCGGCCGGCCTTCATGTAGAGCGCCTCGCGGCCCTCGATGACCAGCGCGTAGCCATCCTTGCCGAAGCGCGTGGACTGGCCGGGCGGCGAGGCCGGCAGCTCCACCGGCTCGGGCGTGATCTCCTCTCCGGTCTTGGCGTCGCGCGCGCCGAGCAGGCTGACGCGCACCATCGAGCCGGCGCCCTCGATCCGTAGCTGGCTGCCGTCGTCGCAGGCATAGCCGGCAAGCCGGGGCTGCCCGGCGCGCGGCGTCTCCGGCGCCTCGATCGCCGTGCAGCCGGCCAGCCCGGCCAACAATGCCGGCGCGGCGGCGAAAAGAAGGGAGCGGCCGCGACGGGCGAGGGATCGGATCGTCATGGCGCGCGACGCTATAGGCCGAAAGCGGCCGAACGCAAGCGCGATGATGGCCGGGACGGGGCGGGCGGCGCTTACCTCCCCCCAAGGGGGAGGGAAACGGGCGCCTCACTTCCCGTCGAAGCGGATGACAAAACTCGTCCAGTCGGCGGGGGCGGCGATCTGCTCGTAGAGTTTCCTGCCGTCCTCGGGCTGGCGCGGCGCGTTGAGGATCAGCTTGGACCAGCCGCGCTCCTCGGCCTGGTCGGCCAGAAGGTCGACGATCGCCTTGGCGATGCCCTTCTGGCGGTGGTCGTGGTGGACGTAGATGTGGTCGACCATGCCGCAGCGGAGGCCCGACACCGGCTCGGGCAGGTCGACGAAGATGGCGAAGCCGACGAGCGCCCCGTCGAGGCGCGCGCCCATCACCTCGACCGCGCGATCCTGAAGCAGGGTCTCCGCATAGACGTCGTCGGGCCTTCGCGGCGCGCCGCGCTTCAGCGCCTGGGCGTAGCCCGCCAGGAGCGGCGCGAAATCGCGCGCATCCTTGAGGCGGAGCTGGGAAATCTCGATCTGGCGGTCGGAAGCGGTCATGAACGCTACGTCTCCAAATTAACCACGAAAGTCAATCGCGGTGGACCGCAACCGGTGCGCCGCGTGACAATAGTGAAGAAAGCGTTAACTTCTGTCGCGAGGGGGCCGGAGTTTCCCGAAGTTTCGAAGGCGTCGGAGGGACGGCCATGCGTTTGAGTTTCATCACCCTTGCCGGCGCGGCGACCGCGCTGGCGCTTTGCTTGGGCGCGGCCGAGGCCGGCCGGGTCAAGGAGCGCGTCTACGACGATTCCTTCGGCAACCTGATCATCCTCAGCCCATCCGGCTACAAGCGCATCGTGGTCGGCATGGGCCACATCGCGGCCGAGATGGAGGCCGAGCGCCGGGCCCAGTATGCGGACCGCGACGGCGGATACCGCGAGCATTGCGACTACAGGCCGGTGCTGTGGAAGGGGCGCGAGCAGATGTGGGGCCTCGCCGACGGCGAGGTGCCGACGCCGCCGCTGGTGTGCAAGTGAGCGCAGGGTAAGGCCGGCGCGGGCCGGGCGGCCCTTGTCCGGCCATCTTCCTGCGGCGTTCTGTGCGTTTCGTTAAGGAAGCGTAAACCATGAGTCAGTCGACGGAGCGGGCCCGATGAGCCGGGCCAGAACCGCCAAAGCCCTGCGCGGGCACGTCTCCTCGCTGGAGATGATGACGCGCTTCGTGCTGGCGACGCTGGCGCTCGCCTCCGGCGTCTACACCTATCTCGGCGTGCGCAGCCTGCTCGACGGCTCGGCGACGCTCGTCTTCTTCGCGGCCATCATCTATTCGGTCGCGGTCTCGGTCGCGATCTACGGCTTCTGGGTCTACCTCATCCGCTTCGTGCCGGAGGTGCGCGATTTCGGCGCGCGCGTGGGGCTGTTCGCCGTGATGCTGATCGGCTGCGCCATGATCGTCGCCATGTCGTCCTGGCTCAACGCCGCCGCGCTCGCCGGCTCGGCCGCGGTGGAGCAGCATCTTGCGACCACGCTGGAGGAATATGCCGGCGACCTCGACCAGGCCAATTCCAACGCCATCAGCGCGCAGTCGCTGCTGCCGGACATCCAGCGCGCCGCATCCCGCTTCCAGCGCCTTGCCGAGGACGAGGCGAGAGACGGCGCGCTGACCGGCACGTCGGGCTCGGGCAGCGTGGTGCAGTTGCTGACGCAGATGTCGGCGCAGATGCGCGAGCTGGAAGCCTCGATCGCCGGCGGCCGCGACCAGGCGGCGGCTTTGTTCGAGGAAGGTCAGGCGCACCTCGCCGCCATGCGCGGGCTCGTCTCCGCCCCCGGCGAGGTCGAGCCGCGCTCCGACCAGTTCGGGCAGGAGGCGGTCAAGCTCGCCGGCGTCATCGCCGCGCTGGAGCGCACCTCCGTCGCGCCCTCGGTGGCGCGGGCCGCGACCGACCTTTCCGCCGGCTTCATCGCGCCGGTGGCCAATGGCCGCAGCGCCGACCTCGCCGGCCGTCAGGACATGGTGATGGCGACGGTGCGCGAATCGGTGGCGCAGCAGTCGCAGGCCCTGTCGGCGGCGGCGGGCGAGATCATGGCCCTGCCGAAGGTCGCCGAGCGGCGCTACGTGCCGATGACCTCGGCGGAGGCGGTGATCCGCTATGCCGGCGACTTCATCCCGAGCTGGGCAGGCGCCATCTCGATCGACCTCCTGCCGGCCGTGCTGGTCGGCATCATGGCGATCGTCCACGGCGCCATCCGCCGCGGCGAGGAGGACATCGACGAGGCCGAGCTGGTCTCGGCCGCCGACATGGAGCGGGCGCTGCGCCTCGCCTCGACGCTGAACGCCGCGCGCGCCGCTGCAAATGCCGCGCCGGAGCCGGTGCAGGGGCCCGCGCAGCCTGCCGCCGCTCCCGCCGCGCCCGCAGCCAGCGACAAGAACGTGACCCCGCTGCCGCTGCCGGGCGGCAAGCGCTTCGAGCCATGACCGGGAGGCATCGCGCGCCATGAGCCTCGACCAGACCGCCGCCCCGATGCGCCGCCCCGGCGCATTGATGCGTTTCCTCATGCGTTTCGAGGAAGGCAGGCTGATCCGCGCCGCTTTCTTCGGCATGCTGATCGGCACCGGCACGGTGCTGGCGCTCGACATCAAGGAGCTGGCCGAGACGAACGGGCTGCTGCCGCAGGCGCCGTCGCCCACGGCGGTGACCGTGCCGATCCTTCCGCCGGCCGTCGAGGCCGACAACAATGGCGGCGGGATCGACCCGCGCGAGCACATCCGCACCAACGAGACCATGCTGCGCGAGCCGATGCGCTTCATCCTCCAGCCCGGCGGCATGCTGGAAGCGATCGGCAGCATCGACCCGGGCGCGGCGCAGCGCCTCGCCGAGGAGGTCGAGCTGCGCGGAGAATACATCCGGCGCGTGGCGCTCAATTCGCCCGGCGGCTCGCTGGAGGATGCCATGGCGATGGCGCGCCTCGTGCGCGAGAAGGGTTTTGCCACCGAGGTCGAGGACGGCGCGTTGTGCGCCTCCTCCTGCCCGCTGATCCTTGCCGGCGGCGCGACGCGCATGGTCGGCGAGAAGGGCGCGGTCGGGCTGCACCAGTTCTACGCGAGCAACCAGCCGGACACCGCGCCGGCGCAGGCCATGGCCGACGCGCAGATCACCACCGCGCGTATCTCGCGGCTGCTGATCGAGCTCGGCGTCGACCCCGCGCTGTGGCTGCACGCGCTCGATACGCCGCCGCGCGCGCTCTACTACCTCTCGGCCGAGGAAATGGCGAAATACCGGCTGGTGACGAAGCCCGAGCAAATCGCCGGCGGTTAGGCGCCCTTCCTTCTCCCCTTGTGGGAGAAGGTGGCCGAGCGAAGCGAGGTCGGATGAGGGGTGCTGGAAGGAATGAGGCGTTGGCGCTCTGGCCAACACCCCTCATCCGCCCCTTCGGGGCACCTCCTCCCACAAGGGGAGAAGGAAGGGCGCCCCCGCGTCTCTCTACCTTGCCATCGCGTGGTATTCCGGGTTGGGCAGCATGTCGACCGCGGCGGCCATGCGGTTCGACATGTTGTAGAAGGCGGCGGTGGAAGCGATATCCCAGATGTCGCGGTCGGAGAATCCTGCCTCGCGCAGCCTCTGGCGGTCCGCTTCCGTCATCTTGGCCGGCTGCTCGGTCAGCTTCTCGGCGAATTCGAGCATGGCCACCTGCTTCGGCGTCAGCGCGGCGGCGCGCCAGTTGGTGGCGATCTGCTCGCCGAAGACCGGGTCGCCGGAAAGCTGGCGCACCGCGGCGCCATGCGCCACGAGGCAATAATGGCAGTGGTTGATCGCCGACACGACCACGGCGATCATCTCGCGCTCCAGCTTGGACAGGCCCGACTCGCCCAGCATCAGGTCGTTGTAGGTGTCGGTGAAGGCGCGCAGCTTCTTCTCGTCGAAGGCGTAGGCGAGGAGCACGTTGGGCACGAGGCCGAGCTTCTCCCTGCACTTGTCGAAATAGGCTTTCGTCGCCTCGGAAAGCGCAGCGTCCGGCAAGTCCAGCGCGGTCGGGCCATGGGGTTTGCGGCGGTCGAGCATCGGCGTCATTCTCCCTTCACGCGAATTTCGCAAGTTTCGCGCCGCCGGTGTGGCCGACGACGCCCGTTCTGTTAGCATACAGGCAAATTGCGCCGGTTCGAGTCGGCTGAAACGTGACGGGGGAAGCGTGATGAAGGTCAAGGTCGCGCGCAAGGCCGGCGGCGACGCGGCCGGCGAGGCGAAGCTGCTGGAGCTGATGCTGGCCGGCGCCGCGCAGGAGGACGTCGACGCCAACGGCCCGGCGGTGCTGGCGCTCGGCGCGAAGCTCGCCCATGCGGCGCTCAAGCGCCACAAAAGCGGCGAATCGGTCATCGCCATCGACGACGACCCCGGCCTTGCGGCCGGCGGGATGCCGGTCAGCGCCGTCACCGTCGTCAACGACAACATGCCGTTCCTGTTCGATTCGATTTCCGCCGAGGTGGCCGACACCGGCGGCGAGGCGACGCTGGTTCTGCACCCGGTGATCGCCGTGCGCCACGACAAGGCGGGCGTTGCGTCTTTCGCGGCGGATGCGGGCGCCAGGAACGATCCGGGCGCCGACCGCGTCAGCCTCGTCCACATCCATGTGCCGCGCCTGCCCGACGCCGAGAAGGAGGCGCTCAAGGCGCGCATCGCCTTCATCCTGTCGCAGGTGAAGCTCGCGGTGGCGGACTGGAAGCCGATGCTCGCCCGTCTCGACCAGGCGATCTCGGCCTTCCGCTACGGCCCCGTGCCGTTGGACAAGGGGGATGTCGACGAGGCGGTCGCCTTCCTCGAATGGCTGCGCGACAACAATTTCACCTTCCTCGGCATGCGCGAGTTCGCCTATCGCGGCGACGAGAAGAGCGGCCAGCTCGAGCGGACCGGCGCGAGGGGCCTCGGCATCCTCGCCGACCCGGAGGTGCGGGTGCTGCGCCGCGGCGCCGAGCCGGCGACGACGACGCCGGAGATCCGCGCCTTCCTGCATGGGCCGGAACCGCTGATCGTCACCAAGGCCAACGCCAAGTCGATGGTGCACCGGCGCATCTATCTGGACTATGTCGGGGTCAAGACCTTCGACGCCAAGGGCAAGCTGTCGGGCGAGCTCAGGATCGTCGGCATGTTCACCTCGACCGCCTACACGCGTTCGGTGATGAGCATCCCCTATCTGCGCTCCAAGGCGCAGGCGGTGATGGCGAAGTCCGGCTTCGACGCGGGCGACCATTCGGGCAAGGCGCTGATCAACGTGCTGGAATCCTACCCGCGCGACGAGCTGTTCCAGATCGCCGTGCCGGTGCTGCGCAAGCATGCCATGGCGATCCTGGCGCTGGGCGAGCGGCCGCGCGTGCGCGTCCTCTACCGGGTCGACCCGTTCGACCGCTTCGCCTCGGTCATCGTCTTCGTGCCGCGCGACCGCTACGATTCGCGCGTGCGCGTCGAGATCGGCGACTATCTGAAGCGCGCCTTCGACGGGCGGCTTTCCGCCTATTATCCGGCCTTTCCCGAGGGCGCGCTGGCGCGCGTGCATTTCATCATCGGCCGCTCCGGCGGGCGCACGCCGAGGCCCGAGCCGTCGAGCCTCGAGGCCGACATCCGCGCCATCGTGCGCACCTGGGACGACGGGCTGAAGGAGGCCGCGCGCGCGGCCGGCGCGCCGGCGGACATCGCCGCCGCCGCGCTGCGCTTTCCCGAGAGCTATCGCTCCAGCTTCACGCCGGCCACCGCGCTCGCCGACGCGCGGCAGCTCGTCGTCATTTCCGCCGGCAATCCCATCGGCATCGATTTCGTGCGCGAGGACGGGCAGAAGGCGCACGAGACCTCGCTGCGCATCTACCATCACGGCGCGCCGGTGGCGCTGTCGCGGCGGGTGCCGCTGCTGGAGAACATGGGGTTCCGCGTCGTCAGCGAGCGCACATTTGAGATAACGGGCGAGGTAGATAGCGCCGCGCCGGTGTTCCTGCACGACATGGAGCTCGAAAGCGCCGACGGCGGGGAGATCGACCTCGCCGACGGCGGCGCGCTGTTCGAGGCGGTGTTCCTCTCGGTCTGGCGCGGCGAGGCCGACAATGACGGCTACAACGCGCTCGGCCGCGCGGCGCGGCTCGACCCCCGCGAGATCGGCGTGCTCAGGGCCTATGGCCGCTATCTCCAGCAGGCCGGCATCCCGCAGAGCCCGGAATTCGTGGCCGGCGTGCTGGCCCGCCATCCCGGCATCGCGCGGCTGCTCGTCCACCTGTTCGGGCAGCGGCTCGACCCTGAACAGGCGGGGGAGCAGGCCGGCAACGAGGGCAAGGAGATGCAGGACGGGATCGCCGCCGCGCTGGAGGCGGTGCCGAGCCTCGACGACGACACGATCATCCGCCGCTTCCTCAACCTCGTGATGGCGACGGTGAGGACCAACCATTTCGCGCCGCGCGCGCCCGGCGTGTCGCTCGCCTTCAAGTTCGACGCCAAAGCCCTCGCCGGCCTCCCGGAGCCGCGGCCGTGGCGCGAGATCTTCGTCTACGGGCCGCAGGTGGAGGGCGTGCACCTGCGCTTCGGCCCGGTGGCGCGCGGCGGCCTGCGCTGGTCGGACCGGGCGCAGGACTACCGCACCGAGGTGCTGGGGCTGGTCAAGGCGCAGCAGGTCAAGAACGCGGTCATCGTGCCGGTCGGCGCCAAGGGCGGCTTCTTCCCCAAGCAGCTGCCGGCCGGCGGCAGCCGCGACGCCGTGTTCCAGGCGGGCACGGCGGCCTATGTCAATTTCGTCTCCAGCCTTCTGTCGGTGACCGACAACATCGTCGGCGAGCATGTGGTGCGCCCGCAGGGCGTCCGGTGCCGCGACGCGGACGACCCCTATTTCGTGGTCGCCGCCGACAAGGGCACGGCGACCTTCTCCGACACGGCCAACGCCATCAGCCAGAGCCACGATTTCTGGCTGGACGACGCCTTCGCCTCGGGCGGGTCGGCCGGCTACGACCATAAGAAGATGGGCATCACCGCGCGCGGCGCGTGGGAGGCGGTGAAGCGCCATTTCC
>CAZVTK010000174.1:0-9024 GCA_964629765.1 uncultured Mesorhizobium sp.
CCGGCCGAATAGCGCCGGCTCCAGCCCGCGCGGGTTCCAGTAGGTCCCGCGACGTCATCCCGGAAGCCGGACCGAGCGAAGCGAGGGACCGGCTATCCGGGATCCATTCCGTGATCGCGCAGGTTACGGAGTGGATCCCGGGTCTCCTTCGCTTCGCTTGGCCGCCCGGAATGACGGCGGAGGTCGTCGTGCGCTCTTGGCGGCCAGCAAATCCGTCCCACCCTCATCGCGGAAATGTGTCGTTGACTTTCTCAATCAACTGATTGATTGAGGTGCGATGTCGACTCTCGATCCTGTCGCCGCGCATGAGCCCGTCGCGGGCCGCGCCGCGGAAATCGCCATGGCGGCCCGCCTGCTCATCGCCGAGCGCGGCTTCGAGGGGTTGCGCACGCGCGAGATCGCCGCGCGCGTCGGCATCAACGTCGCCACGCTGCACTATCATGTGCCGACCAAGGAGGCGCTCATCGAGCTCGTCGCGCGCTCGCTGCGCGACGGCTTCATCGCCCAGAACCTCGCCCATCCGCGCGAGGGGCTTCCGGCGCTGGCGCAGCTCCAGCTCGAATTCGCGGATTTCCGCGCGCCGCGACGACAAGGTGCGGGCGATCATGGGGCCGATGCTGGGCATTGCCCACCGCGAGCTGGCCCGCATCCTGGCGCTCGGCCGCGAGGAGGGCGTCTTTCGCGCCGATATCGACCCCGAAGCCGCCGCGCTCATGATCTTCGGCACGCTGGTGGCGGCCCAGCGCTCTCCGCGCGCCGGCGCCGCGTTTTTCGATCGCGCCTGCGCTGAGCTGTTGCGCGCCGTCCGCGCGCCCTGACCGACCGATCCTTTCAGGAACCCCCAAGGAACCCCCAAGGAAACGACATGCCTTCCTCCCCGCAACCGGCGGCCGCCGAAGCCGCCTTTCCGGAAAACCGCTGGCCGGCGCTGTTCATCCTGCTGCTGGCCAGCTTCATGAACATGATCGACGTCACCATCGTGAACGTCGCGCTGCCGCGCATGCAGGCCGGCATGGGCGCCACGTCGAGCCAGATCGAATGGGTGGTGGCGGCCTATGTCCTGGCCTTCGCGCTCGGCCTGCTTCCCTTCGGCCGGCTGGGCGACATGGTCGGCCGCACGCGCATGTTCCTGATCGGCGTGACGGCGTTCACGGTGATGTCGGCGCTGTGCGGGATCGCGCCTGATATGAACACGCTCGTCGTGGCGCGCGTGCTCCAGGGCCTCGCAGGGGCGATGATGACGCCGCAGGTCCTGGCCATCGTCGCCGTCATCTTCCCGCCGAGCGAGCGCGGCGGCGCGTTCTCCCTGTTCGGCCTCGCCGCCGGGCTCGCCTCGGTCGCCGGGCCGCTGGTGGGCGGGCTGCTGATCGAGGGCGACCTGTTCGGCCTCGACTGGCGCCCGATCTTCCTCGTCAACGTCCCGGTCGGCCTGGCGACGGTCGCCATCGGCTGGATGATGCTGCCGAAAATGCCGGGGCACCCGGCGCTGAAGCACGATGTCGGCGGCATCGTGCTGGCGGCGGCCGCGGTGTTCCTCCTCGTCTTCCCGCTGATCGAGGGCCGCGGCTTCGGCTGGCCCTGGTGGGCCTTCGCCATGGTCGCCGCTTCCTTCGCGGCGCTGGCCGGTTTCTATGTCCACGAGCGCGGCCGGGCGCGGGCGGGGCTGAGCCAGCTCCTGCCGGTCAGCCTGTTGTCGAACGGCAACTTCCTGCTCGGCTCGTTCATGGCCATGACCTTCTTCTCCGGCGTCGCCGGCTTCTTCCTCGTGCTGGCGGTGTTCCTGCAAAGCGGCTTCGGCTTCTCGCCGCTCCAGTCGGGGCTGGCCACGGTGCCGTTTCCGCTCGGTGTCCTGATCGCCTCGCTGCTGTCCGGGCGGCTCCAGCAGCGCTGGCAGAAGCCGCGCATCGCGCTGGGCGCGGTCGTGCTGATCGCCGGCATGGCGCTTCTGTCCCGCGTCGTGTCCGGCGTCACCGACGCGGTCGACCACTGGGCGCTGGCGGTGCCGCTGCTGTTGTCCGGCTTTGGCATGGGCACGGCGATCGGGCCGCTGTTCCAGACCGTGCTCGCCGGCGTGCCCGGCCGCGATGCCGGGGCGGGCTCCGGCGCCTTGCAGAGCTTCCAGCAGATCGGCAGCGCGCTCGGCATCGCCATCACCGGCGAGATCTTCTTCTCCTCGCTCCAGGACGCTTTCATGTCCGGCTCGATGCCGCATCCGGCCTTCGTGGGCTCCCTCGAGCGCGCGCTGGTCTACGAGCTGGTCGCCTTCGCGCTGGTCATCCTCATGGTGCTGGCGCTGAAGACGCCGACGCAGCAGTTCGGCCACGACGCGCCGCCGGTGCCGGTGGAGGCCTGACGGACCGCCGGCGTTGCGCAGCCTGCGGCGGTTGCGCTAGGGAACGGCGCCCACCGGAACGCCCGCCTTGCCACTGTGGATACCGATCACCGTCGCCGCCGCCTTCCTGCAGAACCTGCGGTCGGCGGCGCAGAAGCACCTGAAGAAGGTGATGGGGACGACGGGCGCGACCTTCGTGCGCTTCGGCTTCGGCTTCCCGTTCGCGCTGCTGTTCGTGCTGCTGCTGTGGCAGGTCGGCGGCATGCGCGTTCCGGCGCCCAACGCGGCCTTCTTCGCGTGGGCCGTCGTCGGCGCGCTCGGGCAGATCGGCGCGACCTTCCTGCTGATCCATTTGTTCTCGTTCCGCAATTTCGCGGTCGGCACCGCCTATTCGCGCACCGAGCCGGCGCAGGCGGCGGTGTTCGGCCTGATCTTCCTCGGCGAGCGCGTGACGGCCGGCGCGCTGGCGGCCATCGCCATCAGCGTCTTCGGCGTGATGCTGATCTCGGTGGCGCATGAGGAGAAGAACTGGCGCAGCCTGTTTCGCTCGGTCGGCAGCCGCAACGCGCTGATCGGGCTGGCGTCGGGCACGCTGTTCGGCATCTCCGCCGTTGCCTACCGCGCCGCGTCGCTGGCGCTGGGCGGGCCGAACTATGTGATGCAGGCGGCGGTGACGCTGGCCTGGGTGATCTCGTTCCAGACGGTTCTCATGTTCGGCTGGATGCTGTGGCGCGACCGGGCCGAGATCGGCCGCATCGCGCGCGCATGGAAGCTGTCCCTGTTCACCGGCTTCGTCGGCGCCACCGCCTCGTTCGGCTGGTTCGCGGCGATGACGCTCCAGCAGGCGGCGGTGGTGAAGGCGCTGGCGCAGGTCGAGCTGCTGTTCACCTTCGCGGCGTCGGTGTTCTTCTTCCGCGAGACGATCAGCCGGCTGGAAACGCTGGGCTGCCTGCTGATAGCCTTCGGCATCGTGGTGCTGGTGCTGGTGGGATAGCGACGCCGTGGAGAAGATCGATTTCCGCAAGGTGCACAAGGCGCTCTACGCCCCGCCCGCCGGAAAATTCGTCGCGGTCGACGTGCCGGTCATGCAGTTCGTCAAGGTCGACGGCGCGGGCGACCCCAACACGGCCCTCGCCTACAGGACGGCGGTCGAATGGCTCTATTCCGTCAGCTACGCCATGAAGTTCGCCGCCAAGGCCCGGCTCGGCAGGGACTACACCGTGCCGCCGCTGGAGGGGCTGTGGTGGGCCGACGATCCGGCGTCCTTCGTCTCGCGGCGCAAGGACGACTGGAAATGGACGATGATGATCATGGTCCCCGATTTCGTCGACCGCGCGGCGTTCGAGGCCGCCATGGCCAAGGTGGGGGCCAAGCTGGGCGATCCGCCCGCCTCGCTGCGCCTCGATCCCTATGAGGAGGGGCGCTGCCTCCAGACGCTGCATGTCGGCAGCTACGACGACGAGGCGCCCGTGCTGGCGCGGTTGCATGGCGAGGCGATGCCGGCGGCGGGGCTGGCCTTCAACGGACCGCACCACGAGATCTACCTCTCCGACCCGCGCAAGGTCGAGCCGGCGAAGCTGAAGACCGTGCTGCGCCAGCCCGTGCGCAAGGCGTGATTCGGGGAATTTCGTTCCACGGATGGCCGCAGCGGGAGAATAGCGTGCTTCGCGGCGACGAGGGCGACGCCCTATCCTGAGACGCACTTGCTCCCGCCCATTACGATGGATCCCCGGCCATGACCGAATTCACCCCGCTTGCGTCGCTGCTGGGCGGCGCGCTGATCGGCCTTTCCGCCGTGCTCCTGATGGCGTGGGAGGGTCGCATCGCCGGCATCTCGGGCATAGCGGGACGGCTGCTGCCGCCCTTTAGGGACGACGCGCTGCCGTCGCGCCTCGGCTTCGTCGCCGGGCTGGTCGCCGCGCCGCTTCTGTTCATGGCGGTCTCCGGCAAGGCGGTCGCACATACAGTGTCGCCCGACATCGCGCTGATGATTGCGGCCGGGCTGCTGGTCGGCTTCGGCTCGACATGGGGCAATGGCTGCACCAGCGGCCATGGCGTCTGCGGCCTGTCGCGGCTGTCGCCGCGCTCCTTCGTCGCGACCGGTATCTTCATGGCCGTGGCCGTTCTCACCGTCTTCGTGGTTCGCCATGTGATTGGCGTCATGTGATCGGGGGCTGAGCCGTGAAGAGTTTCCTCGTCAATCTCGGCATCGGGCTGGTGTTCGGCATCGGGCTCGTGGTTTCGGGCATGAGCGACCCCGCCAAGGTGTTGAACTTCCTCGACCTTGCCGGCCATTGGGACCCGTCGCTGGCCTTCGTGATGGGCGGCGCGGTCGTCGTCGCCTTCCTCGGCTACCGCATCGTGCTGAAGCGGCCCGCCCCGCTGGTGGGCGGGCGCTTCCGCCTGCCGACGCGCCGCGACATAGACGGCCGCATCCTCGCCGGCCCGGCGATCTTCGGCCTCGGCTGGGGACTTTCCGGCTTCTGCCCCGGCCCGGCGATCACCGCCCTGTCGCTCGGCTCGGCGGGAACATGGGCCTTCGTGCCGGCGATGCTGGCCGGCATGTGGGCGGCGCGCGCCGTGCTCGACCGCACGGGTCTCGCCTACGCCGACTGACGCTGCCCGGGCTTGACGGCCGGCCTTGCCGATGCTGCGCTGCGATATCGCGCAGCGGAGGCACCATGGGCTTCGACATCATCGTGAAGGGCGGCGTCCTGCCCGACGGCCGCCGCGCCGACATCGGCATCGGCGGCGGGCGCATCGTCGCCATCGAGCCGCGTATCGACGCCGGGGCGGGCGAGGTGGTGGACGCCGCCGGCTGCCTCGTCGCGCCGCCCTTCGTCGACCCGCATTTCCACATGGACGCGACGCTTTCCTACGGCAAGCCGCGCATCAACGCCTCGGGCACGCTGCTGGAAGGCATCGCGCTGTGGGGCGAGTTGAAGCCGCTGCTGACGCATGAGGCTGTGAAGGACCGCGCGCTCGCCTATTGCGACTGGGCCGTCTCCATGGGCCTGCTCGCCATCCGCACCCATGTCGACACCTGCGACGACCGGCTGCTGGCGGTCGAGGCGCTGCTGGAGGTGAAGCGCGAGGTGGCGCCCTTCATCGACCTGCAACTCGTCGCCTTTCCGCAGGACGGTTTTTATCGCGACCCGGCGGCGCGGGAAAACACCATCCGCGCGCTGGACATGGGCGTCGACGTGGTGGGCGGCATCCCGCATTTCGAGCGCACCATGGCCGACGGCGCCCGCTCGGTGACGGAACTCTGCGAGATCGCCGCCGCGCGCGGGCTGATGGTCGACATGCATTGCGACGAGACGGACGATCCTCTGTCGCGCCATATCGAGCAACTCGCCTACGAGACGCAGCGGCTGGGCTTGCAGGGCAGGGTGGCGGGCTCGCACCTGACCTCCATGCACTCGATGGACAATTATTACGTCTCCAAGCTGCTGCCGCTGATGGCGGAAGCGCAGGTCGCGGCCATTCCCAACCCGCTGATCAACATCGTCCTTCAGGGCCGCCACGACACCTATCCGAAGCGGCGCGGGCTGACCCGCGTGCCGGAGATGCTGAAGCACGGCATCCGCGTCGGTTTCGGGCAGGATTGCGTGCTCGACCCGTGGTATTCGCTGGGCACGGCCGACATGCTCGACGTCGCCTTCATGGGCCTGCATGTGGCGCAGATGACCAGCCCGGCCGACATGAACAGGTGTTTCGACATGGTGACGCAAGAGAGCGCCGTGATCATGGGGCTCGCGGACTACGGGCTGGCGGTCGGCCGCAAGGCGAGCCTCGTGGTGCTCGATGCCGGCGACCCGGTGGAGGCGATCCGACTGCGTGCGCCACGGCTTACGGTGATCGCAGCCGGCAGGATCGTCTCGCGGCGCGACAGGGCGCCTGCGAGTGTGACGCTGCCGGGGCGCGGGGCGACCGTGTCGCGGCGCTTCGCGCCGTGATCAACGCCCCATCTTCGCAAGCGCCAGCACCGCGCTGAGCGCCACCAGCAGGTAGCGCGACTTCGACCCGAGCAGGTGGATGGCGAGCGCGGTTGCGGCGCATCCGCCCGCGCCGATGACGGCGATCAGCCCGGCATATTTCGGTTCCGCGCCCTGCATCCAGGCAAGCAGATAGCAGCCGACGAGCATGAACGGCGTCGCGATCAGCAGCGCGCGCACGGTGCGGGCCTTCGCCACGGGATCGTCGAGCGTGGGCGGTTGCGGAGGCGGCTGCTCGGTCATGACGCGATGCTGCGCCCGCCGCCCGGCGTTATCAAGACGTTATCAAGGCGTCAGCCGGGCGTGGGCTCGGCGGGCGCCGGCCGCCGCACCCTGGGCGCGGCTTCGAGCACGATCGTCAGCAGGCCCTCGCCGCCGCCGTCCACCACCTCGAAGAACTGGCGGCGCATGCGCGGCTCCCAGAACCGGTTGATGTGCTCGGCAACGCCCGCCACGCCCTCGTCGTGCGGCTTCGACAGCATGAACGTGCCGATCTGGTTGGCCATGCGGATCAGCCGCGAATGCGGGCGCGCCTCGGGTTCATGCGACATGGGAACGGGCCTCCAGCGCCACGCGGCCGGCATGGGTGAATATGTCGAACTCGTCGCCGCGCACCAGCGCGATCAGCGTGATGCCGGCATCCTGCGCCGTGCGGATGGCGAGCGCGGTGGGCGCCGACACGGCGATGATGAAGGGCGCGCCGATGGCGGCCGTCTTCTGGATCATCTCCACCGAGACGCGCGAGGTGACGACCACCGCGCCGGACGCGCCGGGAACGCCCGCTTTCGCCAGCGCGCCGGCCAGCTTGTCGAGCGCGTTGTGGCGGCCGACATCCTCGCGCGCCGCTGCGATGCCTTTTTCCGGCAGGTAGAAGCCGGCGGCGTGCACCGCGCCGGTGGCGCGATGGAACGGCTGTTGCAGGCCGAGCAGCCGGACGGATTCGCATATCTGCCGCGCCGACAGCGTAAGCGGATATTGACCGACGGCCGGCACGCTGCGCATCGCCTCGTCGATGGATTCGATGCCGCACAGCCCGCAGCCGACCGGGCCGGCGAGCCGGCGCCTGCGCGCCGCAAAGCGCGTGTTGGCGCTGTCCTTCAGCCTGATCTGGATGTCGATGCCGGCGCCGGCATCCTCGACCACCTCGATCTCCGCGATCTCGCCGGGCGATGAGACGATGCCTTCGGTCAGCGAGAATCCGAGCGCGAAATCTTCGAGGTCGGCGGGCGATGCCATCATCACGGCGTGGGTCGTGCCGGCGAAGCTCAACGCGACCGGGGTTTCCTCCGGCACCTGCCGCACGGCGGACGATACGCCGCCGGCGCGGACGGCAACGCGCGGGGCGGCGGTGAGCGGCGGGCGCAGGCTTTCCCCTCCCCCTTGCGGCCGTCCTTCGGACCCCCGCAAGGGGGAGGGGGAAGTGGAGCCTCTCCTCACTCCGCCGCCTCCAGCCGCCCCTGAATACGCCGGCTCTGACGCGCCTGCTGCGAATACTCCTCCTGCCACTGGCTCGGGCCGTTGGACAGGCCGACCTGCACGGCCGTGACCTTGTATTCGGGGCAGTTGGTCGCCCAGTCGGAAAAGTCCGTGGTGATGACGTTGGCCTGCGTGTCGGGGTGGTGGAAGGTGGTGTAGACCACGCCCGGCGACACCCGGTCGGTGATCTCGGCGCGCAAGGTCGTCTCGCCGGCGCGGCTCTTCAGCCGCACCCAGTCGCCGTGCCGCACGCCGCGCTGCTCGGCGTCGTGCGGATGGATCTCCAGCACGTCCTCGGCGTGCCAGACCACATTGTCCGTGCGCCGCGTCTGCGCGCCGACATTGTACTGCGACAGGATGCGGCCGGTGGTGAGCAGCAGCGGGAAGCGCGGCCCGGTCTTCTCGTCGGTCGCGACATATTCCGTGCGGATGAACTTGCCCTTGCCGCGCACGAAGCCGTCGACATGCATGATCGGCGTGCCGTGCGGCGCCTTCTCGTTGCAGGGCCACTGGACGGAGCCTTCCTTCTCCAGCCTGTCATAGGAAACCCAGGCGAAGCTCGGCGTGGTCGCGGCGATCTCGTCCATGACCTCGGAAGGATGCGTGTAGTTCCATGCCAGCCCCATGGCCTGCGCGAGCTTCTGCGTCACCTCCCAGTCGGCGAAGCCGTTCTTCGGCGCCATCACTTTTCGCACGCGGTTGATGCGGCGTTCCGCGTTGGTGAAGGTGCCGTCCTTCTCAAGGAAGGTCGAGCCCGGCAGGAAGACGTGGGCGTAGTTGGCCGTCTCGTTGAGGAAGAGGTCGTGCACGACGACGCATTCCATGGCCGCGAGGCCGGCCGCGACATGGTGTGTGTCGGGGTCGGACTGGAGGATGTCCTCGCCCTGGATGTAGATGCCCTTGAACGAGCCTTCCACGGCGGCATCCAGCATGTTGGTGATGCGCAGGCCCGGCTCGTTGTCGAGGGTGACGCCCCACATCTTCTCGAAGGTTTCGCGCACCGCGTCGGTGGCGACGTGGCGATAGCCGGGGAATTCGTGCGGAAAGGAGCCCATGTCGCACGAGCCCTGCACGTTGTTCTGGCCGCGCAGCGGGTTCACGCCGACGCCGGGCCGGCCGAGGTTGCCGGTGACCATCGCGAGGTTCGCGATCGCCATGACGGTCGTGCTGCCCTGGCTGTGCTCGGTGACGCCGAGGCCGTAGTAGATCGCGCCGTTG
>CAZVTK010000175.1:0-8961 GCA_964629765.1 uncultured Mesorhizobium sp.
GGAAGATGTTCCAGAACCTGATCGCCTATATGCGCCGCCGGCTTGGCGACGACTATCAGGAGGTCAACGCCCCGCAGGTGCTCGACAAGAGCCTGTGGGAGACGTCGGGCCACTGGGGCTGGTATCAGGAGAACATGTTCGCGGTGAAGAGCGCCTATGCCTTCACCAATCCCGAAGACCCGGATGCGGACCAGCGCGTCTTCGCGCTGAAGCCGATGAACTGCCCCGGCCATGTGCAGATCTTCAAGCACGGGCTGAAATCCTACCGCGACCTGCCGATCCGCCTCGCCGAGTTCGGGCTGGTGCACCGCTACGAGGCATCGGGCGCGCTGCACGGGCTGATGCGCGTGCGCGGCTTCACGCAGGACGACGCCCACATCTTCTGCACCGAGGACCAGCTCGAGGCCGAGATCCTGAAGATCAACGACCTCATGATGTCGGTCTACAAGGATTTCGGCTTCGAGGAGGTGGTGGTCAAGCTCGCCACGCGGCCGGAAAAGCGCGTCGGCACCGACGCGATGTGGGACCACGCCGAGGACATATTGAAGGCTTCGCTCGCCCGCATGGCGCGCGAGGACAACCGCATCAGGACCGGCATCAACGAGGGCGAGGGCACGTTCTACGGGCCGAAATTCGAGTACACGCTGCGCGATGCCATCGGCCGCGAATGGCAGTGCGGCACGACGCAGGTCGACTTCAACCTGCCGGAGCGTTTCGGCGCCTTCTACATCGACAGCGATTCGGAGAAGAAGCAGCCGGTCATGGTGCACCGCGCCATCGTCGGCTCGCTGGAGCGCTTCCTCGGCATCCTGATCGAGAGCCATGCGGGCCATTTCCCGCTGTGGTTCGCGCCGCTCCAGGTCGTGGTCACGACGATCACCTCCGATGCCGACGACTACGCGCTGAAGGTGGCGAAGACGCTGAAGGCCGCCGGGCTGGCGGTCGAGACGGACCTGCGCAACGAGAAAATCAACTACAAGGTGCGCGAGCACTCGCTCCAGAAGGTGCCGGTGATCCTCGTCTGCGGCCGCCGCGAGGCGGAGGAGGAGACGGTCAACATGCGCCGGCTCGGCTCGCGCGACCAGCAGTCGATGACGCTGGCCGAGGCGGTCGCCGCTCTCGTCGACGAGGCGATGCCCCCGGACATCAGGCGCGCCCGCGCGGCAGGCTGACGCCCGAACTGTTGGTGGAATGGCGGAAATCCGGGCCGGCCTCGGCCCGGAATCGCGCAAAAATCAGTCGCCGGCGCCGTCGCCGACCGTCGTGCCGCCCTGCGCCATCACCTCGACGTCCTGATTGCGGCCAGCGACCACGGTGAAGTCGCGCTGGTAGACGCGGTCGCGGTTCTTCGCGACGATCGTGTAGTCGCCCTCGGCCAGTACCATCGAGGCGAAGGCGCCGACGCTTTCACGCACCACGTCGCCCGATTCGCCGAGGATCGACCACGCCGTGTCGGCGATCGCCTCGCCGCCTTCCTCGCGCACCAGCTTCATGGTCAGCTCGGCGGCGCGGTGCTCCACCGTCGCCTCGGTCAGCTTGCCGGCCTCGACGCGGATGTCAGCGCGGATCACCGCGTTGACCGAGCCGTAGGTGGAGACGATATGGTAGGTGCCGGCATTGAGCCGCACCACCGTGTTGGGCCGCACGTCGGGAATGATGAGCGGGCGCTCGCCGCGCGCGTCGGCTTCTTCTTCATAGATCGAGAAGCGCAGCTTGGAGGCGGGAATGCGCACCCCGCCGGAGAGCAGCGCGTCGAGCTTGATCCCGCCGGCGTCGAGCACCAGGTTCTCGCGCTGCGGCTCGCGCCCCACGGTGACGCGCTTGGTGGCGCCGGCGCGGCCGAACGCCGCGTGGATGAGATAGCTGCCGGGGGCGAGCTGGAAGATCGTCGTTCCGCCCTGCGCGCTCGCCACCAGCGGCAGCTTGCCGTCCTCGCCCGGCTCGGGGCTGAAGACCCGCCAGACCAGCCCGCGCGCGATCTCGCCGGACTCGGCGGTCATCATCGCCGACAGCGTGATCTCGCCGTCGCCCTGCGCCAGCGGGCGGGCCGGAGCGGTGGGCGCGTAGCCGGTAATGGGCGGCAGGTCGAGCGGGGGTGCCTGCGGCGGCGTGCCGAAGGGCGACTGGTCGGGAAGGGACGACTGCGCCAGCGCATTGCCGATGCCGAACGCGGCGGCAAGAGCCAGCCACGCCGCTGAAAAAACGACTCGGACGATTTCCCCTCGAAACATCACCTGTGCTTGAAGCGCAGCGGGGTGGCATTTTCAAGGCCGCCCGACTACATCGCTCCCGTCAGGCAGCGGCGCGGCCGCCACCCACTTCCCGTTCCGATGGCCCGGAGACCAGCTCCAGTGACTTCCCCCGTTCCCCCGACTTCCCCCGTCATCGAGTTCCTGCTCGCCCGGAAATCCCAGCCGATCGCGGAACTGGCCGAGCCGGCGCCGTCGGACGATGAGATCGCCACGCTCATCGCCATCGCCGCGCGCGTGCCCGATCATGGCCGCCTGTCGCCCTGGCGCTTCATCCTCTATCGCGGCGAGGCGCGCCATCGCATCGGCGAATTGCTGGCCGCCCGCGCGGCCGAGCGCGAGGGGCCGCTGCCGGAAGCGCGCATCCAGCAGGAGAAGACGCGTTTTTCGCGCGCGCCGCTGGTGATCGGCGTCGTCCACTCGCCGGTCGACAACCCGAAGATACCCGTCTGGGAGATGTTCCTGTCCGGCGGCGCGGTGGCGATGAACCTCTTGACCGCAGCGACCGCGATGGGCTTCGGCGCCAACTGGATCACCAACTGGTATGCCGAGGACGAGGAGGGCCGGCGCATCGCCGGCCTTGCGCCGCACGAGCGCGTCATCGGCTTCGTCCATATCGGCACGCATGTCGGGCCGGGCTTCGAGCGGCCGCGGCCGGACCCGGCGAAGCTGGTCAGCGACTATGCGGGGCCGTGGCAGGGCTGACGAAGGCAACCGGAAGACAGGCGGGAAGGGCATGTTCTACGAACCCCGCAAGGGTCATGGGCTTCCGTTCAACCCGTCCAAGGCCATCGTCGCGCCGCGCCCGATCGGCTGGATCTCGACGGTCGGCGCCGACGGCGTGGCCAATCTCGCGCCCTATTCGTTCTTCGGCATGATCTCCGACCGGCCGTTCACCGTGCTGTTCGCGTCGGACGGGCCGAAGGACAGCAGCCGCAACGCGATCGCGACCGGCGAGTTCGTGGTCAATCTCGCCAGCCGCGACCTCGCGGAGGCGGTCAACGCCTCGTCGATCGACGCGCCGCCCGGCGTTGACGAGTTCGCCCATTGCTGCATCGCGACCGCGCCCTCGGTGATGGTGAAGCCGCCGCGCGTGGCGGCCGCCCATGCCGCGCTGGAATGCAGGGTCAGCATGGTCTTTCACCCGAAGGACGCGGCCGGAAACGAGATGCCGACCGTGCTGGTGATGGGCGAGGTCGTCGGCGTCCACATCGACGACCGGTTTCTGCGCGACGGCCTGTTCGACGCGGCGGCGGCCGGCAACCTCGCGCGGCTGGGCTATCACGATTTCCTGTCGGTGGGCGAGCTGTTCCAGATGCGCCGGCCGAAATGGCAGGATTGAAGCGGCGAGCGTATATCTCTATCATATACGTATGGTCGATTGGTCGCGGATCGAAGGCTTCGATCGGGACGACGGCAATCGCGTCAAGAGCGTCGCCAAGCACGACGTCAGCAATACCGAGGCCGAGCAGACGTTTCAGAACGTCCCGCTGATTGTCGCCGGGGGCGCGGCGCACAGCCAGAACGAGGCACGATTCCACGCGCTTGGTCGAACAAATGCGGGGCGACGGCTGTTCATAGCATTCACGCTGCGCAATGCCGGAACGCTCATTCGTGTCATCTCGTCCCGCGACATGGATGCGAAGGAAAGGAAGCACTATGAGCAGGAAGGCCCTTAAGCCGCTGCCGGCATTCGCGAGCGAAGACGAGGAACACGAATTCTGGGCAACGCATAGTTCGACGGATTACGTCGACTGGTCGAAGGCAAAGCGGGTCGTCCTGCCCAATCTCAAGCCCTCGACCGCCTCGATCTCGATCCGGCTGCCGGTATCGCTGCTGGAGAGCATCAAGGTCGCGGCCAACAAGCGTGACATGCCCTACCAGTCGCTGATCAAGGCATGGCTTTACGAGAAGGCGGATCAGGAGTAGGGCGCGTCTAGCGCGCCCGTGCCAGCAGCCGCTGCGCAAGCCTGAGATGCGGCCGGTCGTACATCTTGCCGCCGATCGCCACCACGCCGGCATCGCCCGCCGCCGCAAAGGCGCCGACCACCGCCTGCGCCTGCTCGATCGCCTCGCGCGACGGCGTGAAGGCGTCGTTGATCACCGGGACCTGCGCGGGATGGATCGCCATCTTGGCGGTGAAGCCGTCGCGCAGGCTCTCGGCGCAGTCGCGCGCAAAGCC
Source organism: uncultured Mesorhizobium sp. (assembly GCA_964629765.1). Lineage (GTDB taxonomy): Bacteria > Pseudomonadota > Alphaproteobacteria > Rhizobiales > Rhizobiaceae > RCIO01. The sequence continues at coordinate 4,432 of CAZVTK010000175.1, forward strand.
GGCTTCGTCGCGGAAATCCGGATAGACCGTGTCGACGGCGACAACGCCTGCCGCCGCCGCCGCCAGCAGCGTCATCGTCCGCGCATGCTGGAACAGCGGCGTCAGGCGACCCAGCGCGTCGCGATAGCTGGACGCGCCCACCGAGGCGGAGAGGTCCTCGGCGCCCCAGGTCAGTCCCGAAAGCCGGGGATTGGGCCGGGCATGGGTTGCGGCGAGCAGCAGCGCCTGTGCGGTCTCGGTGATCAGCGGCAGGATGCGCGTCGCGCCGTCGGCGATGCCGTTCTCGGCCTCCAGGACGCGCAGCGCAACGTCCAGCCGCGCCACGTCGTCGGCCCCGACCGCCTTGGGCAGCATGATGCCGTCGGGCCGGGCGGGCATGATCGCGGCAAGATCGTCTGCCGTCAGCCCGGTCGTAAAATCGTTGACGCGCACGTAGAGGCGCGGTCCCTTGCCCAGATGGTCGCGCAGGAAGCCTGCGGCGATGGCCCGCGCCCCGGCCTTCGCGGCGGGCGCGACGGAATCCTCCAGATCGACGATCAGCGCATCGGCGCCGGATGCCAGGCCCTTGTCCTGCTTGCGCGGCGAATCGCCGGGGACGAACAGCAGCGAGCGCATCAGGCCGGTTTCTTCAGGATCATGGCGCTGCGGCGGGTCTTGGCCACAAGCACGCCGTTCTGGTTGAACGCGCGGTGCTCGAACTCGACGATGCCGCGGTCCGCCTTCGACTTCGATTCGCGCACGGAGATCACCTCCGTCTCAACCCGCACCGTATCGCCATGGAACAGCGGATACGGAAAGGCCGTCTCGGTCATGCCGAGATTGGCGATCGTCGTGCCGAGCGTCGTGTCGTGGACCGAGATGCCGATCATCAGGCCGAGCGTGAACAGGGAGTTGACCAGCGGCTTGCCCCATTCCGTCTTCGCCGCATAGTCGAAGTCGATATGCAGCGGCTGGGGGTTCATCGTCATCACCGAGAACAGCACGTTGTCGGCCTCGGTGATCGTGCGGGTGATAGGGTGGCGGATGACCTGGCCGACCGTGAATTCCTCGAGATGAAGTCCCGCCATCGACAAGCTCCTCCGCGCCGACCGTGTCCGTGGACAAGGCATAGAGAACAGCCGCCCTCCGATCAACTTATGGCGGCGCGATCGTCGGGGCTGGCCGGCCGGAACATGGTTAGCGCCCGGCTAACGATCATGGTGAACCGAACGTAAACCATTTGCGCCTAGCGTCGGTCCCATGTGAGGCGGACGTGCAAGTGGCGTAGATGGTTGTTGCCAATTTTCTCCGGTGGATCGATACGGCGAGGGCCAGCGAACGGGCGGCTGCTGCGGCAGCTCTGGCCCGGGCCTATCTCGGCAACGAGCTCGATTTCGAGGATCGCTGCGCCGCCGAGGCGGCGCTGACCTTCCTGCTCGACGACCCGTCGTCCAAGGTGCGCCATGCCATGGCGGAGGTGCTGTCGCTGAGCCCGCATGCGCCGGCGCAGGTCATAGCCTCGCTCGCCGCCGACCAGCCGGACGTCGCCTGCGTCGTGCTCACCCGCTCGCCCGTGCTGACCGATGCCGACCTGATCGAGCGCGTCGCCTGCGGCGATGCCCGCGTGCAGATGGCGGTCGCGGGCCGCGCCTTCGTCTCCATGGGCGTCGCCGCGGCCATCGCCGAGATCGGCGGCGGCGAAGCCTGCCGCGCTCTGCTCGCCAACCACGGCGCGTCGATCGCTGCCCTGAGCTACCGCCGCATGGCCGAGCGCTTCGGCGACGACGGCCCGGTGCGCGAGTGCCTGCTGGCCGATCCCGCCTTGCCGCCCGACAGCCGGCACCTGCTGCTCACCAAGGTCGGCGAGGCGCTGAAGGACTCGCCGCTGGTGGTCGCGCTGATGGGCGCCGCGCGTGCGGCGCGGGTGACGCGCGACGCCTGCGTCAAGGCGTCGATCACCGTCGTCGACGGCACCAGCCCGGCCGAGCTCGGCGCGCTGGTGGAGCACCTGCGCATGCGCGGCGACCTGACGCCCGGCTTCGTCGTGCGGGCCGTCGCCATGGGCAAGATCGACTTCCTCGGCGCCGTGCTGGTGTCGCTGACGGGGCAGGGGCAGGAGCGCGTGCGCGCTCTGCTCACATCCGGCCGCGACGGCGCGCTCGCCGCCCTCTTCTCGACCGCCCGCCTGCCGCGCGGCACCCATGCCGCGATCCTGACGGCGCTGCATGTCTGGCGCGAGGTGGCCTCGGGCCGGCGCGTCGCCGGCACGCAGGAGGTGAGCTGGCTGATGCTCAAGGCGATCGGCGCGGCACCGGGACAGGCGGGGCCGAGCGAGGAGAATCGCGAGCTGGCGACGCTTCTGAAGTCGATCCACCTCGAGGAGCTGCGCGCCAACGCGCGCGGCCATGCGCTGGCGATCGCGGCGGCGTAGGGCGATCATTTGCCCTGCGCGACACAACGCATTATCTTCGTCGCATGCCTTGGACGCCTGCGAAACCGATAGAGCGGTTTGACGAGCTGGAGCCGCTTCTCAATGCGCTTCGCGATCGGTTCGATCCCGAAGCGATCTGGCTTTTTGGCAGCCGAGCACGCGGTGACAATCGTCCCGGCAGCGACTGGGATCTGCTCGTGGCACTTGCCGACTCCGCGCCGCCGGCGTCGTTCGATCCCATCGTTGCATGGCAAATCCAGCATGATCTGGGGATTCCGGCGACGATCGTCACCGCCACCGCCGGCGAGCTTGCCGACAGCCGGGAGACGGTCAACACGCTTGCCTATGCCGTCGCCCGCGAAGGCAAGCTGCTGCATGTCCGACATTAGAGTCATCGCAGCTTCATTGCGGCTTGCACATGGATGCATTCGCGATGCTCGGGCTCTCCATGCGGAGGGCTCGCGAAATGCCGCCTATCTGGCCCAGCAAGGCGCGGAGCAGATCGTCCGTGCGCTGGCGACGTCCGAAAGCATCCATATCGAGCGGCATGACGCTCACCAGCTGGACAAGACGACACGCCGGTTTCCCGCGGAGAATTCCGCTCTTGCCGAACTGCGTTCCATCGTGTGGCTGGAGGCGTATGCGACTGCGTTCCGCTATCCAACGGGAACGGGTCGCATACCTGCCTCGCCCGATCATGCCCGGTTGTCGGCGGCAATCGCCGCCATGGACGGACTTCTGCTGCGTGCCGCCGGCCATTTCGGCGTGGTCCTCGATGACCTGGACGAACCAGCTGGCACGTCCGCGCCCATGCGCGGCTGACCGTTCAGATATCCAGCTCCGTCACGAACTCGGCATTTTCCTGGATGAAGCGGAAGCGCGCTTCCGGCTTCGTGCCCATCAGCGCGTCCACGCTCGCCTTCGTCGCTTCCGGCTCGTCGGCGATCTCGACCCTGAGCAGCGTGCGCTTCCTCGGGTCCATCGTCGTTTCCTTGAGCTGCGCGGCCATCATCTCGCCGAGCCCCTTGAAGCGGCCGATCTCGACCTTGCCGCGGCCCGTGAACTCGCTCTTCAGCAACTGGTCCTTGTGCGCGTCGTCGCGGGCATAGGCGACCTTTCCGCCCTGGCTGATGCGGTAGAGCGGCGGCACGGCCATGTAGAGATGGCCGTTCTCGATCAGCCGCGGCATCTCCTGGTAGAAGAAGGTGATCAGCAGCGAGGCGATATGGGCGCCGTCGACGTCGGCGTCGGTCATGACGATCACGCGGTCGTAGCGCAGGTCCTCCTCGCGGTATTTCGTACGCGTGCCGCAGCCGAGCGCCTGGATCAGGTCGGCGATGGTCTGGTTGGCGGCCAGCTTGTCGTTGCCGGCCGAGGCGACGTTGAGGATTTTTCCGCGCAGCGGCAGCACGGCCTGCATGGCGCGGTCGCGCGCCTGCTTGGCCGAGCCGCCGGCCGAATCGCCCTCGACGATGAAGATCTCGGCGCCGGCCGCCGCGTTCTGCGTGCAGTCGGCCAGCTTGCCGGGCAGGCGCAGCTTGCGCACCGCGCCCTGCCGCGCGACTTCCTTCTCCTTGCGGCGGCGCACCCGCTCGTCGGCGCGCGCGATCACCCAGTCGAGCAGCTTGCCGGCTTCCGACGGGTTGTCGGCCAGCCAGTGGTCGAACGGGTCGCGCACCGCGTTCTCGACGATGCGCTGCGCCTCGACGGTGGCGAGGCGATCCTTGGTCTGGCCGACGAATTCCGGCTCGCGGATGAACACGGCGAGCATGCCCGCCGCCGAGATCATCACGTCCTCGGGCGTGACGATGGCTGCGCGCTTGTTGCCGGTCAGCTCGGCATAGGCGCGCAGGCCCCGCGCCAGCGCCGAACGGAAGCCGGCCTCGTGGGTGCCGCCCTCCGGCGTCGGAATCGTGTTGCAATAGGAGTTCACGAAACCGTCGCCGCCATGCCAGGTGACGGCCCATTCGACCGAGCCGTGGCCGGACTTCTTGTCGCTCCTGCCGGCGAAGGAATCGCGGGTAACGCGGAAATCCTTGTCGAGCGTCGCTTCCAGATAGTCCTTCAGCCCGCCGGGGAAGCGGAACACGGCCCTGGGCGGCGTCTCGTCCTTCTCCTTC
>CAZVTK010000176.1:0-8856 GCA_964629765.1 uncultured Mesorhizobium sp.
GTCGTAGCAGGTGCGGCCCCTCGGATCGGACACGCCCATGATGAAGTCGTGGGCCGAGGCCTTCTTCGCCGCGGCGACGATCTCCTCGTCGGTGGCGCCCGGCCGGCCATAGGCGATGTTGTCGCGGATCGAGCGGTGCATCAGCATCGGGTCCTGGCTGACCACGCCGAACTGGGCGCGCAGCGAGCCCTGCGTGACGTCGCGCACGTCGTGGCCGTCGATCGAGACGCTGCCGCCCTCGACGTCGAACAGGCGCAGCATCAAATTGACGATGGTGGTCTTGCCGGCGCCCGACGGGCCGACCAGCGCGACGCGCTCGCCCGGCTTGATGTGGAGGTTCAGCTTCTCGATGATGCCGGCGCCCTCGGGCCGCTCCTTGCCGTAGCTGAAGGTCACGTCCTCGAAGCGTATGTCGCCGGCCGCGCGCGGCATGGCCGCAGCGCCGGGCGCGTCGGCCAGCGCTGGCTTCACCGAGATCGTGCCGGTGGCGTCCTGCACGGTGGCGAAGTTGCGGATCAGGCCGTTGATGTTGAACATCACGTAGCCGGACATCTGGTTCAGCCGGAAGCTGAGGCCGATCACCGCCGCCACCTCGCCGGTGGTGGCGGTGCCGCTCATCCAGCCGCGCAGCGTCAGCACCGACACGGCGGCGATCATGATGCCGTTGAGGACCGCCACGGCCGAGCGCACCTTGGTGATCGAGCGGGTGAGGATGCGCACGGCCGCGAGGAAGCGCTCCATACCCTCGCGCACATAGGAATGCTCGCGCCGGCCGCTGTCGTAGAGCTTTACCGCCATGATGTTGGTGAAGGCGTCGACCATGCGCCCGTTGAGCACCGAGCGCTCGTCGGCGGTGCGGCGCCCGGCGGCGCGCAGCGGCGGCAGCAGCTTCCACGCCACCAGCGCGTAGGCCGCGAGCCAGACGAGCAGGATCACGCCCATCATCGGGTCGACGGCGGCGAAGATCACGCCGGCGAGCACGACGAAGGTGAGGAAGCTCCACATCGACTGGAGCACCGAGACGATGAAGTCGCCGGTCGCCTCGCCGCCTTGCAGCACCTTGGTGGCGATGCGGCCGGCAAAATCGTTCTGATAGAACTCGTAGGGCTGCTCGATGACGCGCCGGAACGCCTGCCAGCGCACGAGCTGGTAGAAGCTCGGCACCACGACCTGCTGCTCGACGATGGCGTTGGCGATCATCAGCACGGCGCGCACCACCAGCACCAGCAGCAGGAAGGCTGTGAGATGCGGCCAGTAGTCGGCGATCAGCGTCTGCGGCGTAGAGGCGTCGAGAATGTCGATCAGCCAGCCGACGGACCAGTAGAGCACGGCGTCGCCCGCGCCCGCCAGCCCGCCGACAATGAGCAGCAGGATGAAGGGGCCGCGCGCCTGGTTGGCGAAGAACAGGATGAAGTTGAGCGCGTCCTGCGGCAGCACCGGCCGCTCGGTGTCGCCGAACGGCTCGATGGCCCCCTCGACCTTTCGCCAGGCACGTTCGCGCAGGCCCGGCGCTTCTTGCTGTTCGACAGAATCCGACATCAGTCCCGATCATATAGGAGCGGAGAGGCGAAATGCGACAGCGTCAGTTGACTGGCATTGCTCCCGCCTTGCGCGTCGACACATTTTTGTGTGATATTGCCGGGAACTGGATCGTGTCGATGAACCGCGAAGCGCTGATCCGCGAACTCCGCAAGCTCGCGCGCGAGCAGGACAAGATTTTCGAGATTTTCACCAACAGGGGCAAGGGCTCGCACTATCGGGTGCGGTTCGGAGACCGCATGACAACGATCCAGTCCGGTGAACTTTCCAATCTCCACGTTCGAACGATCCGCAAGCAGCTGGGGATCGAGTGAAAGAAAGGGTGCTGTCGCGATCATGGACTACATCTACGATGCCTGGTTTCAGCCGGATCCGGAAGGCGGGTTTCTCGTGACGTTCCCGGACGTGCCCGAAGCGATCACCGCCGGTGACGACGAGGCGGAGGCGCGCCGCAATGCCGTGGAAGCCCTCGGGCTCGCCCTGCGCGGCCTCCTCGCCCACGGAAGATCGCTTCCCGTTCCGGGGAAGCCGCGGAAGGGTCATGTGCGCATCGCCGTCGACCCGGAGGACGCGCTCAAGCTCGCGCTGGTGGAGGCCTTCGCGCGGAGCGGGTTGAGCAAATCGGAGTTCGCGCGCAGGCTCGGCAAGGCGGATACCGAAGGCCGCCGCATCCTCGATCCCGACCATCCGACCAAGCTCGGCGTGATGCAGGCGGCGCTCGCCGTTCTCGGCAAGGCCGTCATCGTTTCGGTGCGCGACGCGGCCTGAACCGGAAGGATCACTCCGCCGCCGCCTTGCCGGCATCGGCGTCCACGTCGATGAAGCCGCCGGACTGGCGCGCCCATAGCTGCGCGTAGAGGCCGCCCCGCTCGACCAGTCCGGCATGCGTGCCTTCCTCGACGATGCGGCCCTTATCCATCACCACGAGGCGGTCCATCGCCGCGATGGTCGACAGGCGGTGGGCGATGGCGATCACCGTCTTGCCCTCCATCAGGCGGTAGAGATTTTCCTGGATCGCCGCCTCGACCTCCGAATCCAGCGCCGAGGTCGCCTCGTCCAGGATGAGGATCGGCGCGTCCTTGAGCATCACGCGGGCGATGGCGACGCGCTGGCGCTGGCCGCCCGACAGTTTCACGCCGCGCTCGCCGACATGGGCGTCGAAGCCGGTGCGCCCCTTGGGGTCGGTGAGGGCGGCCACGAAGCCGGCGGCCTCGGCGCGCCGCGCGGCGTCGAGCATCATCGGCTCGGTCGCATCCGGCCGGCCGTAAAGGATGTTCTCGCGCACCGAGCGGTGCAGCAGCGAGGTGTCCTGCGTGACCATGCCGATGCCGGCGCGCAGCGAATCCTGCGTCACGTCGGCGATGTCCTGCCCGTCGATCAGGATGCGCCCGCCCTCGATGTCGTAGAAGCGCAGGAGCAGGTTGACGAGCGTCGACTTGCCGGCGCCGGAGCGCCCGACGACGCCGACCTTCTCGCCCGGGCGGATGACGAGGCTGAGCCCTTCGAGCACGCCCTTCGAGCGGCCGTAGTGGAAGCGTACGTCGTCGAAGACGATCTCGCCCTTCGCAATGACCAGCTCCTTCGCATCCGGCTTGTCCTCGACCACCCGCGGCAGCGAGATGGAGGCGATGCCGTCCTGCACCGTGCCGACATTCTCGAACAGGCCGGTCATCTCCCACATGACCCATTGCGACATGCCCCAGAGGCGGATGACGAGGCCGATGGCGGTGGCCACCGCGCCGATGGTGACGAGTTCGCCGAGCCACAGCCAGATGCCGAGGCCGGCGATGGTGGCGAGGCAGAGCGAATTGAGCACGTAGAGCAGGCCGTAGAGCGTCGTGATCATCCTGAACTGCCGGTAGACCGTCTTCAGGAAGTCGTTCATGCCCTCGCGGGCGTAGGACGCCTCGCGGCGGGCGTGGCTGAACAGCTTCACCGTCTGGATGTTGGTGTAGCTGTCGACCACCCGCCCGGTCATCGTCGAGCGCGCGTCGGCCTGCTCCTCGCCGATCCTGCCGAGCCGCGGGATGAACGAGCGCAGCAGCGCCACATAGCCGGCCAGCCACACGCCGAGGGGCAGCGCCAGCCGCCAGTCCGCCGACGCCACGATCACCACCATGCCGGTGAAGTACACGACGACATAGTTGAGCATGTCGGCGAGCTTCATCACCGTCTCGCGCACGGCGAGCGCGGTCTGCATCAGCTTGGTGGCGATGCGGCCGGCAAACTCGTCCTGGTAGAAGCTCATCGACTGCTTGAGCAGGTAGCGGTGCACCATCCAGCGGATGCGCATCGGGTAGTTGCCGATCAGCGTCTGCATGTTGATGAGCGACTGGCACCAGACCATGACCGGCAGGGCCACCAGCACGACCGCCGCCATGCCGGCCAGCCGCCATGCCTCGTCGGCGAGGAAGGTGGCGCGGTTGGCCGCCGACAGCCAGTCGACGATGTTGCCGAGGAAGGAGAACATCCACACCTCGGTCGCGGCGATCAGCGCCGTCAGGATCGCCGAGGGCACCAGCCACGGCCAGGCGCCCTTCGTATAGTGCAGGCAGAACGCGACCAGTGTCTTCGGCGGCTCGACCGGCTCTTCGGGCGGGAACGGGTTGAGGCGGGTCTCGAACCAGCGGAACATGATCGGTCTCTCGATGGCCGGCCGGTTGCCCGCCGGATGGAATTTTTGGCATGCGGACCCGCCCGCTTCCCGGCTGGAAACTGGGGCTTGCCGGGCCTGCTGCCAAGGGCTGCGCCGGGCACTGCTGACAACCCTTTGGCAGGAGCATCCCCGCTGGGCGCGGCGCTGCGGCGGCAAAGGGCGCGCTTCATAGAGCGAGCCGGGCGGAAAGGCCAGCCCCTTTTGCCCCGCCGCGCGCGCCGACATCGGGCGGTTGTCGGCGGGGCTTGCGATCAAGCCCGTTGAAGACTATATAGTCATTCATCGATCTTGCTGATGAACGATGTTTCGCGCCGCATGGCGCACCGACGATCTTCCTTCTCAATATCGAACTCAGGGGCCTCGCATGAAGCGAGGCCCGGTCTCTCCCACGATTTGAAAGGAAATCGCGATGACCATTGGCACCGTAAAATTCTTCAACACCACCAAGGGCTTCGGCTTCATCTCCCCCGAGACCGGCGGCAGCGATGTGTTCGTGCACATCTCCGCGGTCGAGCGTTCGGGAATGCGCACGCTCGTCGAGGGCCAGAAGATCAGCTTCGAGGTCGTGCAGGACCGCCGCAGCGGCAAGAACGCGGCCGAGAACCTTCAGGCCGCGTAAGCGGACAGCGCTCGCAGTCGTTCGTGACCACGGATGGACTGGCATTGAAGACGCAAGCGCATATGGAGGCCGGGTTCGCCCGGCCTTTTCATTTCAAGGAGCCGAATATGGCAAATCTCACGGAGAGGAAGGCGACGCGCGCCGAGTCCAAGGCCGACGTGACCACGGCGGTCGCGCTGGAGATCATCGAGAGCGAGGCGGCGGCGCGGAAGGCCAAGACCGACCGGCTGCGCGCCGCGAGGCTGGCGATGCCGGAGCCGGAGCCCGCGAAGACGAAGCGCAAGGCGAAGAAATAGCCCGCGCCGTTCCCCGGCTCACTCCTTGCCGAACAGCTTTTTCAGCATGGCGGCCATCGGGCCGCTTTCGGGCAGCTTCACCTCGGGCAGCTTCGGTCGCGCCTGCCTGATATGGCTGACGCCCCTGGGCTTCTTCGCTTCGCCGGCGAGATCATCGGCCGCGTCCCTGGCGTGGCGCTTCGGCTCCTTGGTCGGAACCGCGAGGCTGACCTTGTTCATGAAGCCGTTGTCGTCGCCCTTGACGAGCATGGGCGCGGCGTCGGCGATGGCGTCCAGCAGCGGCTCCAGCCATTCGCGGTCGGCCTTGGCGAAGTCGCCCAGCACATGCGGCATCACCATTTCCTTGACGCCCGGATGGCCGATGCCGATGCGCACGCGCCGGTAGGCGTTGGACAGATGCTGGTCGAGCGAGCGGATGCCGTTGTGGCCGCCGGCGCCGCCGCCCAGCTTCACCCGCACCTTGCCCGGCACGAGGTCGAGCTCGTCGTAGAGCACCGTCACGTCGGTGGAAGCGAGCTTGTAGAAGCGCACCGCCTCGCCGGCCGCCTCGCCGGACAGGTTCATGAAGGTCTGCGGCTTCATCAGCAGCACCTTCTCGCCGGCGAGATTGCCTTCGGCGATCAGCGCCCTGAACTTCTTCGTCCAGGGCGAAAAGGAATGGCGGCGGGCAATCGCGTCCGCCGCCATGAAGCCGACATTGTGCCGGTTGTTCTCGTATTTCGCGCCGGGATTGCCGAGGCCGACCAGAATCTGCATCGCTCAGCTCTCCCTTTCCCGCCCGGTCGGGGCGGAAAGGCGGATCAGGCCTTGGCTTCGCCCTCGGCCGCCTCGCCTTCCTCGCTCCGCAGACCGGCGGGGGCGGCGATGGTGGCGATGGTGAAGTCGCGATCCGCGATGGTCGGCTTCGCGCCGGCCGGCAGCTTCACCGCCGAGATGTGGATCGAGTCGCCGAGGTCGGTGCCGGTCAGGTCGACCGTGATGGACTCGGGGATGGCGTTGGCCGGGACGTGGAACTCCACCTCGTGGCGCACGATGTTGAGCACGCCGCCGCGCTTGAGGCCGGGCGACTTGTCCTCGTTGGCGAAGTGCACCGGCACGTTGACGGTGACGACCGAATCCTTGCCGATGCGCAGGAAGTCGACATGCACGGGGAAGTCGCGCACCGGGTCGAGCTGGTAGTCCTTCGGCAGGACCTGCACCTTCTTGCCGTCCACGTCGATCGTGGCGACCGTGGTCATGAAGCCGCCGCCATGGATCTTGTAGTAGATCTCCTTGTAGGACAGGGCGATCGAAACCGGGGGCTGCTTGTCGCCGTAGATGACGGCGGGGACGAGGCCTTTGCGGCGCAGTTGGCGGGCGGACCCCTTACCGACCCGTTCGCGCGCCTCGGCCTTGAGCTCGTAGCTCTGGCTCATGGCATTTTCCTTCTGTTGCTGGAGCGTTTCCGGGACAGGGGTCCCGCAAACGTCGAAGGCGGCGTGTTGCGCATGCGATCCGTTCCGAAAACCGGGCCCGAAAACCGGGAAAGCCACTTTTCGGGATCGCGCGAGCCAGCCGGCCCTCATCCGCGTTGCCTCCAAGGGTGTCTACGCGGGTGGCGGGCCTATAGCGGAAACGGTTTTTTCGCGCAAGGCGGGCCCGGGAGGACGGGGTGCGTCAGGTCCGCGCGAGGATCAGGTAGCCGAGATAGAGGCAGTAGGCGGCGACGAACAGCGCGCCTTCCAGCCGCGACATGGTGCGATTGAGGAATACCGGCATGCAGGCGATGGTCGCGGCGACCATGACCGGGATGTCGATGCGCAGCAGGTTCTCGCCGATCGCGAGCCCGCCCGGCGGCGCGGCGAGCAGCGCGCCGCCGAGGATGACGAGGACGTTGTAGATGCTGCTGCCCAGCAGATTGCCGATGGCGACGTCGCGCTGGCGGCGCAGGGTCGAGACGATGGTGGTCGCCAGCTCGGGCGAGGAGGTGCCGATGGCGACGACGGTGAGGCCGATCACCGCATCCGAGACGCCGAGGTCGCGGGCGAGCGACGTCGCTCCGTCGACCAGCCATTCCGAGCCGATGACGATGACGACGAGGCCGGCCGCGAGCAGCAGCCCGTTCCAGGCCAGCACGCCGGGCCGCCGCGCCCGGCTGCCGTCGGCGAAGGCGGCATCGAACTCGGATGTCGCCGCCGGGGCTTCGCGCTTCGTGCTGCGGATCAGCATGAACGTGTAGACGACGGCGCCGGCGAGCAGCACGACGCCCTCCATGCGCGTCACCGTCAGGTCCCACGCGACGGCGAGCAGCAGGAAGGCGGCGGCGACCATGATCGGCACGTCGACGCGCAGCGTGCGCAAATCGATGCGCACGGGCGCGAGCAGGGCACTGAGGCCGAGGATGAACAGCAGGTTGAACGTGTTGGTGCCGGCGATGTTGCCGACCACCAGCGGGCCGCTGCCGATCAGCGCGGCATTGATGCCGACGGCAAGTTCCGGCAGGCTGGTGCCGACCGCAACCACGGTGAGGCCGATGAGGATGGGAGGCATGCCGACCAGCGCCGCGAAGCGCGTCGCCGCCCGCACGACGATCTCGGCGCCGAAGATCAGCGCGGCCAGCCCGGCCAGGCTCCATGCGACCGCTGCAATCACGTCACGCCGTTCCCCCGCCCGGGCCCCAGCTCCCGGCGGAACGCTACGGCGACGGGGCGCTGCCGGTCAACGCCGCGCGACGACGCAACCATAAGACCCGCACAGGAGAGCAGCAGCGATGAAACACAGTCCCAACGGGTCGCGCCCGACCAAGGCGGCGCCGGGCTCGCGCTTCACCGGCACCGTCTGGCAGGACGAGATCAACTCCGCGCCGGCGCCCGCCCGCGTGCGCATGGTCAAGGTTCATTTCGAGCCCGGCGCGCGGACGGCGTGGCACACGCACCGGCTCGGCCAGACGCTCTACGTCACCGAGGGTTTCGGGCTGGCGCGGGCCGAAGACGGGCCGCTGGTCGAGCTGCGTCCCGGCGACACGATCTGGATCGCGCCCGGCGAGCGGCACTGGCACGGGGCGGGACCGCAGACCTCCATGACGCATATCGCCGTGCAGGAGGCGGAGGACGGCGAGACGACCGACTGGCTGGAGCATGTCAGCGACGAGGACTACGCGGCGCGCTGACGTGTTCCGAAGACAGGACAGTGGACGGGTGGCGTCAGCCGATGCCGATCCCGCCCACCGGCTCGGTGCGGGTGTGGCTGTCGAAGCCGGCGATCAGCGGCCGGCCTTTGGCGATGGCCGCCTGAACGGAGGGCAGGGCGAGCGACGCCTTGTGGCTCGCCTCGTCGGTCCACACTTCGGTGATCCAGAGCGCGTCCGCGTCGCCCGTGTCGCGGGCGATCACGTAGCTGACGCAGCCCGGCATGCCTCCGGTGCCCTCCAACAGGAGAGCGATCAGATCCTCGCGCTTGCCGGGCCGGGCCCGCATTCTTCCGATCAGTCCGAACATTCTCGCGCCGAATGGATTTGCGTTTCGGGGGCCGATGATATCGCCTGCCCGGCGCGCTTCAAGCGGCGGGACGGCGTCTCCTGACAGGCTGCGCGGCGTGCTTCCCGCGACGCGCCTCAGCGCCGCGTACTGGGGAGGAACACGCAGAGCAGGCCCGCCGCCGGCAGGAACGAGCACGCCCAGTAGACGAACTCGATGCCCCTGGCGTCGGCCATCACGCCCAGCAGCGCCGCCGCTATGCCGCCCATGCCGAAGGCGAAGCCGAAGAAG
>CAZVTK010000177.1:0-8796 GCA_964629765.1 uncultured Mesorhizobium sp.
CGCCCGGCCCCTCGCCGCGCATGGCGGTGCTCGGCCGGCCCGCCGACGTCGCGCCCGAGGCCGCGATGGCGGCCGGCGTGCGCACGACCTCCAAGGGCGCCAAGCCGGGCGCCGGCGACAGCCGCCGCGACCCGCGCGCCGTCGCCATTCCCGTGCCCCAGCAGGTTGCGCGCTGGGCGCTGTCGAACGCGCCGATCCGCATGGACCCGCGCGGCACGACCGCCCCGTCCTACGCGCACGCCATCGTCCGCTCGGCGCCCGAAATGGTCTACACGGACGGTTTCCACACCGGCGACGTGCAGGGCAATTCCGGCCGCTTCACCGGCAAGGCCGTCAGCTTCCTGTCGGTGGCCCGCTTCGGCACGAACTGAGCCGCAAGCAGGCCGAGCCGGCGATTCCCGCCGCGACGCGCGGCGGGCCGCTTCCTGAAAACCCTATGCCTTGCTGCGCAGCGCCGCCGCTTCGGCGGCCAGCGTCTCGATCCGGCCCCAGTCGCCGGCCGCGACGGCGTCGTCCGGCGCCACCCACGAGCCGCCGACGCAGACCACGTTGGGCAAAGCCAGGTACTCGGCCGCGTTCTTCATCGACACGCCGCCGGTCGGGCAGAAGGACAGGCCCGCGAAGGGCGAGGCGAGCGACTTGAGGAACGGCATGCCGCCGGCCTGCTCGGCGGGGAAGAATTTCGCCACCGTGTAGCCGTGCTCCAGCAGGACCATCATTTCGGCCGGGGTGATCGCGCCGGGCAGGAAGGCCACGTGCGAGTCCTTCGCGCGGCGCAGAAGGTCCGGCGTCTGGCCGGGGCTGACGACGAAGCGCGCGCCGGCCGCCTCGACATTGGCGAAATCGCTGGCGTTGAGGATCGTGCCGGCGCCGACGATCGCTTCCGGCACCTGCCGCGCCACCGTTTCGATGGCCGCCAGCGCGACGGGCGTGCGCAGCGTGATCTCGATGGCCGGCAGGCCGCCGGCCGCCAGCGCACGCGCCAGCGGCACCGCGTCCTCCAGCCGGTCGATCTTCAGGACCGGAACGACGGGCTGGCCCGCCAGCAGATCGACCAGTCGGCGCGCATGCGATGCCATCGAAACCCCCATGGACAGGATTTCAATCGGATTAGGTTGCGTCGCAGCAAATGTCCATCCCGCTCCGATCCAGTTGTAGACCGGTCTGGTTGCAGGCCGGCGGGCTTGCTCCCGCGACGCCGCGCGCATAGGTATCGCGCCATGCAGCTTGTCCCCGATGCGCCGCACCGCGTCGCCGCCTTCTACCGCTTCGCGCGGATGGACGACCCGCCTGCGCTGAAGCGCGAGCTGGCCGTGCTCGCCTGCGGGCTGGGCCTGCGCGGCACCATCCTCGTCGCGCCCGAGGGCATCAACGGCACGGTCGCCGGCTCGGCCGACGCGCTGGAGCGGCTGGTCGCGCGCCTGCGCGCCTTGCCGGGCTGCGCGGAGATGGATGTGAAGTGGTCCGACGCGCCGGCGCGGCCGTTCCACCGCTTGAAGGTGCGCCTCAAGCGCGAAATCGTCACCATGGGCGTCGACGGGCTCGACCCGGCGGGCGGGGCGGGCGCCTATGTCGAGCCGTCCGACTGGAACGCGCTGATCGCCGATCCCGACACGGTGGTGATCGACACGCGCAACGACTACGAGGTGGCGCTCGGCTCGTTCGCCGGCGCTCTCGACCCCGGCACCGCGCGCTTCGGCGACTTTCCCGCCTGGGCGAAGGCGAATCACAACCGCCTCGCCGGCCGCAAGGTGGCCATGTACTGTACCGGCGGCATACGCTGCGAGAAGGCGACCGCCTATGTGAAGTCGCTCGGCGTCGACGCGGTGTTTCACCTCAGGGGCGGCATCCTCAGATATCTGGAGGAGGTGCCCGCCGCCGGGAGCCTGTGGCGCGGCGAGTGCTTCGTCTTCGACGAGCGGGTCGGGGTCAGCCACGGGCTGGAGCCGGGCGAGGCCAGCCTGTGCCGCGCCTGCCGGCATCCGCTGACGGCCGAGGACCGGACCTCGCCGCTTTATATCGAGGGCGTCTCCTGCCATCGCTGCCACGACGCTTACGGCGAGGAGGACCGCGCGCGCTTCGCCGAGCGCCAGCGGCAGGTGGAGCTGGCGCGGGCGCGGCAGGCGGGGCCGCATATCGGCCGCTGAGAGGCCCTGGGCTTCGTTGCATTTTCGCACGCGGTTCCTACCTTGTAGGGCGCATCGTGTCCGCGCCCGAAGGAGGCCCGCTTGTTCGACCCGAAGAAACTGCTCGACGACCTGCTCGGCTCGCAGGTTCCCGGCACCGGCGGCACGGTGCGCGAGGGCGCCGGCAAGGTCACCCAGATGGCGAAGGACAATCCGCTCGCGGCCGGCGCCATCGCCGCCGTTCTGCTGGGCACCGGCACGGGCCGCCGCGTCACCGGCACGGCGCTGAAGGTCGGCGGCCTCGCCGCCATCGCCGGCCTCGCCTACAAGGCGTACCAGAACTACCAGAAGGGCGACGAGCCGGCGGTGCCGCCAGCCGGACAGGATGGGCAGGGCGGGCAGGTTCTCCTGCCGCCGCCGGCCGATACGCCCTTCGACCCGCAGTCCGCGCCGCAGGGCGAGGCCGAGTTCGCCCTGACGCTGGTGCGCGCCATGATCGCGGCGGCCAAGGCCGACGGCCATATCGACGAGGCAGAGCGGACGCGTATCGGCGACAAGCTGCGCACCTCCGGCCTCGACGGCGAGGCGGAGCGGTTCCTGATGGACGAGCTCGACAGGCCGCTCGACATCGACCAGCTTGTAGCCGGCGCCCGCACCGAGGCGCAGCGTGCCGAGCTCTACACCGCCTCGCGGCTGGCCATCGATCCCGACACGCGCGCCGAGCGCGGCTATCTCGACCTGCTGGCCGGCCGGCTGAAGCTGCCCGACGCGCTGGTCGACCACATCGAGGCGACGGTCGCGGAGGTGAAGGTCAGGGTTTGAGAGCCCGCCCGGAAACTGCGTGAGGGCGGCCTGCAAATGGCGTTTTTCTGCGCTCCGGTGCTCACGTACTGAATGTACGCTCAGCTCCGGTGCTCAAAAACCACCATTTTCGCCACGCCCTGACGCCTTTCCAGACAGGCTCTGGATCCGTTAACGCTTCGTCAACCATTCCGGCGCAGCATCACCATCAGTCTAATCGGCTTTTCTCCTCCCAAGACCGGTTCAGATCGAGGCGGCTGGCGACAGCCGCCTCTTTTTGTCGGCGCTTGCCCGCGCCCGCGCCATCTGCGATCAAAAGCCGGCATTACTTTGCGCATGTCGCTGGCCCGAAACCGGTTTCCACTTTCGGGCGACATGCTTGAGCGTGGAGAAGTATCAGCATGGCCGCAACGTCGAAGATCGCCATCGTCACCGGAGCCGGAACCGGCATCGGCGCGGCCTGCGCTTCTGCGCTGGTCGGTGCCGGCTGGACCACGGTCTTCATCGGCCGGCGCATGGACAGGCTCGAGGAAGCCGCGACGGCCGCCACAGGGCCGGGCAAGGCGGTGGCCATCGCCTGCGACGTCACCAATCCCGAGCAGGTGGAAGTGCTGTTCCAGCGCATCGAGCGCGAATATGGCCGGCTCGACCTTCTGTTCAACAATGCCGGGATGGGCGCCAAGGGCGCGCCGATCGACGAGATCCCGGTCGAGGTGTGGAAGCAGGTGGTCGACGTCAACGTCACCGGCTCCTACCTGTGCGCCCGCGCCGCCTTCGGCCTGATGCGCCGGCAGAAGCCGCAGGGCGGACGCATCATCAACAACGGCTCGATCTCGGCCCATGCGCCGCGTCCCGGCTCGGCGCCCTACACCACCACCAAGCACGCCATCACCGGGCTGACCAAGACCATCGCGCTCGACGGGCGCCCGTTCGACATCGCCTGCGGGCAGATCGACATCGGCAACGCGCTGACCGAGATGGCCGCGCCGATGACCAAGGGTGTGCCGCAGGCCGACGGCTCGATCCGGCCGGAGGCCACGATGGACGTGGGCCGCGTGGCCGACGCGCTGCTGCACATGGCGAGCCTGCCGCTCGACACCAACGTGCTGTTCATGACCGTGATGGCGACGAAAATGCCGTTCGTCGGGCGGGGCTGAGGCTCGTCAGCCGAGCTTCTCGGCGATCCACATCTTGATCAGCGCCTGCCGGGTGACGCCGAGCCGCTGCGCCTCCTTGTCGAGCCCGTGGACCATCCATGCCGGGAAATCGACATTGACGCGCCGGGCCTCCTGATTGGGGCGCCTGGCCTTGGACCAGTCGATGAACTCGCTCACGTCCTCGCCGTCATCGAACCGACGGTCGAACTCTTCCGCGCTAATGGTCTTGCCGGTTGCTTTCATATCTCTCGATCTCCTCGGGACGCGCACGGCGCACTGAAATAAGCCTCACGGCATTCCCGCGAAGCGTGTAGATCGCCGACCAGACCTTGTGCGCGAGCGTTCCGATCGCGATAAAACGCGGCTCGCTTTCGCTCGTCGTCGGGCTGACCAGCAGCTTGCCGTCTTTCCAAAGCGCCTGCGCTTCCTCGAAATCGATCCCGTGCTTGACCTTGTTGGTCAGGCTCTTGCCGGGGTCGTATTCGAACTCCATGCGCCAATATGGTATGGAAACTATACCATTTCAACCCGGAACGCGGGCCGGGCTACTCCGGCTCGACCGGCTTGCCCGGAACGTACAGCTTCACCGGCCTGATCTCGTAGACGGCGGTCCTGTTGACCTTGCGCAACTGGCGCGCCGCTTCGACCGCCTGCTCCATCGTCTCACACTCGTAGACGTAGAAGCCGAGCAATTGCTCCTTCGTCTCGGCGAACGGCCCATCAAGCAGCATGCCGGGCTCCAGCCCCCGCAACGTCTTGGCTCCCGCGGTGAAGTCCAGCCGCGCGGCCGGGCCGAGGGTGCCGTCCTCGTCGAGCC
The DNA here is from genome assembly GCA_964629765.1 of uncultured Mesorhizobium sp. GTDB lineage: Bacteria > Pseudomonadota > Alphaproteobacteria > Rhizobiales > Rhizobiaceae > RCIO01. The sequence continues at coordinate 4,902 of CAZVTK010000177.1, forward strand.
GCGCATGCGTCTTCATCAGTTCGTCCATCAGCGCCGCGTCGTCCTCGGAGGTCAGTCCGGCGATCTTCTCTTCCTGATGGTAGGCGAGAATGGCGTAGAGCATGGTGTCCTCCGGGTCGTGTCAGGCGGGCTTGCGGCTTTCGAGGAACCCCTTCATCCGCTCCAGCGCGCGCAGGATGTTCTCTTCCGAATTGGCGTAGGAGAGGCGGATATAGCCCTCGCCATGGACGCCGAAATCCGGTCCGCCGATGAGCGCCACGCCGGTTTCCTCCAGCAGGGCCGAGGCCAGCGCCTTGGCCTTCCAGCCGGTCCGCGACACGTTGGGGAAGGCGTAGAACGCCCCCTTCGGCGTGATGCAGGACACGCCGGGCAGGTCGTTCAGCCCTTCCACCACCACCTTGCGGCGGCGGTCGAAGGCGGCCATCATCTTGTCCACCTCGTCCTGCGGCCCATCGATTGCCGCGATGCCGGCATGCTGGCTCGGCGCGTTGACGCAGGACCAGCAATTGACCGCCAGCTTGCGCACCTTGTCGTAGAGACTGTCGGGCCAGATCGACCATCCCATGCGCCATCCTGTCATCGCCCAGGTCTTGGACCAGCCGTTGAGCACGATCAGCCGGTCGCGGATCGAAGGGAATTGCAGCAGCGAGCAGTGTTGCTCGCCGTCATAGGTCATCACGTCGTAGATCTCGTCCGACAGGATCGCGACGTCGGGGTGGCTCTCCAGTCCCTTCACCAGCTTCTCGATCTCGGCGCGCGGGGTCACGCCGCCGGTCGGGTTGGCGGGGGAGTTGAGGATGATGAGGCGCGTCCTCGGCGTGATCAGCGCCAGCGTCTCCTCGGCCGAGAAGGCAAAGCCGTTCTCCTCGCGGATCGGCACGGGCACGGGCTTGGCCCCCGTGAACTCGATCATCGAGCGGTAGATCGGGAAGCCGGGGTCCGGGTACATGATCTCCGCGCCGGGCTCGCCGAACATGACGATCGCCGCATACATGGTCGGCTTGCCGCCGGGCAGGATCATCACGCTTTCGGGCGAGACTTCCACGCCGGTCGTCGCCAGCGTGCGGCGCGCCACCGCCTCGCGCAGCGGCAGGATGCCGGTCGCCGGCGTATAGCCGTGGTGGCCGTCGCGCAGCGCCTTGATCGCCGCCTCGACGATGTGGGGCGGGGTGCGGAAGTCCGGCTGGCCGATGCCGAGATTGATCACGTCCTTTCCGCCCTCAGCCAGCGCGGTGGCGCGGGCGAGCACGGCGAAGGCGTTCTCCTCGCCGATGCGGTCGAAGGCGGCGACGGTGTGGAGCATTCCGAACTTCCCCCCTGGAACTTGAGCAAGGGAGATAAGTGGTCGCGTAGTGGCCTTGTCAACCGACCGAACAGGATTCCGATGACCCTTCTTTCCGGCTGGACGCCGCGCAGGCCGCCGCGGCGCATCGTCATGGAAGGCCGCCACGTGCGGCTGGAGCCGCTGTCGGCCGCCGCTCACGGGCCGGGCCTGTTCGCCGCCTCCGCCACCGCCGACGGCGATCAGCGCTTCCGCTGGCTGGGCGAGGGCGCGCCGACGACCTGGGACGCGTTCCGGCCGTGGCTGGAGAAGGCGGAGGCCAGCGCCGACCCGCTCTGGTTCACCGTGGTCGACCGGGCGTCGGGGCGCATCGCCGGCCGCCAGACCTTCATGCGCACGGACGCAGCCAACGGCGTCACCGAGATCGGCAACATATTGTGGAACCCGCCGGCGGCGCGCAGGCCGGCCGCCACCGAGGCGCTCTATCTCTTCGCGCGCCACGTCTTCGACGAACTCGGCTATCGCCGCTTCGAGTGGAAATGCAACAACCGCAACGGCCCGTCGAAGCGCGCGGCCCTGCGCTTCGGCTTCACCTTCGAGGGCGTGTTCCGCCAGCATATGGTCGTCAAGGGCGAGAACCGCGACACGGCGTGGTTCTCCATGCTCGACCGCGAATGGCCGCTATTGAAGGCGGCGCTGGAAACGTGGCTCGACCCGGCCAATTTCGACGCCGCCGGGAACCAGCGCGAGCGGCTGGAGGACATCCGCGCCCGGCTCGCCCGGTCGTGAGCGGGGGCTGCCGTGCGCTCTTGACGCGCGGCATGGCGGTTGCATCGGGCATCGCACCGGCGTAGCCGGATGCTGCCGCAGCGGCGACGGAGGCCGGCACAGATGACCCAGAACACGCGAACGCTTCTCGGCGCGGCGGCCGTGTTCGTCGCTTTCGTGGGCCTCGCCTATTTCATGCCGGTCATCATGCTGGCGGCGGGCGAGATCTCGCCATGGCTGGCGGGCGCCCTGCTGGCCGCCTTCATCTTCGGGCTGTTCGTGGTGTTCTGGCTGCGCGGGCGGCTCAGGCGCTGAGGCTGGCGACCAGCAGCGTCGCCCCGATCAGGAACACGAAGGCCGCGCCGGCGATCTCGATCGCCGCATGGACCGTGTTGCCGCGGCGGCCGTCGCCCGCCAGCGCCACCGCCCAGTTCTTGGCCGTCACGGCCAGTATCGCCAGCACGGAGACGGTGATCGCGGTGCCCAGCCCCATGGCCAGCACCGACAGCACGCCGCCCAGCACGATGCCGTTGAGCAGCGAGAAGGACAGCACGATCAGCGCGCCGGTGCAGGGGCGCATGCCCACCGCCGCCACCGCCGCCCAGGCCGAGCGCCAGTCGAACTCGCGGCCGGCGAGCAGCGCCGGGTCCGGCGCGTGGCTGTGGCCGCATTCGGCGCAGACCTCGCCGGCATGGTGGTGGTGGTGATGCGCGTCGTGAGCATGCGCATGGTGCGCGTGGCCATGGTCGTGCCCGTGCCCGTGCCCGTGGTGATGATGATGGTCGTGCCCGTGACGATGGTCGTGGTGATGATGATGCGCATGATTGCCCTGCGCCGCCACGGCGGCGGAAAGCGAGGCCACGGGACGGCCCGACAGGCGCGCGGCGAGCCGCGTGCCGGCCTTGCGCCAGAGCAGCCACAGGCCGAAGCCGGCGACCAGCGCGTGACTGGCGATCTCGAGGAAGCGCGTCGCGTCGGTCATCGACACCGAGGTTCCGCGCAGGACCAGGTAGACCGCGCCCATGACCACGATCGCCGTCGCCGCCTGGAGGAAGGCGGAGATGAAGGAGAGCAGGATGCCGCGGCGCAGCGCCACCTCGTTGGCCAGCATGTAGGACGAGATCACCGCCTTGCCGTGGCCCGGCCCCGCGGCGTGGAAGATGCCGTAGGCGAAGGACAGGCCGACCAGCAGCCACATGCCGCCGCCGCCGTCGCGCATGGATTTCAGCGCCCCGGTCAAAGCGCGGTAGAAGCCCTGCTGCTGCGCATTGACCCAGTTCAGGATGCCGGCGAACAGGCCGGTGGAGGGCAGCACCGCCTCGTTGGTGCCGATGCCCAGCGACGACTGGGCATGCGCGTGGCCGAGGAAATGCGTCAGCACGTAGACGGCGAGCATCAGCGCGAAGAAGGCGCGGACCAGGGTCTTGTTCATGGCGTCGGCTCCCGTCAGCCGCAGGTCAGTTCCAGTTTGGTGGCGAACAGTTTCGACAGGTCGTTGCCGCCGGGGTCGTTGAAGAAGGCTTCGGTCAGGCTCTGCTGGTTCTGGGCGATGGCCTCGTCCGGATCGGGCCGCACCACGGCGCGGGTGCAGCCCGCGGGCAGGTTCTCGACCATCATATTGTCGTCCTCGAAGAAGTCGATCGCCGTATAGAAGGTCGGGTCGTAGACGCCGAAGTCCACCTTGCCGTGCAGCGCCAGCGGTGCCTGCGGCTCCGAGGCGAACATGATGGTGAGGATGTTGTCGTCGAAGGTGGCGATGAAGTGGTCGGGCGCCTTCATCTTCACGTCCTTGCCGTCGGCCGTGACGAACTGGAAATAGTCGAACTCGGCGAGCGAGCCGTGCAC
>CAZVTK010000178.1:0-8774 GCA_964629765.1 uncultured Mesorhizobium sp.
TATTTCTCGCTGATCGTCGGCGAGCTGGTGCCCAAGCAGATCGCCCTGCGCAACCCGGAGGGGGTGGCGACGCTCGTCGCCCCGGCCATGGCCATGCTGTCGCGCGTCGCCGCGCCCGTGGTCTGGCTGCTCGACATTTCCGGGCGCGCCGTCCTGAGGCTGCTCGGCCAGTCCGGCGAGGACGGCCAGAAGGTCACCGACGAGGAAATCCGCACCATCATCGCCGAGGCCGAGAGCCACGGCACCATCGAGAGCGACGAGCGGCGCATGATCGCCGGCGTGATGCGCCTCGGCGACCGCGCGGTGCGCGCCATCATGACCCCGCGCACCGAGGTCGACTGGCTCGACCTCAACGCCGACAAGGCCGACATCCGCAAGCGGCTGGTCGAGACCTCGCACTCGCGCCTGCCGGCGGCGGAAGGCTCCATCGACGCCATGATCGGCGTCGTGCAGACGCGCGACCTGCTCGCCGCGCTCCTGTCGCGGCAGGCGTTCGAGCCGCGCGAGTTCGTGCGCAAGGCCCCGATCGTCCACGACAACGCCGACGCGCTCGACATCCTTTCCATGCTCAAGCAGGCCGAGGTGCCGATGGCCCTCGTCCACGACGAGTACGGCGTGTTCGAGGGCGTCGTCACGCCGGCCGACATCCTGGAGACGATCACCGGCGTCTTCCGCGCCGATATCGAGGAGGGCGACGGCCCGCCCGCCGTCGAGCGCGAGGACGGCTCGTGGATCATCGCCGGCTACATGCAGGCCGACGAGATGGCGGAGATGCTGGGTATCCGTCTGCCGGCCAAGCGCGACTACGAGACGGTGGCGGGCTTCGTCCTGTCCAAGCTGCACCACCTGCCCGACACGGGCGAGACGGTCGACGCCAATGGCTGGCGCTTCGAGGTCGTCGACCTCGACGGCCGCCGCATCGACAAGATCATCGCCCACAAGCTGAACAAAACCCACCGCGCCGGCGGCCCGGCCGCCTGACCCGCCATAAAAAAGGGCGCCCCCCGGTCAACCGGAAGGGCGCCCTTCTTCGTCCATTCGCGGCTGCGTGCGGTCAGGCCGCCTGCGCGGCCTTCACGTCGGCCTCGCGCGCGGCCTTGAGCGCCTTGGCGTACCACGCCACCTGATCGAGCATGTCGTTGGCCGTGCCCTTGAGGAAGTCGAATTCCTTGAGGTCCTTGCCGCCCATGACGGCTTCCATCACCTGCCAGAAGATGTGCACGCCCGTGCGCACCGGCACCATCTGAAGCTCCACCGCGATCAGGCGAAGCTGCTCGATGGCGCGCGCCCCGCCGGCGCCGCCATAGCCCACGAAGGCGGCGACCTTCTTGTTCCAGCTCGGATAGGCGTAGTCGAGCGCGTTCTTCAGCACGGCGGTCGGCGAGCGGTTGTACTCGGCAGCCGTGAAGATGAAGCCGTCGAACGTGTCGAGCTTCTTCTGCCACTTCTGGGCCACCTCGCTCTTCGACGGAACCCAGGCCGGGGAGGCCGGCTCGTCGAAGAAGGGAAGCGGGAAATCGCGCAGGTCGACGATTTCCACGTCGAGGTCGCCGCGCTGCCTGGCGATGTCGTAAATCCAGTGTGCGGGCTTGTCGCCGAAGCGGCCCTCGCGGGTGGAGCCGATGATGACGGCGATCTTGGGCTTGGCCATGGTGGAATTCCTCTGAATCTGGTATCTCTTGGATACCGACGCTACATATGAAACCGGCGGTGCAGTGCACAAGAAGGCACTTTGTTGACAGTGAGTCACCTCGGGCTGACCCGGTAACCTTGAGGAAACCAGCATGATCGCGTCCCTCCATCCCAATGACGGCGCCTGCCGCGGCGTCTCGGAGGTCCTGTCGCGGGTGGGCGACAAATGGTCGGTTCTGGTGGTCGAGATCCTCGGCCGCGGCCCGACGCGCTTCAACGAGCTGCGCCGCATGATCGGCGGCATCTCGCAGAAGATGCTGACGACCACGCTGCGCAACCTCGAGCGCGACGGGCTCGTCACGCGCACCGTGTTCCCTACCATCCCGCCGCGCGTCGACTACGCGCTGACCGACCTCGGCCGCGACCTGCTGGTGCCCGTGCACGCGCTCGGCGAGTGGGCGCGCGACAACATCCACCGCATCGACGCGGCGCGCCTGCGCTTCGACGGCGCGGCGGAACGGGAAGCGGCCGAGTAGGCCCCTACTTCGAGCGCGGCTTGTCCTCGCTCTGGAAGAAGGAGAGCTGGTGGCCGTCCGGATCGGCGATCTCCGCCGACCAGCCGCCCGGCGCATGGCTCACCGGCGTGACGATGGTCACGCCCTTCTGGGCCAGCGCGGCGACGGTGTCGTCGATGCCGCCCTCGGAGAGGTCGAAGACGACGATCGGCGTGTTGCCCGGCCGCGATTCCTGCTTGAAGAAGATCAACTCGATGCCGCCGGCCGTCGGGGCCAGCAGCCAGTCGCTGCCGCTGCCGTCGTCGCCCATGCGCTGGACGTCGAGGCCGAGCGTATCCCGGTAGAAAGCCTCGGTGCGGGCGATGTCGTTGACGAAATAGCAGATGGTGCCGATGCGCACATTGGCGAGCATGGAGGTCTCCTCTTGTTGCGTTGCGGCCTTCAGTTGCCGCCGGCCGGCCTTTCGTGAGCACGCCCGGACGAAAAACCGACGACGATGCCGTGGCCGTCCGGGTCGTGCGTGGCAAGGTGCCCGAAACGCCGGACCACCGGAAGCAGCCCGCGCCGCAGGCTGCCGAATGCGAGCGGACCGGCGAGCAGCGGCTCGGCGGGCATGCCGCTGCCGTCGATGCGCCGCCGCAGCATGGCGATGCGTTGCCGCAGCGCCTCGTCGGAGAGCCGCAGCAGGTGCCGGATCTCGGCGCGCGAATGCCCGGTCAGCGCCAGCAGCAGCACCGCGCGCAGCGACGGCGGCAGGTCCGCCGGAAGCCGCGCTCCATGGTTCGGCCCGTGATCCGGTGCCGGCTCTCCGTCACCGGCCTGCGCCTGCCATTGCGCCTCGCGGCGCCGGCGGCGCACCGCCGCCCGCGCCTGCATGAGCGCCCGGTTGCGCATCACGCCGTGGAGCCATGCGCGTTCGTCGCCCGGCGGCTCTCCTGACCCCAGCATCGCCAGCAGCGCGTCGTGCAGCAGATCCTCGGCCTCGTCCGCGCGCCTTGCATGCCGCCGCGCCGCCCGCAGCAGCTCGGCATAGGCCGCGCGGGTGAGCGGCGCGCTCATCCCTCCGGCGGCACGGGCGTCGGGTGGCCGTCGCGGTCGAGCGCCACCATCACGAACTCGGCATGCGTCACCCGCTCCTTGTCGTCGGTCAGGTAGCGCTGCGCCCACGCCTCCACATGCAGCGTCATCGAGGTGCGTCCCACCCGCTCGATGGCGATGTAGATGGACAGCGTGTCGCCCACCTTCATCGGCTTGGCGAAGGCCATCTCGCGCACGGCGGCGGTCACCACGCGGCCCTTGGCGCGCTCGGCCGCCTTGATGCCGCAGGCAAGGTCCATCTGCGCCATCACCCAGCCGCCGAAGATGTCGCCGGCCGCGTTGGCGTCGGCCGGCATCGCCAGCGTGCGCAGCACGAGGTCGCCCTTCGGTGTCGGTTCTTCGGCCATGCGTCGCCTCCCTTGCCCGTCCTCGCTAGCGGCCCGTCGCAATTTTCACAAGCCGGCGGCGGCCCTGTGGTGGCGTCGGCGGCCGCGGAGCGCATAGGTTCGAGCTTCGCCGCGGATGGGCTTCATGCAGGAATTCGATTTCGTCATCGTCGGGGCCGGCTCGGCCGGCTGCGTCGTCGCCGAGCGGCTGACGGCGTCGGGCCGGCACACCGTGCTGCTGCTCGAAGCCGGCGGCACCGACAGGCGCTTCTACGTGCAGATGCCGCTCGGCTACGGCAAGACCTTCTACGACCCGGCGGTGAACTGGAATTATCGCGCCGAGCCCGACCCCGGCCTCGCGGGGAATGCGGATCATTGGCCGCGCGGAAAACTGCTCGGCGGCTCATCCTCCATCAACGCCATGGTGTGGATACGCGGCCAGCGCGAGGATTTCGACGCATGGGCGGCGGCGGGCAACACGGGCTGGGGCTTCGACGACCTGCTGCCGGCCTTCAAGGCGGTGGAGGATGCGGAGGCCGGCACCGACGAATGGCGCGGCCGCGGCGGGCCGGTGCATGTCGCGGCGATGGACCGCTTCGTCCACCCACTGACGCGGCGCTATCTGCAAGCGGCCGCGCAGGCCGGCCTGCCGCTCAACCCGGATTTCAACGGCGCCGGGCAGGAAGGCGCCGGCATCTACCAGATCACCGCCAGGGGCGGCCGGCGCATGTCCGCCGCGCGCGCCTTCCTGCGGCCCGCCATGCGGCGCGCCAATCTGAAGGTGGAGACGGGCGCGCACGCCGCACGCATCCTCTTCGACGCCGGCCGCGCGACCGGCGTGGAATACCGCCGGGGCGGCCGCACGCTCACCGCCCGCGCCCGCGCCTGCGTGGTCCTGTCGGCCGGCGCCGTCGGCTCGCCGCAGCTTCTGGAACTGTCCGGCATCGGCGACCCCGCCGTGCTTTCGGCCGCCGGCATTACCCTGCACCTCGCCAACCCCAATGTCGGCGCCCATCTTCAGGACCATCAGGGCATCAACTATACGTGGAAAGCGACGGAGCCGACGCTGAACCAGATCCTGCGCCCGTGGTGGGGCAAGGCGCTGGCCGGCGCGCAATATGTCGCTTTGCGCTCCGGCCCGCTGTCGATGAGCATGAACCAGGGCGGCGGGTTCTTCCGCACCGACCCGGCGCTGCCGCGTCCCAACATGCAGCTCTATTTCCAGGCGTTCTCCACGGTGCTGCCGCGCCCCGGCGAGCGGCCGATCCTGTCGCCCGACCCCTGGCCGGGCTTTTCCATCGGCCTGTCCAACTGCCGGCCGACCAGCCGCGGCCATATCCACATCCGCTCAGCCGACCCGAGCGAGCATCCGAAGATCGTCGCCAACGCCTTTTCCACCGACCACGACGTGGCCGAGATGCTGGCGGCGGTAAAATTCCTGCGGGTGATCGCCGCCCGGCCGGCCATCGCCGAGATCGTCGCCAAAGAGGTGCTGCCCGGCCCGTCGGTGACCGGCGACGAAGCGCTGGTCGACGATTTCCGCCGCCGCTCCGGCACGGTCTATCACCCCGTCTCGACCTGCCGCATGGGGCCGGATGCGAGCCTCTCCGTGGTCGACCCGCGCCTGCGCGTCCACGGCATCGAGGGCCTGCGCATCGTCGACGCCTCTGTCTTTCCGGCCGTCATCTCCGGCAACACCAACGCCGCGGCCATCGTCACGGGTTGGAAGGGCGCGCAGATGCTTCTGGAGGATCTGGGGTAGGTTCGCGCCGGCGTTACCCGGCCATCGCCATATCCGCATGCACCACGTCGCCGCACATCTTCTCCAGCGCGCCCGGCGTCACCTCATGCGCGAGGAAGCGGTCGGGGTCGACCGGGCGCGGCATGCGCATCTGCCCGTGCGGGATCTTCGCGAAGCCGAGCGGGCCGTAATAGGGCGCATCGCCGACGAGGATGACCAGGCCGGCGCCCGCCTTCCTCGCCGCCTCCAGCGACAGCGCCACCAGCCGCCGGCCGATGCCGAGGTCCTTGTGGGCGGGGCGCACGGCAAGCGGCCCGAGCAGCAGCGCCCGCCCCTCCCCGGCCGCGATCGGCGTCAGCCGGCATGTCGCCACCACCAGCCCGTGCCGCATGGCGACGAAGGACAGCGCCCGGTCGTGCGGCCCGCCCTCGCGGATGCGGTAGGCGGCGCGGCTGAACCGCCCCGGCCCGAAGGCTTCCGCGTTGATCGCTTCGATGTCGTGGTCGTGCGCCGGCTGTTCCGGCAGGTAGAGGACGTCAGGGACGCTGGTCATCGTCTCGTTCCGAGGCTCGAATGGTTCCGGCGGGCGCGCGCCCGCGGCTGCTTCCGCGCTCAGGCGCGGCCGCCCATTCGTCGTCGCTCGAAACGGATGGTCCTCAAGGACAACTCCCCCACACGACCGGCACGCCTATCACCCTTCCCTGCCGCCCGCAACAGCCCCGCGACCGGCCGGGGTGACGGACCGTTCACGCCCCGGGGCCTTTGACAGCGGGCGAGCGGCGCATAGATCGGCGGGACACGAAGGAGAAACGCGATGGGCCTGCTGGTCGACGGCGTCTGGCACGACAGATGGTACGACACGAAGAATTCCGGCGGCAAGTTCGAGCGCCAGATATCGCGCTTCCGCGACTGGGTGACCGCCGACGGCAAGCCCGGACCGAACTCGATTCAAAGCTCGGGGCGCGGCTTCAGGGCCGAGTCCGGCCGCTACCATCTCTACGTATCCCTCGCCTGCCCGTGGGCGCACCGCACGCTGATCTTCCGCAAGCTGAAGAGACTGGAGGACATCGTCTCCGTCTCCGTCGTCCATCACTATATGGGCGAGAATGGCTGGACCTTCCGGACCGAGGACGGCGCCACGGGCGACACGCTGTTCGGCCTCGATTTCCTGCATCAGGTCTACACGAAGGCCGACCCCGCCTATACCGGCCGCGTCACCGTGCCGGTGCTGTGGGACAAGCGCGAGGGCACGATCGTCAACAACGAATCGTCCGAGATCATCAGGATGTTCAACTCGGCCTTCGACGCCCCGGAAAATGGCGGCGGCGACGCCTCGCTCGACTTCTACCCTGAGGCGCTGCGCGGCGAGATCGACGCGCTCAACGAGCGCATCTATCCGAGCGTCAATAACGGCGTCTACCGCGCCGGCTTCGCCACGACCCAGGCCGCCTATGAGGAAGCTTTCCGCGAGCTCTTTTCCACGCTCGACTGGCTGGAGGAGCGCCTCTCGCGCCAGCGCTACCTCGCCGGCGACCGGCTGACCGAGGCCGACTGGCGGCTGTTCACCACGCTCATCCGTTTCGACGCCGTCTATGTCGGGCACTTCAAGTGCAATCTGCGCCGGATCGACGACTATCCGAACCTGTCGAACTATCTGCGCGAGCTGTACCAGGTGCCGGGCGTGGCCGAAACGGTGAACATGCTGCACATCAAGGCGCACTACTACGCCAGCCACGCGACGGTGAACCCGACCGGCATCGTCCCGCTCGGACCCGTGCTCGACTTTTCGCGCCCGCACGACCGCGACAGGCTCAAGCGGGCGGCCTGAGCTTACCAATAGGGCGAGGCCGGCACCCCCTCGAACAGCTCGGCCAGCCGGCGCCGCGTGGCCGGCGTCGTGCCCTCCGGCAGCGCGTCGAGCGGGAAGAAGCCGGCCTCGGCGATTTCCCGGTCGGGCAGTTTCGGCGCCGTCTGCGCGAAGGCGGTGACGAGATAGAAGGCGACATGGTCGCGGGCGCTCGCCCGCCGGTTGAAGTGCAGCGAGACGAGCTTCGGTTCGGCCGCCATCGCCAGATTCCCCTCCTCCTCCAGCTCGCGCGCCAGCGCCAGCAGCGCCGTCTCGCCGCGCTCGACCCCGCCGCCGGGAAACTGCCAGCCCGGCACATAGGTATGGCGGATGAGGAAGACGCTGCGCGCCGCCTCGTCATGGATGCAGGCGCGCACGCCGAACGTCATCGGCCGGCGCAGCAGGAAATAGAGATGGAACAGCCGCCCGCGCAGCCCCGGCCAGCCGGTCTGGCGAAAGCGGGCCTCGTCTGGAGAGTCAGTCAAGCAGGCGCTCCGCTTCGGGTCGAATGATCCATCAAAAGCTCACCACAGCTTTGCCAGCCTGCACCGCCTGCCCTAAGAACGGGTCCATGTTCCGCCTTGCCCACCTTTCGGACATCCATCTCGGCCCGCTGCCGGAGGTATCCTATCGGGAGCTCGTCTCCAAGCGCATCACCGGCTACATCAACTGGCGCCGCAACCGCCGCCACACGCTGGCCGAGGACATCATCGCCCGCATCGTCGGCGACCTGCGCACCTACGAGCCTGACCACGTCGCCGTGACGGGCGACCTCGTCAACCTCGCGCTCGACCGCGAGATCGAGCTGGCGACGGCCTGGCTGGAGGTGCTGGGCGACGGCGGCCGCGTCACCGTCGTGCCCGGCAACCACGACGCCTACGTGCCCGGCGCGCTCGACCGCGTGTGCACCGCATGGGCCCCCTACATGCGCGCCGACGGCGACAACCAGCCGGTGACGCGCCGCGACTTTCCGTTCATGCGCATCCGCGGGCCGGTCGCGATCATCGCCCTGTCGTCGGCGCGCGCCAGCGCACCCTTCATGGCCAGCGGCTTCTTCCCCGAGGAGCAGGACCGCAGGGCAAGGCGCCTGCTCGACGAGGCGCACCGGCGCGGGCTGTTCCGCGTGCTGCTGATCCACCACCCGCCGGTGCGCGGCGCCACCGCCGCCCACAAGCGGCTGTTCGGCATCCGCCGGTTTCAGGCGATGGTGGCCGGGCACGGCGCCGAGCTCGTGCTGCACGGCCACACGCATCTGCCGACCACGCACTGGATTTCCGGCCCCGGAACCCGCGTGCCGGTGGTCGGCGTCGCCGCCGCCGGCCAGGCGCACGGCTCGGCCAGGCCGGCGGCGCAGTACAATCTCTTCGACGTGACGGGCGGGCCCGGCCGCTGGCACGTCAACCTGACCCGGCGCGGCATCGTCTCCACCGACGGCGAGATGGCCGACATCTGGTCCGGCCCGCTGGTTCCGGGCGCCGGGCCGAACTGGATCGGCTGACGCCGCCCGCGAAGTGACGGTCGCGGCCGTCACACACCCCTCATCCGACCGCGCTTCGCGCGGCCACCTTCTCCCACAAGGGGAGAAGGAAGAGGCGCCCTCCCTTCTCCCCTTGTGG
>CAZVTK010000179.1:0-8585 GCA_964629765.1 uncultured Mesorhizobium sp.
CAGGGAAGACGCCGTCTGTGCCATCTCGGGCGCCGTCGGCACCTTCGCCAACATCGACCCGCGCGTCGAGGAGCACGTGGCGGAGAGGCTCGGCCTTGCGGTCGAGCCCGTCTCCACGCAGGTGATCCCGCGCGACCGCCACGCCATGTTCTTCGCCACGCTGGGCGTGGTCGCGTCCTCGGTGGAGCGGCTCGCCATCGAAATCCGTCATCTCCAGCGCACCGAGGTCCTGGAAGCGGAGGAATATTTCTCGCCCGGCCAGAAAGGCTCGTCGGCCATGCCGCACAAGCGCAACCCGGTGCTGACGGAGAACCTGACCGGCCTTGCCCGCATGGTGCGCAGCTATGCGCTGCCGGCAATGGAGAACGTGGCGCTGTGGCACGAGCGCGACATCTCGCATTCCTCGGTCGAGCGCATGATCGGGCCGGACGCCACGGTGACGCTGGACTTCGCGCTCGCCCGCCTGACCGGGGTGGTCGAGAAGCTGCTGGTCTACCCGGACAACATGGCGAGGAACATGAACAGGTTCCGGGGCCTCATCCACTCGCAGCGCATGCTGCTGGCGCTGACGCAGGCCGGCGTGTCGCGCGAGGACGCCTACCGGCTGGTCCAGCGCAACGCCATGAAGGTGTGGGAACAGGGCAAGGATTTCCTCGAGGAACTGCTGGCCGACGCCGACGTGCGCGCCGCGCTGCCGGAGGCTGAAATCCGCGAGAAATTCGATCTCGGCTACCACACCAAGCATGTCGACACGATCTTCCGCCGGGTGTTCGGGGCGGCTTGAATTTCCACATCGCGACACCTATCTAGTCAGATGACTAGTCATGGAGGGCGCGATGCGTAGCTGGGCCGTTCAGGACGCCAAGGCGAAGTTCAGCGAGTTTCTCGACGCATGTATCGCCGACGGGCCGCAAATGGTGACCCGGCGCGGCGAGGAGCAGGCCGTTCTGGTGCCCATCGCCGAATGGAAGCGGCTGAATGAAGAGAACCGCCTCTCTCTGAAGGATCTCCTTTTGACGGATTTTGCACGCGGGGAACTCAACGTGCCGCCGCGCGGCGCGGCGGTTCGGCGGGCAAATCCATTCGTCGAAGAATGATGTTCCTGCTCGATACGAACATCGTCTCCGAACTGCGCCGCGCGCGGCCGCACGGCGCCGTGGTCGAATGGATGTCGGGGCTCGCCGGCGACGCGATGTTCCTCTCGGCGGTCACGGCGGGGGAATTGCAGGCCGGCATCGAGATTACCCGCGAGCAGGACCAACAACGGGCGGCAGAGATCGAGGCGTGGGCGGACATGGTCATGCGCACCCACAATGTCCTGCCGCTCGACGGCGAGACCTTTCGCATCTGGGCGCGGCTGATGCACCGCAAGCCCGCCGCCCTTTATGAAGACGCGCTGATAGCCGCCACCGCGCTCCGTCACGACCTGACGGTGGCAACGCGCAACCTGCGCGACTTCGAGCATTTCGACGCGAGGACGTTCAATCCTTTCGGTCCTACCTGATCGTCAGGCTCCCACCGTCCTGACCACGTTGCCCCACGGGTCGATGTCCTCGCGCGAGGCCGCCGGACCCTTGGACGCCAGCTCCACGAAGGAAAGGCCGGTCGTGTCGACCGCGCGCGGGCCGGCGCCGCTGCTCTGCCACGAGTTGGCGCCGATGTGGTGGTGATAGCCGCCGGTCGACAGGAACACCGCCTGAGGCCCGTATTTCACCACCGTGTCGAAATCCATGTCGCCGTTCCAGAACCGCTCGGCGGCGCTGGTGTCGCCGACGCGCAGATGGACGTGGCCGATCACCGTGCCGTCGCGCGCGCCGGCCCAGCCGGCGTCGCCCGGCTTCACCTCCTGCATCAGGTTGGCGAAGTTCAGCGCTTCCGTGCCCATCTTCAGCGTGCCGTTGGGATAGGACCAGTTGGAGCGGTCGCGGTCGGCGTAGATCTCGACGCCGTTGCCCTCCGGGTCGGTGAGGTAGATCGCCTCGGACACGGCGTGGTCGGACGCGCCGTCCACCGGGATGCGGTTGTCGACGGCGTGCTGCACCCAGCGCGCCAGATCGGCCCGCGAGGGCAGCAGGAACGCCGTATGGTAGAGGCCGGCCGAGCGCGGATTGTCGGGCTTCAGCGCCGCCGAGCCCTCGATCTCCAGCAATTCGCGGCCGCCGGCCGAAAGCCGGATGGTGTTGCCGCTGCGGCCGGTCTCGGTCAGGCCCAGCACCGCCTTGTAATAGCCGGCCACCTTGTCCGCGTCGCGGGCGCGCAGACCCACACGCGCTATGCTAACCGGCGTCGTCGCCGCAAAAGGAAGATTGTCCATCACCGTCTCCGTGCCGGCGGCCTTCGCGCCGCCGGCGGTCAGCGCGGCTCCGGCCGCGCCCGCGAATTCGCGTCTGTTGAGCACCGTTGCGTCTTTGCGTTTGTCCTTGGGCCGCTTTCGTTGCGGAAGATCGTCATTCGGCATCGTCAACGCAAGACGGCCGTTGCACGACAGCCTGTTCACGAATCGCGACCGGCGCCCTCACCTTGCGGTGGGCAAGGGGCGACGCTACATCGCGGCCATGAAGGTCTCCGACGTCTCTATCCTCTTCGTGCCCGATCAGGGCGAGCCGACGCCCGGCCATTGGCAGTGGCGCTGGCGCCAGAAGCTGTCGACCGGCCGGTTCGTCCTGTCGCAGGCGCAGCATGCGCCCAACCGGCAGCGCACGGACGTGGTCGCCGAGGCGGTGAACGCCGCCGACCGGCCGGTCGTGCTGGTCGGCCATGGCCACGGGGTGCTGGCGGCTGTTGCCGGCATTCCCGACTATTCGGCGCGGGTCGCGGGCGCGTTCCTCGCCGCTCCGGTCGATATCGGGGCGGACGCGGCGCCGGCCTCCTCGCCGCAGGGCTGGCCCGCTTATATTCGTGAGCGCCTTCCCTTCCCCGCCATGCTGGTCGGCAGCCGCAACGACGCTGCATGCAGCTACGAGGCCGCCGAGGCGCTGGCGACGAGCTGGGGCGCGATGATGCTCGACGCCGGCGAGGCGGGCCATCTCGACGAGGAAGCGGGCTACGGCCCGTGGCCGGAAGGCTCCATGGCCTTCGCCGCATTCCTGCGGCAGCTCGCCTGAACGATCAGGAGAGCAGCGATCAGGACGCTTTCGCAGTGCCGAGCAGCGCGTCGGCGCCGGCGTTCATGAGACGGCCCTCGGCGCCGATGGCGAACAGGCTGTAACCGGTCCCGATCAGCCGGCCGGCGGCCGCGACGTCGACCAGATAGATGCCGCACAGCTTGCCGGCGGCCTTGCACGCCTCGGCCACCCGCTCCACCGCCGGCACGATCTCCGGCGAATCCGGGGCGACGCGCGCGCCGTCGGAAAAAGCCAGCGACAGGTCCGACGGCCCGACGAAGATGCCGTCGATGCCGTCTACCGCCAGAATGTCGTCCAGCGCCGCGAAAGCCTGCCGCGTCTCGATCATGGCGAGCGCCATGGTGCTGCGGTTGTCCCCGGCGAGGACGGCCGGCCCTGCCAGGCCGCGCCGGCCCATCGCGATCGTCGGCCCCCACGAGCGCTCGCCGAGCGGCGGGTACTTCATGAAGCCGGCGAAGGCGCGCGCATCGGCGGCGGAGTTGATCATCGGCGCGATGACGGCGTCGGCGCCGAAATCGAGCGCGCGGCTCGCCGCGTCGAAGCGCCCGACCGGGATGCGCACGATCGCCGCCTTGCCCCTGGCCACCACCGGCGGCAGGCAGCGCATGACGCTGTCCTCGCTATGGGCGCCGTGTTGCATGTCCAGCGTGACCGAATCGAAGGCCGTTCCCGCCAGCGCCTCGATCGTCATCGGCTCCGGCAGGCTCGACCACGCGGTGAACGTCGTCTGCCCGGCCTCGAAACGCTGCCTCAGCGTCATTGTTGCCCTCACCTCATCAGTTCCGCGATAGCGGGCGTTCCATCACCCCCGCTCCGCCTCGCTACGCTCGGCACTTTGCCGGGGCGAGCCGCTTGTCTCGCCCGTCCTTCGGACCCCCCTGCCCGGGGGAGAGGAAGGGAGCCCTTCATCGCGGCCGGCGCTTCCTCTCCCCCGTCGATCGGGGGAGAGGTGGCATGCGAAGCATGACGGAGCGGGGGTCGATCCTTTGGCTCAGGCGTTCCTGATCTGCTCGACGGCCTCGGCCATCAGATCCTCCATCTGGCGGCGGATCTGGTGGTCGGACTGCGCCACGCCGGCCGCGTCGAGGTCGCCGCGCACCTTGCGGAACACATCCTCGTCGCCGACTTCGGCGAAATCGGCCTTCACGACCTCCTTCGCATAGTCCTCGGCCGCCGCGCCGGTCTTGCCGATGAGGCCGGCGACCCAGAGGCCGAGGAGCTTGTTGCGGCGCGCCGTCGCCTTGAAGCGCGTCTCCTCGTCATGCGCGAACTTCTTCTCGAAGCCGTCCTGCCGGTCCTTCATGCTGCTCATCTTGCGGTCTCCGCCGGTGAATCCGTTGTGCGTCTATGGGCCGATATGGGTTGCCCGTGCAGAAACCAGAAGGCCCGTCCCCGGTCAATATGCCGATGCGACACGGACGGACAAGCGGCCGGCGGACGGGGAAACCCCGCGATTGGCCCGGATTGGCCCCTGATTGGCATTGAGCGCGCCGGGCTGTTGGGCTAGGAACCGGCTTTGAAGAGCACGGTGAATCGTCGCTTCCGGGCGGCTTTTGCGCCGCCAGGCCGGAGTAGCACATGAACCGCAGGCGCCGCATCTACGAGGGCAAGGCCAAGATTCTCTATGAAGGGCCCGAACCCGGCACGCTCATCCAGTTCTTCAAGGACGACGCCACCGCCTTCAACAAGAAGAAGCACGACGTCATCGACGGCAAGGGCGTGCTCAACAACCGCATCTCCGAGCACATCTTCACGCATCTGAACCGGATGGGCATCCCGACCCACTTCATCAAGCGGCTCAACATGCGCGAGCAGCTCATCAAGGAAGTCGAGATCATCCCGCTCGAGGTGGTGGTGCGCAACGTGGCAGCCGGCTCGCTGGCCAAGCGCCTCGGGCTGGAGGAAGGCACTGTCCTGCCGCGCTCTATCATCGAGTTCTACTACAAGGCCGACGCGCTGGACGACCCGATGGTGTCCGAAGAGCACATCACCGCCTTCGGCTGGGCCGCGCCGCAGGAAATCGACGACATCATGGCGCTCGCCATCCGCGTCAACGACTTCCTCTCGGGCCTGTTCCTCGGCGTCGGCATCCAGCTCGTCGACTTCAAGATCGAATGCGGGCGCCTGTGGGAAGGCGACATGATGCGCATCGTCGTCGCCGACGAGATCTCGCCCGATTCGTGCCGCCTGTGGGACATCAACACGCAGGACAAGCTCGATAAGGACCGCTTCCGCCGCGACATGGGCGGACTGGTCGAAGCCTATCAGGAGGTCGCCCGCCGGCTCGGCATCATGAACGAGAACGAACCGCCCCGCCCGGCAGGCCCGGTGCTCGTCTCCGGCGGCTCGGGGTCGGATCGCGGCGGCTCGGGCGGCGGCGGCGGCGGTCGCGGCGGCGGTCGCGGCGGCAGCGTCCACTGAGCGGAGAGGCGCAGGTGATCAAGGCGCGCGTGACCGTCACGCTGAAGAACGGCGTGCTCGACCCGCAGGGCAAGGCCATCGAGGGCGCGCTGAAGACGCTCGGCTTCGAGGGCGTCGGGCAGGTGCGGCAGGGCAAGGTGTTCGACGTCGAGCTCGACGGCTCCGACCGGGCCGGCGCCGAGGAGGCGCTGAAGGCCATGTGCGAGAAGCTGTTGGCCAATACGGTGATCGAGAACTATAGCGTCAGTGTAAGCTAGGCGGAGCCGATGAGCGTCACCAACGAGATGCTCTATGCGGAGATGGGGCGTCAAAAAATAGACCGTGCTCGCGCCGCCTACGACGCTCAGGTTGCGCGGCGACGTGCTGCGCAGGAGCATCGATGAAATCCGCCGTCGTCCTGCTTCCCGGCCTCAACCGCGACCGCGACATGATCGCGGCGCTGACCAAGATTTCCGGCCATGCGCCGGCCACCGTCTGGCAGACCGACACCGACATCCCCGACGTCGACCTGATCGTCGTGCCGGGCGGCTTTTCCTATGGCGACTACCTGCGCTGCGGGGCGATCGCGGCGCGCATGCCGGTGATGCGCGCGGTGGCCGAGAAGGCGCAGAAGGGCGTCATGGTCATCGGCGTGTGCAACGGCTTCCAGATCCTGCTCGAAGCGGGCCTGCTACCCGGCGCGCTGATGCGCAACGCCTCGCTGAGATTCGTCTGCCGCGAGGTGAAGCTGAAGGTCGAGAACGCCAACACCTCCTTCACGAGCCGCTACCGGCCCGGCCAGATCATCCGCTGCCCGGTGGCGCACCATGACGGCAATTATTTCGCCGACGGCGAGACGCTGAAGCGCATCGAGGACGGCGGGCAGGTCGTATTCCGCTACGCGGAGGGCACCAACCCCAACGGCTCGGTGAACGACATTGCCGGCATCATGAACGCGCGCGGCAACGTGCTCGGCCTGATGCCCCACCCCGAAAACCTCATCGAGGACGCGCATGGCGGCGTCGACGGCCGCCCGCTCTTCGAGAGCGTGCTGGGTATTGCGGCTTGAAGCGGCTTGCGCCGCCGGACCGCTCGAAGCGGCTTGCGCCGCTCGCCGGGCTGCTTCTGCTGGCCGCCTGCCAGTCCGCCGCGGAAACGGCGATGGCGCCCTCCCGTCCGGGCGACGGCTCGGCGCTCTCGACCATGGAGCGCGTGGCGGTGGCGGCGCAAAGATGCTGGTTCGCCCCGGGCGACGCCGCGTTTCGCGGCCTTGTCATGTCGCCCGAGCTGACCTCGCACAGCGGCAATCCGCGCATCCTCGCCGTGCCGCGGGGAAACATCGGCGGCCTGCCCAGGCTGGTGGTCGAGGCGCGCGGCAATCCGGCACAGGTTTCTGCCTACGGCCCGCTGATGGCCGGGCCGGAGGCGGCGCGGCTGTCCGCCGACGTCGCCCGCTGGGCGAGCGGCTCGTCCGCCTGCTCCGCCTGAGATGGGCCGCGCCGTCGCGATCCTCGGCTTGCTCGTCGGCATTGCCGGCCTCGGCATCCAGTTCTCCGTGACGATCCCCGCCGCGCTCGATGTCGGCTGGAGCTTCGGCGGCGCACTGGTCTTCTACTTCACCTTCTTCACCATCCTGACCAACCTGCTGGTCGTTGCGGTCCATGCGGCGCGGCTTTCCGGCCGGCGCCAAGGCGTCGCCGGCTGGCTCGCGAGCCCGAGCGTCGCGGCCGGCGCGGCGGTCGCTATCGCCGTCGTGTCCATCGTCTACGCCGCCGTGCTGGCGCGGCTGTGGCAGCCGCAGGGCTTGTTCAAAGTGGCGGACGTGACGCTGCACTATGTCGCGCCGGCGCTCTATCTCATCTGGTGGCTGGCCTTCGGCCGCGACGGCTCGACCGGCTGGCGCGACGTGCCGCTCTGGCTCGCCTGGCCGCTGGCCTACATGGTCCCGGCCATGGCGCGCGGCTTCGCCACGGGCCAGTTTCCCTATCCCTTCCTCGATCCCGCCACCAACGGATGGCTCGGGGTGCTCATCGCGGCGCTCGCCATCCTCGCGCTGTTCCTCGCCGTCTCGGCCGCGCTGATCGCCGCCGACCGCAAGTTACCGGCACCGCGCCGCTGACATCTGTGGCTTTTCGCCCGAATCCACACCCGCGAGGTGTCGTCGCGCGCGGTCATTTGCTAAGCGGGGCCAGACCCGACGGACCCCGGCCCGGAACCGCCACATGACCATCCGCAACGACGTCGCCATCACGCCCGAGCTTGTCGCCTCGCATGGGCTCAAACCCGACGAATACCGGCGCATCCTCGACCTGATCGGCCGCGAGCCGAGCTTCACCGAGCTCGGCATTTTCTCCGCCATGTGGAACGAGCACTGCTCCTACAAGAGCTCGAAGAAATGGCTGCGCACGCTGCCCACCTCCGGCCCGCGCGTCATCCAGGGGCCGGGGGAAAATGCCGGCGTGGTCGACATCGGCGATGGTGACTGCGTCGTCTTCAAGATGGAGAGCCACAACCACCCCTCCTATATCGAGCCCTACCAGGGCGCGGCGACGGGCGTCGGCGGCATTCTGCGCGACGTCTTCACCATGGGCGCGCGCCCCATCGCGGCCATGAACGCGCTGCGCTTCGGCTCGCCCGACCATCCGAAGACGCGCCATCTCGTCTCCGGCGTGGTGGCCGGCGTCGGCGGCTACGGCAACGCCTTCGGGGTTCCCACGGTCGGCGGCGAGGTCAATTTCGATCAAGCCTACGACGGCAACATCCTCGTCAACGCCTTCGCCGCGGGCCTCGCGAAGACCGACGCCATCTTCTACTCGAAGGCGAGCGGCGTCGGCCTGCCGGTCGTCTACCTCGGGGCCAAGACCGGCCGCGACGGCGTCGGCGGCGCCACCATGGCCTCGGCCGAGTTCGACGACAGCATCGAGGAGAAGCGCCCGACCGTGCATTACGCCGACCCCTTCACCGAAAAATGACTGCTAGAAGCCAGCCTCGAGCTGATTGCGTCCGGCGCGGTCATCGCCATCCAGGACATGGGCGCGGCGGGCCTGACCTGCACTGCCT
>CAZVTK010000180.1:0-8567 GCA_964629765.1 uncultured Mesorhizobium sp.
GGCTGCGGCGGCTGGCCGGGCGCGTTCGGCGCCGCCGGAGCCTGCGCCACCGCTTCCGACGCCGCGGCGGCCTGCGCCGCCAGCCCGCTGCCGCGCACGAAGGCGTCGCCCGAGAGCCCGCCGCGAATGACCATCGGCGGCAGGTGCGGGTTGCGCATCGGCTTGTCGGGCACGATCGAGGCGACGATGGTGGCCTCCACCTCCGGCTCGCCCATGGCAATCACCGAGGGCGAAACGCGCGTGAAGGGCTCTGCCGCAGGCCCGGTGGATGCGAAGGACGGGGCGGCCGCGGGGTAGGCGAGGCGCGGATCCCCCGGCAGCTCCGGCGCGGCGGGCCGCACCTCCGCTTCCGGCGCGCCGGGCTCGACGAAAAGGATGATCGACGGCGACGGCTGCGTCGCGGCCCGCTGGAGCATGGCGAAGGACGACGCTGCGGCGGGGGCCGCGGCGGTCGTCGCCATGAACAGGGCTGCGAGCAGGATCTTCATGTGGTGCGCGGGCAGACCTTTCACGCGGGCATCGCAAGACTGTGGCAACCCGCGCCGCAGGCCGCCCGAACCGCCGAGAATAGGCAAAGACGGTTAAGAAACAGGTGACGGCACCGGGGCGCCTCTTCTTGCCGGGGCAAGAACCGCCGCCCGTGAGACGGCGCGATCTGCAACGTTTCAGTCCCCGTTTCAGCGAGTTTGAGAGGCT
This sequence comes from uncultured Mesorhizobium sp., assembly GCA_964629765.1. Lineage (GTDB taxonomy): Bacteria > Pseudomonadota > Alphaproteobacteria > Rhizobiales > Rhizobiaceae > RCIO01. The sequence continues at coordinate 697 of CAZVTK010000180.1, forward strand.
CCGTTCACGGGTTTTTCAGAGGTTGCTGATATTCTGCGATCATAGTCCGTCGGGATCGGGGACGACAGATGGTGAGTGGATCTGCGCTGCGCGCCGGTCTTCTGGCAGCGGCGGCGCGCCGGGGGCTGGCGGGTTTTTTCCGTGACCGCAGCGGAAACTACGCGATCTATGCGGCGCTGCTGATGTTTCCGCTCCTCGTCGGCGCGTCTGCGGCCATCGAATTTTCCGACGGCTCGCGCCTGCGTGCGGAGCTGGAGCACGTCCTCGACGCGTCCGTGCTTGCGGGCGCGCGCGAGCCGGCCGGGCAGGTGGCCGCCGCCGAGGCTTATTTCCGGTCCTATTTCGCCCAGAAGCAGGACGGCTCTGGCCCTGTCGCGCAATTCGTGCTGGGCGACGGCCTGCTCGAAGGCGCGGCGGCGCGGCCGCTGGAAATGACCATCGGGCTCGGCTTCCTGACGCGCGACCGCATGATCCGCGTCAGCGCGCAGGCGCGGTTCGCCGTGCCCGAGACGCCGCCCTGCATCTCCGTGCTGGCCAACAGCGAGCAGGCGCTGCTGCTGAACAGCGGGGCCAACCTGCAAGCGAAGGATTGCGAGGTTCATGTCCACTCGCAGAAGAACGCCGCCATCGTGCTCAACGCCGGCGTGAAGGTCACCGCCGAAAAACTGTGCGTCAAGGGCAACAAGATCCTCAACAATGGCGGCAGCGCCCCGGGCCTTGAGACCAATTGCGCCGTCGCGCCCGATCCCTATGCCGGCAAGTTCGCCGAGCCGACGGTGCCGGGCAGTTGCACCACCTCCGGCGCCAGGGACGGGACCACGCATTCGCTCAAGCCGGGCCTCCATTGCAGCGTGAACTTCAACGGGAGCCCGAAGCTCACCTTCGAGCCCGGCCTGCACATCATCCGCGGCGACATGAACATCAACAGCGGCGCGACCGTGATCGCCGAGGACGTGACCTTCTATTTCCCCGACACCGGCAGCCGCATCCAGGCCAATGGCGGGCTGACGATGACGGCGAAGGCCCCGGCCACCGGTCCCTATGCCGGCGTGCTGATGTTCGAGAAGACGTCGGACGCCGCCAACAACGCGCAGAAGCGCCCGTTCGTCTTCAACGGCTCGGTCAGCGAGCAGCTCGAGGGCGTGATCTATCTGCCCAATCGCGACGTCACCTACAATTCGACGACCAACGTGAAGGCGAGCCGGATGTCGATCGTCGCCAACACGATGATCGTCAACTCGGCCAACTGGACCTTCGAGGGGTACGGCGGCGGCAGCGGCAAGAGCCGCAGCGTCTATTTGTCGAGATAGGCGGTATCGGCGGGCGGGACAGGCTTGCCGCTTGCCCTGCCTCCGTCCCGCGTCTAGTGACGCGGGGATGCGAGACACGGTCGAGATCGTCCCCGAGGCGCGGGCGCTGGAGCCGGCCCTGGCGCTGCTGGCGGCGGGCGAGCCGGTCGCGATCCCGACCGAGACGGTCTACGGGCTCGCGGCGGACGCGACCAGCGGCGCGGCCGTGGCCCGCATCTTCGAGGCCAAGCGCCGGCCGCGCTTCAACCCGCTCATCGCCCATGTCACGGGCCTCGCCATGGCCGGGGAGCATGCGCTGTTCGACCCGCTGGCGCGCGGCCTCGCCGAGGCTTTCTGGCCTGGCCCGCTGACGCTGGTGCTGCCGCGCCGCGCCGGCAGCAGCGTCCACGACCTCGTCACCGCCGGCCTGCCGACGCTGGCGCTGCGCGCGCCGAAGGGTTTTGCCGGCGCGCTGATCGGCGCTTTCGGCAGGCCGCTTGCCGCCCCCAGCGCCAATTCCTCGGGGCGCATCTCGGCGACCAGCGCGGCGCAGGTGGCGGCCGACCTCGGCGGGCGCATCCGGCTGGTGGTCGACGGCGGGGCGACGCCGGTCGGCGTCGAATCCACCATCGTCAAGGTCGCCGCGGGCCGGATCGAGCTGCTGCGCCCCGGCGGGCTGGCGGCGGAGGAGATCGAGCGGGTGGCCGGCATGCCGTTGTCGCGGCCGCGCGACGCAGGCATCCAGGCGCCGGGCATGATGGCGTCCCACTATGCGCCGCGCGCGGCCATGCGGCTCGGCGTGGGCGAGGTGCTGCCCGGCGAGGCGCTGCTCGCCTTCGGGCCGCGCCGCGTTGCCGGCTCGCCCGTCGCGGTCGAGAACCTGTCGCCGGCCGGCGATCTGCGCGAGGCGGCGGCCAACCTCTTCGCGATGCTCGACCGGCTGGACCGCACCGGCGCGCAATCCATCGCCGTCGAGCCGGTGCCGGCGCACGGCCTCGGCGAGGCGATCAACGACCGGCTGGCGCGCGCCGCCGCGCCCAGAGACGCGATGAGCGAGGCGCAGGATGGATGACGCGCTCCGGCGGCGTTTCGCCGCCATCGTCGGCGACGCCAACGCGCTTGCCCTGGATGCCGACCGCGCGCCCTACGAGCGCGAGCCGCGCGGCCTTTATGGCGGCGCGGCCTCGCTGGTGCTGCGCCCCGGCTCGACGGCCGAGGTGTCGGCGATCCTGAAGCTGGCGCATGAGACGCAGACCCCGGTCGTGCCGCAGGGCGGCAATACCGGCCGCGTCGGCGGGCAGATGCCCTATGGCGGCGAGGTCGTCGTCGCCATGGGCCGGATGAACCGTATCCGCGAGGTCGATCTGGCGTCGAACACGCTCACCGCCGAGGCCGGCGTGGTCCTGCACACGCTGCGCGAGGCGGCGGATGCGGCGGACCGGCTGTTCCCGCTCTCGCTCGGCTCTCAGGGAAGCTGCCAGATCGGCGGCAACCTGTCGTCCAACGCGGGCGGCACCGGGGCGCTCGCCTACGGCACGGCACGCGATCTCTGCCTCGGCGTCGAGGTCGTGCTGCCGGGCGGCGCCGTGCTGGACGATTTGCGCAAGCTCAAGAAGGACAATACCGGCTACGACCTGAAGGACCTGTTCGTCGGCGCCGAGGGCACGCTGGGCATCGTCACCGCCGCCGTGCTGAAGCTTTTCCCGAAGCCGAAGGGCAGGGAGGTGGCGTGGGCCGGCCTCGCCTCGCCGCAGGCGGCGCTGGACCTTTTCCACCGCGCCAACGAGCTGGCCGGCAGCGGCCTCACCGCCTTCGAGCTGGCGATCGACAAGGCGCTCGACTTCGCCGTGCGCCATATCCCGGGCAATGCCGCGCCGCTGGAGGGGGCGCATCCGTGGTACGTGCTCATGGAGATCTCGTCCGGGCGCTCGGCCGACGATGCGCGGCAGATGATGGAGACGCTGCTGGCCGCGGCGTTCGAGGATGGTCTGGTGGCCGACGCGGTCATCGCCGGCAGCCTCGCGCAGGCCGACGCCTTCTGGCGGCTGCGCGAATCCATGTCGGACTCCCAGAGGCCGGAAGGCGCCTCGATCAAGCACGACATCTCGGTCCCGGTCTCCTCGATCCCGGATTTCATCGAGCGCGCGGGCGCCGAGGTCCGGCGCGTCGCGCCCGGCGGCCGGCTCGTCGCCTTCGGCCACATGGGCGACGGAAACCTGCACTTCAACGTCTCGCAGCCGATCGGCTGGCCCCCGGCGCAATTCCTGGAACTCTACCGGCCGATGAACGATGCGGTGCACGCGGTGGTGCGCACCTTCGGCGGTTCGATCAGCGCCGAGCACGGCATCGGCAAGATGAAGCGCGACGAGCTCATCGCCACCGAGCCGGCGGTCGCCATCGATCTCATGCGCCGCATCAAGGCCGCCTTCGACCCCGCGGGCATCATGAACCCGCGCAAGCTTTTGTGAACTCTGCGAAATCGCGCTTTTGTAACCATCCGGCGGATCGGACAATTTTAACCGAAAATCTAAGCCGGGCGGTAAGGGCCGCCGCGTAGTCTCCCCATCAACGAGACGGGAAAACCGTCCGCGAGTGACCGGCCCCGCGAGAGATCGTCAAGCCGGCTCTCAGGAGAGACAGGAAGGCCGACGACATGAACACCGGACTGAAGCCAGTCTGGGCGGGCTGCAATATGCGGCTCGACCCCCTGCGCCTGCCGCAGATGGTGAGCTACGCCACGCGCGACGCCTATGGCGACGTGAGCTTCGAGGTCGACCAGCGCGGCGCCAGGGTGGTGCGCGTGCTGGAGAAATCCCGCATCCCCGTGTCGGTGTCGCTGCCGGCCTGCGCCTTCAGCGGCGTCGCGGCGCGCGCGCTGGAGGACGAGGCGGGCGTGGTGACGGTGACGCTCGAATTGCTGCACAACGATGCGATGCTGTCGGTGCCGCTGCTGGTCGCCGACAATCTCGACGATGTCGCCGCCGACTGGCGCGCCTGGGCCGACGCCTACCGCCTGCCCATGCTGCTGGTCGAGGCCGACGGCGTCGCCCGCACGCTGGAGGAGACGATCGGCCAGGTGAAGGCCGGGCCGGTGCGCGAGCGCCGCAAGGGCAAGGTGTCCAACCAGCGCCGTCCGCGCTTTCTGGCGCGCCGCCGCACCGGCGACCTCGGCCTGCGGCTGGTCATCGGCGGCGAGGAGATCATCGCGCGGGCATGACGCTCAAAAATTCGGGCTGATCGAGGCCCAAACGCCGCCGCCGATAAGGCCGAGAAAGATCAGCCAGCCGACCGTGCTGTTCGACTTGAACAGGCGCAGGCACTGGTCGGGATCGTCTATGTCGAGCACCTTGACCTGCCGCCACAGATGGGCGCCGGCCGCCAGCAGGCCGGCCAGCGCCGGCATCGGCACGGCCGCGTTGGCGAAGGCCACGCCCATGAACAGCAGCGCGCCGGCATAGAGCGCGACCAGCGCCGGTTTCGTGCGCGCCCCGAAAAGCCGCGCGGTGGAGCGCACGCCGACCAGCGCGTCGTCCTCCTTGTCCTGATGGGCGTAGATCGTGTCGTAGCCGATCACCCACAGGATCGAACCGCAATAGAGCAGCAGGGGCGCCAGCTCCAGCGCGCCGAAATGCGCCGCCCAGCCCATCAGCGCGCCCCACGAGAAGGCGAGGCCGAGAAAAGCCTGCGGCCAGTCGGTGACGCGCTTCATGAACGGGTAGATCGCCACCACAGCGAGCGAGGCCACCCCGGTCGCCACCGCGAACCAGTTGAACTGCAAGAGCACGGCGAGGCCCACCAGCGCCTGTGCGACGAGGAATATCCATGCCTGCCGGCGCGTCACCTTGCCGGCGGGCAGCGGCCTCGACCGGGTCCGGGCTACTTGCGCGTCAAAATCCTCGTCGGCAAGGTCGTTGTAGGTGCAGCCTGCGCCGCGCATCGCCACCGCGCCGATCAGGAACAGCGCCAGCGTCCACGGCGACGGCAGCACGGAAAGCAGCGCATCGCCCGGCCGCGCATGGGCGCTGGCGGCCATCGCCGCCGACCACCAGCAGGGCCACAGAAGCAGGATCCAGCCGATCGGCCGGTCCCAGCGGGCAAGCTGCGCATAGGGCCATGCGGCGCGCGGCAGGGCGCGGTAGACCCAGTGCCCCGACGGCGCGTCGGCGACGCGCCCCTGCGTCTCGCGTGACTGGATGGTTTCCATGACAGCGGGAGTGGCAGGCGTGCACGGCAGCGTCAAGGCCGGGCAATGGTCGTGGGCGCTGCCAGGACGTCTTATCCGCCGTAGGCGATGCCCAGCTCTTCGGCCACCCTCGCGAGGCGCTTGTCGCGGCTCCACAAGCGGGATCCTGTTGTCAGCTTGATTGCAGCCAGCAGATGCGCGTCGACATAGCCGATGCCTGTGCCACCGAGACGGTTGACCGTGATGAAGGACAGGATCTCTTCATAGCTGGCCACCTCGGCGGCCGGAAGCAGCCGCATCATCGCGGCAATCTGCTGACGGCCGCGCATGTTGCCCAGCATCACCTCGCCGATGACGAAGGGATGGACCAATACGTCCTCTGCCGCTAGGAGCGTCAGCACGCCTCCTTCGGGGACACGGAAATGATCGATCCAGATGGACGTGTCGATGAGGATCACGGGCGCCGGCGCGGAACGTACTCGGCATTCGGCTCGCTGCCTCCGAGCAGCGCCAGCCGCCGGGCTGCTTCCCGCTGGACAAGGGCTGTCAGCGCCTCGCGAACGAGAGCAGATTTCTCCTTGATGCCGGTGAGCTCCTGAGCCCGTTCCAACAACTCATCGTCGAGAGCCAATGTGGTTCGCATGGCCGATCTCCTCAAGGCATCATTCATGGCATCAGAAGATGTGCGTTTCAATGCCGGTGGAGGATGCCATTGGAAAAAGCCGTCCGCCCGGCATCGAGAACTTGACTTGCGCGGGACGGTCCATAGGCGGGGGAACAAGGCAGGCACGGAGCCCGGCGCATGAACATCCTCCTCATCGGCTCGGGCGGGCGCGAGCATGCGCTGGCGTGGAAGATGGCGCGCTCGCCGCTGGTCGCCAGGCTGTGGGCAGCGCCCGGCAATCCCGGCATCGCGCAGGAAGCCGAGTGCGTGCCGCTCGACCCGGCCGACCACGCGGCAGTCGTCGCGTTCGCGAAGGAACAGACGGTCGATTTCGTCGTCGTCGGCCCCGAGGCGCCGCTGGTCGCCGGCCTTGCCGACGCGCTGGCGCAGGCCGGCATCAAGGTTTTCGGCCCGTCCGCGGCGGCGGCGCGGCTCGAAGGCTCGAAGGGGTTCACCAAGGATCTGTGCGCGCGGATGGGCATTCCCACCGGCGCCTACGGGCGCTTCAACAACGCGCCCAAGGCGAAAGCCTATGCGCGGCGCATGGGCGCGCCCATCGTGGTCAAGGCCGACGGGCTGGCGGCCGGCAAGGGCGTCACCGTCGCGATGACGCTGGAAGAGGCGCTGGACGCCATCGACGCCTGCTTCGAGGGCGCGTTCGGCGGCGCCGGCGCCGAGGTCGTGGTGGAGGAATATCTGGAAGGCGAGGAGGTGAGCTTCTTCGCGCTGTGCGACGGCGCGGCCGCGCTGCCCTTCGGCTCGGCGCAGGACCACAAGCGCGTCGGCGACGGCGACACCGGGCCGAACACCGGCGGCATGGGCGCCTATGCGCCGGCGCCGGCCTTCACGCCCGGGATCGAGGCGCAGGTCATGCGCGACATCGTCGAGCCGACGCTGCGCGGCATGGCCGAGCTGGGGTCGCCCTTCAGGGGCGTTCTGTTCGCCGGGCTGATGCTGACGCAGGACGGGCCGAAGCTGATCGAATACAATGTCCGCTTCGGCGACCCCGAATGCCAGGTCCTGATGACCCGGCTCGACGGCGACCTCGTGCCGCTGCTGCTGGCGGCGGCGCAGGGCCGTTTGGCGGAAATCTCCGCCGGCTGGAGGGATGTCGCGGCGCTAACCGTGGTCATGGCGGCCGAAGGCTATCCTGCCGCGCCGCGCACGGGCACGCCCATCGCCGGCATCGATAAGGCGGAAGCCGCCGGCGCGAAGGTCTTCCACGCCGGGACCGCTCTCGCCGAGGGCGGGCTGGTCGCCGCCGGCGGGCGCGTGCTGAACGTGACGGCGACCGGCGCGACGGTCTCGGCGGCGCAGGCCGCGGCCTACCGCGCGGTCGATTTGATCGACTGGCCGGGCGGCTTCTGCCGCCGCGACATCGGCTGGCGCGCGGTCGAGCGGAAGCGTGCTAGCGCCTGAATAGCCCGTTGTCGTCCATCGGGTCGGGCGCCGGCTGCTTCGGCAGCGTGCCCTCAGCCGCGCGCTTGCGGTAATGCGCCAGCGAGCACTGCGGCGAGCACAAGAGGCCCCGGTCGGACCAGTAGGCCGGGCCGTTCTCGATGCGGCCGTAATGCAGCGAGAAACCGTCCGCCGCATAGGGCAGGCCGCATTCGATGCAGCGGTATTTTTCCGTGCGGGCGAGCATGGTTGCGAGTTAGCCTCCATCCGGTTGCCGTGGCAAGCCGCTTGGGCGGCCAGCAGTTGCTTGAAGTCTTGGCGCTCTACGTCACCCCCC
>CAZVTK010000181.1:0-8561 GCA_964629765.1 uncultured Mesorhizobium sp.
TGGCGATGGCGATCTCGCCCTCGCGCGACAGCAGCTCCACCGAGCCCATCTCGCGCAGATACATGCGCACGGGATCGTCGGTGCGGTCGGTCGGCTCCTTCTTGGTCGTGGTGGCGACGGCCGTGCCGGTCTGCTCGGCGAGCTCGGTCGCCTCCTCCTCGGCGTCGCCCTCGGCCTTCTCGGCCTCCTCGCCCTCGGCATGCTCGTCGTCCTCGACGACGTTGATGCCCATGTCGGACAGCATCGCCATCGTGTCCTCGATCTGCTCGGAGGTCACCTCCTCCGAGGGCAGCACCGAGTTGAGCTCGTCCATGGTCACGTAGCCGCGCTTCTTGGCGGCCTTGATCATCTTCTTGACCGCGTCGTCGGAGAGGTCGAGCAGCGGGCCGTCGGTCGCGCCCTCGCGTTCGGTCTCGCCCTCTTCCTTTTCTTTCGTCGCCATTCTTTGCCTTTCACGTGGCAGCGGGGCGCTGCGCCCCTCTTGCTGCGGCGAGCCCGCCCTCTTTCGACCCGCCCTTTTGCGAGTTGGGGGCCGGTCCCGCAGGTTCAGTCGGCTTATCGCAACCCTCTTAAATCGCATTTAACCCTGTCACCTAGGGGCGCCTCGGCGCCCGTCCAGCGTGACACATGGGAAGAATGGCGAAAAAGGGGGCGGCTGGGCCGCGCTCAACTCTCGAATCGTCTGATTCCGTCATTCCTTCGCAAGGTCAAGTCGCCGTCGCATGATTCGGGGTCGAAAGGCGAATCAGTCGCACGTTGCCGGCCGGTCGATCAGCTCCGCGCCACCCGCCCAGACTGCACGCCGAAGCCTTCGATCAGCGCCTCCGTGGCCTGCACGTCCCTGAGCTGCGCCTGGATCTCCACCAGATGCCGGTAGTTCTCGTCGGTGGGATCGTTGGCCAGCGCCAGTTCGGCCGCCTTCAGCTCCCTAGATAGGAAGCCGGCGCTGCGGTGCAAGTGAAGCGCCTGGAGGAAGGCGTCGCGCGCGTCCTCATGGGCCGCGTCCTCCAGCGCCGGCCACTGCCGGGCGCGCCGGACCAGCCCGACCGCGCGCTCCCATTCCGCCGAAAGCCCCTGCCGCTCGAAGGCCGCGACCGTCGCGCCCCGATCCGCCTGATGATCGTGGGCATGGAGGTCGATCAGCGCGGCATGCAGCCGCCGCAGATCGGCATGCGAGGGCATCATCTGCTCCGCAGCGTCGAAATGGTCCTCCAGCAGCAGCGGATGGTTGACCAGCGCCACCACCAGCACCGCCTCGCGCAGCGGCATCGTCGCGACCGCGGCCTGGCCGGCCGCGCGCACCATGGCCGAGCGGGCGAGGCTTTCCGAAACCGCCAGCCGGCCGGCCGCCACCTGCCCTTTGCCTGCGCCCGGGCGCCATTCGCCCTGCTTGCCCTGCCTTCGCGGCCGGTTCAGCCCGAAGAACGCCTGCGAGCGCTCGCGCATCTCCTGCGCGTAGTGGTAGCGCACGCTCTCGTCCCTGATGCGGCCGGTCAGCTCGCGCAGCCGCTTGTCCAGCTCCGCCCGCCGCTCGGGCGTGTCGAACACCTGCCCGGACGTCTCGCGGCTCCACAGGAGGTCGGCCAGCGGCCGCGCGTCCTTCAGCACCGCCGAAAACGCCTCCGGCCCGCCGTCGCGCACGAGGTCGTCCGGGTCCTTGCCCTCGGGCAGCAGCGCAAAGCGCAGCGTGCGGCCGGGCTGGATCACCGGCAGGGCAAGGTCCGCCGCGCGGTAGGCGGCGCGCAAGCCCGCCTGATCGCCGTCGAAGCACATCACCGGCTCGCCGCTCATGCGCCACAGGAGTTCGAGCTGGTTTTCGGTCAGCGCCGTGCCGAGCGGCGCCACCGCATGCCCGAAGCCGGCCTGCGCCAGCCCGATCACGTCCATGTAGCCTTCGACGGCAATCACCGCCCCGCCCTTTTCCGGCCCTTGCGCGATCGCCTTGCGGGCGCGGGCGAAATTGTAGAGCACGTTGCCCTTGTGGAAGAGCTCCGTCTCCGGCGAGTTGAGGTATTTTGCGGGCACGTCGGCCGACATCGCCCGCCCGCCGAAGGCGATGGTGCGCCCGCGCGAATCCGGGATAGGAAACATGATGCGGTCGCGGAACCGGTCGTAGGGCACGGCGACATTGTCGAAAACCGTCAGCCCGCACGCCTCGATCTCGGCCTTGCCGACGCCCTTTGCCGCCAAAAACTCCTTGAGCGCGTTGCGGCTGTCGGGCGCGTAGCCCAGCCGGAACGCCTGCTGCGTGGCCGCCGCCAGCCCGCGCTGGCGCAGATAGGCGCGCGCCTTGGCCCCGTCCGGCCCTTGCAGGCGCTCCTCGAAGAAGCGCACCGCCATCTCCATCACGTCGAAGAGGCTCGCCCGCTCCTTCTCGCGCTTTTCCTCGGCGGCGTCGCGCACCGGCATCGGCACACCGGCCATATCCGCCACGCGCTCCACCGCCTCGGGAAAGGACAGGCCGTCGAGCTCCGTGAGGAAGCGGAAATGGTCGCCCGAAACCCCGCAGCCGAAGCAGTGGTAGCGCCCCTTGCGGTCCTCGCAATGGAAGGACGGCGTCTTCTCGCCGTGGAACGGGCAGCAGCCCCACCAGTCGCCCTTGGCGGCGTTGGTCTTCTTGCGGTCCCACGCGACGCGCGTGCCCACGACAGCCGAGATCGGCAGCCGGTCGCGTATATCGTCGAGGAAGGAGTCGGAAAAGCGCATGGGGCTTGTGCATGCCGGCGCGTCAGCGCGCGCGTCGGCCGTGCTCCTTCTCCTTCGCGGCTTCACCAGCCAGATGGTACGGCTTGACCAACGCTTCTGCCGGCAGCGGCCATGCCTCCGTGATGGCGTGCACATGCTCTATCGAGAGCTTGCGCTTTCGGTGGAGGATTTCCGACGCGCGCGACTTCGAGCCGATGATCGTTGCCAATGCCGCCTGCTTCTTTCCCGTCGCCTTCAGATAGGCGTCGAGCAGTGCGACCGGGTCGGGCGCCGAGACAGGATAATGCTTGTCCTCATAGGCGCCGATCAGGTCAAGCAGAACCTCGAAACGATCACCCTCCGCGGAGCCGGGCTCCGGCTCGTTCTCGAAATAGGCCCCGACCTGATCGAGCGCCCACTCATAGTCGTCCTCGGTGCGGATCGGACGAATATTCTCCATCATACTGTCTCCGGATCGATCCTGTCGTACTCTCTATGCGTGCCCACAAATTTGATCATCATGCTCTTGTACCTATAGCTCACATGAACGATCAGCCGGTACTTGTTGCCGCCGATGTCGAAGACGACACGATGATCCCTGACGCGGTCGACCGTCGTCCCGAATACGTCCTTGATCTGCTGCCAGTTCCTGAACTCCACCTTGCTCGCTATGGCATACCATCCCTCCAGTGGCGCCTTGGCCTGAGGGTGCTTGTCCCAGAAGGCGACGAGGGTCTTCCGGCTCACGATCTGCATGATGCATCAACATAGCATGTTCCCAAACATGGAACAACGAAGAAAGTTCCAGAAAGTGGAAAACGCTCCCGGCGCTTTTCTCCATTGCCTCTCCCTGCCCGCCGTGGTCTGTGCGCCTTCCGCCGGACCGAGCCAGCCATGCCCCTTCCCCTGATCGCCCTGTTCATCGCAGCCTTCGCCTTCGGCACGACCGAGTTCGTGATCGCCGGGCTGCTGCCGCAGGTCGCCGAGGGTCTGGCGGTGACGATCCCGCAGGCGGGGTATCTGGTCACGGGCTATGCGCTGGGCATCGCCATCGGCGGGCCGCTGATGACGATCCTCACCGGCGCGGTCCCGCGCCGCACGCTGCTGATCGCGCTGGCGCTCGCCTTCACCGCCGGGCAGGCCGCCTGCGCGCTGGCGCCCGGCTTCGCCTCGATGCTCGCCGCGCGCGTCTTCATCTCGGTCGCGCATGGCGTGTTCTTCGGCGTCGCCATGGTCGTCGCCGTCCAGCTCGTCAGCGAGGAAAAGCGCGGCATGGCCGTCGCCTTCGTGCTCGCGGGACTTTCCGTGTCCACGGTCATCGGCGTCCCGGCCGGGGCGGCGGTCGGCGGCATGTTCGGCTGGCGCGCCACCTTCTGGGCCATGTTCGGGCTCGGCATCGTCGCCGCGATCGCCATGATCGCCCTGCTTCCGGCGACGCGGCGCAAAGACGCGCCCCCGCCGGCGCGGCTGCGCGACGAGATCCGCGTGCTCGGCCGCCAGCAGGTATGGACCTCGCTGATCATGATGCTGATGCTCATGATCGCCCAGTTCGTGCCCTTCACCTATCTGGTGCCGCTGCTGATCGAGGTCACCGGCATTTCGCCCGACCTCGTGCCGCTTGTGCTGCTGGCCAACGGCATTGGCGCCACCGTCGGCGTGTTTCTCGGGGGCCGGCTGGCCGGCCGCAACCTCATGCGCGCGCTGATCGCCATATTGCTCGTCCAGTCCGCGATCATGGCGCTGATGTATGCCGTGGCGCCCCTGCCGCTGCCGATGGTCGCCGTGGTCATGCTGTGGGGCGGCATCTGCTTCGTCGTCGGCACGCCGATCCAGACGCGCATCCTCGGCTGGACGGCCGACGCGCCGAACCTTGCCTCCTCGCTCATCCCCGCCGGCTTCAACGCCGGCATCGCGCTGGCGGCGACCATCGGTGCGCTGCTTCTTGAGGGCGGCTTCGGCTATCGCAGCCTGCCGGTGCTCGGCGTCGGCTCCATGCTCGCGGCTGCCCTCGTCGCCACGCTCTCATGGCGTGCCGAGCGGCGCAGCGGCGCACTGCCGCCCCAACCCCGGCCTCTGCCTGCCGGCGTCTCCTGAGCAAAGCTTGCGCCAGCGTTGCGCCAGTGCCGCGAACGCCGCCGCGCACCGCATTTGGACGATGCAAAACTTACCCGGCTAAGCTAGAATCCGAAGGAACGATCCCGCTTTCCGGCTGTTCACAAGCCATGCAGAACGCTTCGCACCCACCCTTCCCGGCCGCATTCCGCCGCGCCGGCAGCCTGCCCCGCAGCCCGTCATGAGCGGCTCGCTGGTCCTGCTCCATCTGGCGGGCGCCGTGGCGCTGCTCCTGTGGGCGACGCGCATGGTGCGCACCGGCGTCGAGCGCGCCTATGGCGACGTCCTGCGCCGGCGCCTGCGCGAGACGCTGCGCAACCCGCTTCTGGCGGCCGGCGCCGGCATGGCGCTCGCCATCGCCCTGCAGAGCGCCACCGCCGTCAGCCTGCTGGTCGGCGGCTTCGCCGGGTCGGGCATCGTCGGCGGCGCCTCCGGCCTCATCGCCGTGCTTGGCGCCGATCTCGGCTCGGCGCTGGTGGTGCGCATCCTCTCCTTCGACCTGTCGCATCTGGTGCCCGCCCTGCTGTTCGCCGGCACGGCGATCTTCCTCGCCACCGAGCGCCGCGGCTGGCGCCAGTCGGGGCGCATCCTCGTCGGCATCGGCCTGCTGCTCCTGTCGCTGCGCATGATCGGCGAGGCGGCCGAGCCGCTGCGCGAAAGCCGCATGCTGCCGGTCATCGTCAACTATCTCTCAGGCGATCCGGTCACGGCCTTCATCGTCGCGGCGGTGACGACATGGCTGTTCCATTCCTCGGTCGCGGCGATCCTGCTGGTCGCGGCGCTCGCCGCGCGCGGCCTGCTGCCGGTCGAGCTCGGCGTGGTCATGGTGCTGGGCGCCAATCTCGGCGGCGGGCTCATCGCCGCCATGCTGTCGCGCGGCTACCTGCCGGCCGCCCGCGCCGTGCCGCTGGGCAATCTCGTGCTGCGCGGCCTCGGCGCCGCCGCAGCGCTGGCCGTCTTCGCCTTCGCCGACCCGCCGCTTGCCTGGCTGGGCTCGACGCCCGCCTTGCAGGTGGTGCACGCCCACATCCTGTTCAACGTCGCGCTGGTCCTCCTCGGCGCGCCCTTCGCCGGGCTCGTCTACCGCACGCTCGCCTCGATGCTCGCCGGCATGTCGACCCCGGAGGCGGCCCCGCCCGCCGAAACCTCCGCGCTCGACCCGGTGGCGCTGGCGACGCCCGGGCAGGCGCTGGGCAACGCCACCCGCGAGGTGGTCGCCATGTGCGAGACGGTCGAGGTGATGCTGCGCGACGTGATGGCACTCTACGAGGCGCCGGACCGCACCCGCATGGCCGCGCTGGCGGCGCTCGACGACCGGGTCGACCGCCGCCACGCCGCGATCAAGCTCTATCTGGCGAAGATCCCCACGGCGAAGATGAGCGACTGGGAGGCCGCGCGCACGCAGGAGCTGCTGGCAGCCTGCGTCAGGCTGGAGCAGGTCGGCGACATCATCGTGCGCAACATGCTGGTGCATGTCGAGAAGAAGCTCGCCCGCGGCGTGACCTTCACGCCGGAGGGCTGGAAGGAGCTGACCAGCCTGCACGCGGCCGTGCTCGCCAACGCCCGGCTCGCCTTCAACGTGCTGGTCTCGCGCGACGCCGCCACCGCCCGCCAGCTCGTGCAGGAGAAGGACCGGCTGCGTGATGTCGAGCGCGACACCTCGCGCCGCCATTTCGAGCGCCTGCGCGAGGGCGCGGCGCAGAGCCTCGAAACCTCGACGCTGCACCTCGACACGATCCGCGACCTCAAGCAGATCAATTCGCTGCTCGCCTCCATCGCCTATCCGGTGCTGGAGGAGCACGGCCTGCTCGGCGCGTCGCGCCTGAAGGCGGTGTAGGCGGTTGCCAACGCGCCTCGCCCCGCTATCTTCCGGCGGGACCAGACAAGCCCGGAGCCATGCCATGCCCGCTGCCAAGCCGGGAAAGCCCGGACAGCCCGGACAGAATGACCGGCCGCCGCTGAAGCCCGGCGCCGACGGCGTCGTGCGCCTGTCCGGCGGCAACCCGCAGATTGCCAAGGGTCATGGCGACGGCCCCGTTCAGGCCTACATCGCCGCGATGCCCGGCTGGCAGAGCGAGGTCGGCCGCCGCCTCGACGCCATCATCGGGCGCGAGGTGCCCGGCGTGCGCAAGGCGGTCAAATGGAACACGCCCCTCTACGGGGTCGAGGACGGTTTCTGGTTCGTCGGCTACCACTGCTTCGCCAGATACGTGAAGGTGACGTTCTTCCGCGGCGCCGCGCTCGACCCCGTGCCGCCGGGTGCCTCGAAGCAGCCGGAGGTGCGCTATCTCGACATAAGCGAGGGCGAGCTGGACGAGGCGCAGTTCGCCGACTGGGTCCGGCAGGCGAGCCGCCTGCCCGGCGAGAAGATGTAGGCGAGAAGATGTAGGAATGGCGATGGCAGGCAGCACCGGTGAAACCGGACAGGACGACGGCCCCGCCGCAGTCGACGCGCGGATCGCGTCGCTGCCGGACTGGCGCGGCGCGACCCTCGCCCGCCTGCGCGACGCGATCCGGCGCGCCGTCCCCGGCATCGGCGAATCGATCAAGTGGCGCAAGCCCACCAACCCGCACGGCGTCCCGGTCTGGGAACAGGCCGGCATCGTCTGCACCGGGGAGGTCTACAAGGACAAGGTGAAACTCACCTTCGCGCAGGGCGCGGCCCTGCCCGACCCGTCCGGCCTCTTCAACGCCGGCCTCAGTGGCGGCACGCGGCGGGCCATCGACGTCGCCGAGGGCGCGAGCGTGGACGACGACGCGCTCGCGGAGCTGGTCCGCGCCGCCGTCGCCCTCAACATGGGGAAGAAGAAGCCGAAAAAGCCGTAGGCGGCGGCCGCGACGCTACTGGAGCAGTTCCTTCACGATCCCGTTGGCTTTGGAAAAATCCATCTTGCCGGGATATTTCGCCTTCAGCGCGCTCATGCAGCGGCCGATGTCGCGAAGCCCTTCGGCGCCGATCTCCTCGACCACCTGCCGGCAGGCGTCGCGCACGGCCTCCTCGCCGAGCTGCGCCGGCAGGAACTGGCGGATCACGCCGATCTCCTGCCGCTCGCGTTCGGCGAGTTCGCCCCGCCCCGCCTCGTCGTAGATGCGGGCGGATTCCTCGCGCTGCTTGACCATCTTGCCGAGCACGCCGACGATCTCCTCGTCGGTGATCGGCCCCTTGGAGGCGCCGCGGTTGGCGATGTCGCGGTCGTGCACGGCGGCATTGATCAGCCGCAGCGTGGACAGGCCGATGGCGTCCTTGCTGCGCATGGCGGTCTTCATGGCCTCGGCGAGCAGCTCGCGCATGGCTTCGTTCTCCTTGTCCGCGGGCACGATATAGCCGCCCGGCCTGCGGCGCAAACCGGTTACGGCATCGCAAAAAGCCGGAGCTGGCGCTTGCCCGGGGCTTGGTTGACCGATAGCGCCGCTTGGCCTATTGCTCGCGCCCTGCATGGACATCATCTGGTCGGATCGACCCTGCGAAACCATACGCCGGGGTCCGAATTCGCACCGGCATATGGGCCTTGCGCCGCGCCTTGGCAAGCCGCGGCCTGCCTTCGAAGGAGCACGCATCATGACCAAGACCGCGCCCTGGGGTGCCACCAAGGCCACCGCCCTGCTGGTGCTGGCCGACGGGACGGTAATCGAGGGCAAGGGCCTCGGCGCCACCGGTTCGGCCGTCGCCGAAGTCTGCTTCAACACGGCGCTCACCGGCTATCAGGAGATCCTGACCGACCCGTCCTATGCCGGCCAGATCGTCACCTTCACCTTCCCGCATA
>CAZVTK010000182.1:0-8522 GCA_964629765.1 uncultured Mesorhizobium sp.
GGTTGGTCTGGTCCATGAACTGCGAGAGCTGCGAGGAGCCGAAGAACTCGCGCACGGCGGCGGCCGCCGGCTTGGCGTTGATCAGGTCCTGCGGCATGACCGTGTCGATCTCGATCGACGACATGCGCTCCTTGATGGCGCGCTCCATGCGCAGGAGGCCCAGCCGGTACTGGTTCTCCATCAGCTCGCCGACCGAGCGCACGCGGCGGTTGCCGAGATTGTCGATGTCGTCGATCTCGCCCTTGCCGTCGCGCAGTTCGACCAGCGTCCTGACGACGGCGATCACGTCCTCCTTGCGCAGCACGCGCACGGTGTCGGCGGCGTCGAGCTCGAGGCGCATGTTCATCTTGACGCGGCCCACGGCCGAAAGGTCGTAGCGCTCGGCGTCGAAGAACAGCGAGTTGAACATCGCCTCGGCGGTTTCGAGGGTCGGCGGCTCGCCCGGGCGCATCACGCGGTAGATGTCGAACAGGGCGTCCTGCCGGCCCTCGTTCTTGTCGACGGCCAGCGTGTTGCGGATGTAGGCACCGACGTTCACATGGTCGATGTCGAGGAAGTTGACCTCGTCGGCGCCGGTTTCCAGCAGCACTTTCAGCGTCTTCTCGTCGATCTCGTCGCCGGCTTCGAGATAGATCTCGCCGGTGGCGAAATTGACGATGTCCTCGGCCAGATAGCTGCCGAGCAGGTCGTCGTCGGTGGCGCGGATCGCCTTCAGGCCCTTGTCGGCCAACTGCTTGGCCTGGCGCGCGGTGATCTTGCGGCCGGCCTCGACCACCACCTCGCCGGAATCGGCGTCGACGATGTCGTTCACGGCCTTGAGGCCGCGGAAACGCTCCGGCGAATAGGGAATGCGCCAGTTCTTGCCGTCGCGGATGTAGGCCAGCTTGTCGTAGAAGGTGGCGAGGATCTCCTCGCCGTCCATGCCGAGCGCCATCAGCAGCGAGGTCGCCGGAATCTTGCGGCGGCGGTCGATGCGCGCGTGCACGATGTCCTTGGAGTCGAACTCGATGTCGAGCCACGAGCCGCGATAGGGGATGACGCGGGCGGCGAACAGCAGCTTGCCCGACGAGTGCGACTTGCCCTTGTCGTGGTCGAAGAACACGCCGGGCGAGCGGTGCATCTGCGAGACGATGACGCGCTCGGTGCCGTTGACGATGAAGGTGCCGTTCATCGTCATGAGCGGCATGTCGCCCATGTAGACGTCCTGCTCCTTGATGTCCTTGATGGACTTGGCGCCGGTATCCTCGTCGATATCGAATACGATGAGGCGCAGCGTCACCTTCAGCGGCGCGGCATAGGTCAGGTCGCGCTGGCGGCACTCGTCGACGTCGAACTTCGACACCTCGAATTCATACTTGACGAATTCGAGCATGGACGAGCCGGAAAAGTCCTGGATCGGGAAGACCGACTTGAAGACGGATTGCAGCCCCTCGTCGGGACGCCCGCCCTCGGGCTCGTCCACCATCAGGAACTGGTCGTAGGACGCCTTCTGCACCTCGATGAGGTTCGGCATCTCGGCCACTTCGGGGATATGCCCGAAGAACTTGCGCACCCGCCTGCGACCGTTGAACGTTTGGGTTTGAGCCATCGTGCTCCCTTGCCTTCCTGGCCTTGCGGCCACATCAGCCGCCGCCGAAGCGGCGGTCCGTATCAAAACGGGCGAAAACCCGTTTCCTGAAGGCCGCCGCCTGGCCCACAGGAAAAGGGTTCTCCCAACTTTTCACCCCAGTCTCTCAACCCGGGGCCGGCGGGCGAACGGGTCGCCCGCCGGTTCCGGCAACGCTTACTTCAGCTCGACCTTGGCGCCGGCTGCTTCGAGCTGCGCCTTGAACTTGTCGGCGTCGGCCTTGGACACGGCTTCCTTGACCGGCTTCGGAGCGCCCTCGACCAGGTCCTTGGCCTCCTTGAGGCCGAGGCCGGTGATCGCGCGGACCTCCTTGATGACGTTGATCTTGTTCGCGCCGGCGTCCGTGAGGACGACGTCGAACTCGGTCTTCTCCTCGACCGGAGCGGCGGCAGCGGCGCCACCGCCGGCGACGGCGGCCACGGCCACCGGAGCAGCGGCGGAAACGCCCCACTTCTCTTCCAGCAGCTTCGACAGCTCGGCCGCCTCGAGGACGGTCAGCTTGGAGAGGTCTTCAACGATCTTGGCGAGATCAGTCATGTTTCAGTTCCTTGAGTTTGGTTCGAACGTGTTTCTGTACGGGGCGAGGAACGGCCTCAGGCCGTCTCTTCCTTCCGGGCATAAGCGCCGATGACGCGGGCGACGTTGCCCGCCGGCGCCTTGACGACAGCCGCGATCCGGGTTGCCGGCGTGCTGATCATCCCGACGATCCTGGCGCGCAGCTCGTCGAGCGACGGCATGGTGGCGAGAGCCTTCACACCATCGGCATCGAGAGCGGTCGCTCCCATCGCGCCGCCGAGAATGACGAGATTGTCATTCGTCTTGGCGAAATCGGAGGCGACCTTCGGCGCCGCGACCGGATCATCCGCATAGGCGATGAGGGTCTGTCCCCTGAAAAGGGCCTTCATGCCTTCGGAGTCGGTGCCCTGAAGGGCAATGACGGCGAGACGGTTCTTCGCGACCTTGACGGTGCCGCCCGCGGCGCGCATCTTCGAACGAAGGTCGTTCATCTGCGCCACGGTCAGACCGGCATAGTGGGCCACGACGACTGAACCGGTGCCCTTGAACACCTCGTTCAGGCCCGTGACGAATTCGCGTTTTTCCGCTCTGTCCACTGCCTGTCTCCAGTTGGCAGCGTTGCCCTTGCGGACAATGCTGCCGGTTGCCTTTTGCCACCCTCATGGCCCGCGGACGGGACACGAGGGGAGCGATCGAGGATCCTGTCCCCTTCCGTCCACCGCCGTGAGGCGGCTTCGGCAAAAGGCAAACACGGTTCGAGCCAACCTGCGGGCAAAAGCCCGAAGGTCCGGATCGACCCCGTCTCATGCAGGCCCTTTTCGGGATTAAGGCCGGGCGCGAAGCCAGGCCGCCTGCAATCTCGGACAGGACGTCCGGAAGTTTCCTTCCGGGTTCCACCCGCCCGAAGGCGGATGGAATTCGCATCGCCGCCGAAGCGGCGAAACTTGCTTGCCGCCGAAGCGGCAAAACTCGCCGCGCCGCCACGAGGCGGCGCGAAAACTCAGGCGGTCGCCGCCAGCGTCGCCGGGTCGATCTTGACGCCCGGGCCCATCGTCGAGGACAGCGCGACGCGCTTGACGTAGTTGCCCTTGGCGCCCGCCGGCTTGGCCTTGATCACCGCATCGGCGAAGGCGCGGATGTTCTCCTCGATCGCCTTCTGGTCGAACGACACCTTGCCGACGCCGGCATGCACGATGCCGGCCTTCTCGACGCGGAACTCGACCGCGCCGCCCTTGGACGCCTTCACCGCGCCGGCGACGTCCGCGGTCACGGTGCCGACCTTCGGGTTCGGCATCATGCCGCGGGGACCGAGCACCTTACCGAGACGGCCGACCAGCGGCATCAGGTCCGGCGTGGCGATGCAGCGGTCGAAGTCGATCGTGCCCTTCTGGACGATCTCGACCAGATCCTCGGCGCCCACGATGTCGGCGCCCGCCGCCTTGGCCTCGTCGGCCTTGGCGCCGCGGGCGAACACGGCCACGCGCACGGTGCGGCCGGTGCCGTTCGGCAGGTTGACCACGCCGCGGACCATCTGGTCGGCATGGCGCGGGTCGACGCCGAGGTTCATCGCCACCTCGACGGTCTCGTCGAACTTGGCGGTGGCGCGGTTCTTGAGCAGCTTCACGGCGTCTTCGAGGCCGTAGAGCTTGTTGCGGTCGATGCCCTCGCGGGACTTCACTACGCGCTTTGCTACCTTAGCCATGGTCTCAGCCCACCACTTCCAGGCCCATCGAGCGGGCCGAGCCTTCGACCATGCGCATCGCGGCTTCCACGTCGTTGGCGTTCAGATCCTTGAGCTTCTTCTCAGCGATCTCGCGGACCTGCTCGCGGGTGATCGAGCCGACCTTGGTCTTGCCCGGCTCCTTGGAGCCCGACTTCAGGCTCGCGGCCTTCTTCAGGAAATAGCTCACCGGGGGCGTCTTCATGACGAAGGTGAACGACTTGTCCTGATAGTAGGTGATGACGACGGGCGTCGGCTGGCCCTTCTCCATCTCCTGGGTCTGGGCGTTGAACGCCTTGCAGAATTCCATGATGTTGATGCCGCGCTGACCGAGCGCAGGGCCGATGGGGGGCGACGGAGTCGCCGAGCCCGCGGCTACCTGCAGCTTGAGCTGGCCTGCAACTTTCTTAGCCATATCTCTTCCTGCCTTCTGTCGTGCCGGGACGCTTCACGGGGAAGCCCGGCGGTTGCAGTCGGTGGTGCGGAGCATTCGGCCGGCAAAGCCGCGCTTCCTTCCACCTTCGGGCGCCCGGGAGCGAACTCCCGCGCGCCGATCCGGTCAGCCCTTCTCGACCTGACCGAATTCCAGATCGACGGGCACCGCGCGCCCGAAGATCGAAACCTCCACCTTGAGGCGCGCCCGCTCCTCGTCGACTTCCTGCACCGTTCCGTTGAACGAGGCGAAAGGACCGTCGGACACGCGCACCGCTTCGCCGATCTCGAAGGTGACGGACGGTTTTGGCCGCTCGACGCCCTCCTGCACCTGATGCAGGATCTGAAGCGCTTCCTTCTCGGTGATCGGCACCGGCTTGGCGGTGGTCTTGTCCTCGCCGAGGAAGCCGGTGACGCGCTGCGTGTTCTTCACCAGGCTGATGACCTGGTCGTTGAGGTCGGCCTTCAACAGCACGTAGCCGGGGAAGAACTTGCGCTCGGCGTCGACCTTCTTGCCGCGGCGCACCTCCACCACCTTCTCCGTCGGCACGACGATCTGCTCGATCCGTCCCGACAGGCCCTTCTGCTGGGCCTTCTTCTGGATGTCCTCGGCCACCTTCTTCTCGAAGTTCGAGTAGGCGTGGACGATGTACCACCGCGCGGTCATGCGATACTCTCCGTGGATGCGGCGGTCAGCGGCCGATGCCGAGAATCAGCTCGATGGCGTAGGCCATCACCTGATCGGCGGCGAAAAAGAAGATCGCCGCCAGGAACGCGAAGACCAGCACCATCGCGGTGGAGATCATCGTCTCGCGGCGAGTCGGCCAGGTGACCTTCGCCGTTTCCGACCGCACCTGCTGGAGGAATGTGAAGGGGTTGGTCGTCCTCGTCGCCATCTGCCGCTCTTTATCTGGGAAGCTCGCGCTTCCTGCCGCCCCATTCTCCGGGGGCGCCCGGGCTCACAGCCGGCGAATCACCGCGCTGCAATGCACCACAATCCATGCAATAAGGGCACGCCCAGCCGAATACCAGCTAGCGCGCCGAAAACTCTATCGGGCTACATAGAGATGATTGCCGCGGGGCGCAACCCCTTCGGCCGCCGATCGGCGACATTCAACCCGCGGCAGAGGCGATGGGCGGCGGGCAATGTCGGATCGGCGCCCCGCGACCGCGTATCCGGCCGCAGGGCGAGCGGACAGACCTACCGGGCGGCGGCCAGCGCGGAGGCGATCACGTCCTTGATCGCGAGCCGCTGCTTCCTCAACTGCCCTTCCGCGGCATCGCCGATCGGCGCGACGCGGGTCTCCGCGAGATGAATCTTGTCGTTGATGGCGTCATATTCCTCAAGGAGCGCCGCGAATCGCTCGTCGCTGGCCTTCAGCGCATGGATCGCGTCGAGCTGGCCGGGGAACTCCTCGCCGAGCGTATGGGGGGTATTGGACATGTCGTCTCCTTGCGTTGTGCAAATGGAGACTAGGCATCCTGCCGGCAAGGGCGTTGACGCAGGTCAACCGCTGCTCCTGGGAGGGCCCGGCAGCCGACGATGCCGCTGGAAAGTTATGTTCCATAGCAATATGGTCGGAACGGCATGGCCCGGCTGTCGGAGCGGGCGCCGCGCCGCGAACGACATCGCGCATGACAGGACCGAAAAGGAACGACAGACGTGGCGTCAGACTTCACGACCTTCGATCCGTCGACACTGAGCCGTCCCGATCAGTACAAGCTGCTGACCGGCGCGGTCGTGCCGCGGCCGATCGCGCTGGTGACGACGATCGGACCGGACGGCGTCAATGCCGGCGCGTTCAGCTTCTTCAACGCGGTCGCTGCCGATCCCTCGATGCTGATGTTCTCCGTCGGCCGCCGCGGAGGCGCGATCAAGGACACGGTCCGCAACATCCTGGAGACGAAGGAATTCGTGGTCCATATCGTCGACGTCGCCGGCCGCGAGAAGATGAACATCTGCGGGACCGACTACAGCCCGGACGTCGACGAGGTGGCCGAATCCGGGTTCGCCACCGCGCCGTCCGTCAAGGTGCGCCCGCCGCGGCTGATCGAGTGCCCGATCCAGCTCGAATGCCGCCTCGACCGGGTGGTCGCCCTCGGCCATTACGACATGGTGATCGGCGAGGTCGTCCTGTTCCACTTCAGGTCGGACGTGATCGACGAGGAGCGGAAATACACCGACGCGGCGAAGATCGACCCGATCGGCCGGCTTTCGGGGCCGGCCTATTCGCGGGTGACGGAGCAGATCATCATGCCGCGGCTGACGCCGCCGCCGGGAAAGGCAGCAGCAACCTCCTGAGGCGGCCGGGGGCGGGACGCCGCCCCACGGCGCCCCGCCCCCTGCCCGCCGCTGTGCTTCAGCCCTGCTGCTCGATATTGGCGAGCTTGACGAACTCGCCCCACTCGGCGAGCTGCTCGTGCCAGTAGGCCTGCGCCTCGTCGGGGCTGACCACCCAGGGATCGCCGGCGATGCTGCCGATGAACTTCTTCCCCTCCTCGCTGGTCACCGCCGCGCTCAGCCACGCATAGAGCTGGTCGACGATCGGCCGCGGCGTCGCCTTCGGCACCATGCCGGCCCACCAGCTCACGACCTCGATCGGATAGCCGAGCTCCTTCAGCGTCGGGAATTCCGGCGCCGCCGTCAGCCGCTGGCCGGTCGACAGCGCCAGAATGCGCACCTTGCCGGCGCGCGACTGGGCCATGGCCGTCACGTTGTCCATCGAGGCGAAGTCGATCTGCCCGCCTTCGAGCTCGTTGGCGTAGTCGGCGGCGGTGCGGTAGGGGATGTTCACCACCTTGAGCCCGGCCACCTTGTTGTAGAGCTCGCCCACCACCTTGGTGGACGGGCTGGTGAAGCTGTAGCTGGCCCTGTCGCCTTTCTCCTTCATCGCGGCGGTCAGATCGTCCATCGTCTGGTAGGGCGAGCTGGCGCTGACCGCGATCATGATCGGCTGGCGGTGGATGGTGCCGACGATCTGCAACTCGTTGAGGATGTCGACGGTCGGCTGCTTCAGCAGATACTGGTTCGCCGCCATGGTGCTCGGCGCCCCGAACAGGATCGTATGGCCGTCCGGCTTCGAGCGCGCGGTATGCTCCGTGGCGATGTTGCCGAGGGCGCCGGAGCGGTTCTCGACCACCACCGGCCGGCCGAACATCGGCCGCATCTGCTCGGCGAAGAAGCGGACGATGACATCGGCGCCGCCGCCCGCGGGAAAGCCGCAGATGAAGTGCACGTCCTCGCTCGGATAGGCCTGCGCCCGCGCGATGGACGGGGCGAACAGCGCCGCCGCTCCCATCGCTCCCGCGCCCAGCGTGAATTGTCTTCTCGATACGCCCATGTTCTTCTCCTCCGACCTGCGCGTTTCAGAAACTGCCAGTGAGCGAAAGGCGGCGCAGTTCACCTCGGCTCCGGCAGCATGTTCGCCAGTTCCCGTTCCACCACCTTGGAATTCTCCCGCCAGGCGGCGAACAGGTCCCGCGCCATCGCTCCGGGATAGTGGTCCTCGATCCCGTCGCGGATGGATTTCACAACCGCGGCGGCGACCTGCGCGGGGGCGAGCTTCGGCGGCGGGCTGTCGCGCGTCGCCTTGGTGTCCACCGTTCCCGGAAACATGCCGCACACCCTGATGCCCCACGGCGCCAGCTCGGCCCTCGCGGCCTGCGTCATCGACAGGGCCGCGGCCTTGCTGGCGCAGTAGGAGCCGAGGCGCGGCACCGGCACATGGCTCAGCACGGTCAGCATGTTGACGACGACGCCCTGGCGCCGCGCCTTCATGAACGGCGCGAAGGCGCGGATCATCGACAGGGTGCCGAAATAGTTGACCTCCATCTCCAGCCGCGCGCCGTCGAGCGTTTCGGCGTCGAGGACGCCGCTGTCGGCGGTGATGCCCGCATTGTTGACGAGGATGTCGACCTCGCCGCCGACGGCCCGCGCCGCCGCCTCCACCGATTCCGGCCTGGTGATGTCGATGATCAGCGGCTTCACCGACGGACGCGCGTCGGAGACCGGCTTGCGCGTGGCGGCGAACACCTGCTTGGCGCCGGCCTCGACGAAGGCGCTGACGAGGGCGCTGCCGATGCCGCCGTCGGCCCCGGTGACCAGCACGCTCTTGCCGGCGATGTCGCGATTGGGGTCGGCCATGATGTTTCTCACCGCGTTGTCGTCGACGGGGACGGCGCAGAGGATGGCCTCGCCGCCGCGATCGAGCTGGTTCTGGATGCGCA
>CAZVTK010000183.1:0-8480 GCA_964629765.1 uncultured Mesorhizobium sp.
TCTTGCCAAACAAAACCCTGCCGGAATGGCGGGGGTTTTTGTTTGTTGACGAACCTTGCCTCACCTCCGACGTCATCTTCGGCTTGAGCCGACAATCCACCGGCGTGCCCCGGATCGTGGATGGTCGGGTCAAGCCCGACCATGGCGAAGGAGAGGTTTGGCAGACTTTCTCGTTTCACGGCGATGCCCCGCCGTCTCCGGCGGGGTTCTTTCATTCAGCCGTCCACCCGGCGTGACGTTACTCGCGGTTGCCGAGGAAGCGCAGCAGGAACAGGAAGAGGTTGATGAAGTCGAGATAGAGCGTCAGCGCGCCCATGATGGCCTTGCGGCCGGCCACGAGCACGTCGTCGCCTTCCCAGTACATCTCCTTGATCTTCTGCGTGTCGTAGGCGGTGAGGCCCGCGAAGATCAGCACGCCGATCGCCGAGATGGCGAACTGGATGGCCGGCGAGGCAAGGAAGATGTTGACCACCATGGCGATGATCAGGCCGATCAGGCCCATGAACAGGAAGGTGCCCATGCCGGTCAGGTCGCGCTTCGTCGTGTAGCCGAAGAGCGACAGCGCGCCGAAGGCGGTCGCCGTGATGAAGAAGGTCTGGACGATCGACCCGGTCGTGTAGACGAGGAAGATCGACGACAGCGAGATGCCCATCACCGCCGCGAAGGCCCAGAACGTGGTCTGCGCCGCCGACAGGCTCATCTTGTGGACGCGGAAGGACAGCAGCAGCACGAAGGCGAGCGGGGCGAGCATGACGACCCAGCGCAGCGGCGAGCCGTAGAGCACGGCGCCGAGGCCGGTCAGCATCTTGCCGTTGGGCAGCGCAGCGGCGGCCGAGGAGGCGTCGCCGGTCGTCGCCAGCCACACCGTGCCGAGCGCGGCGAGGCCGGTGATGGCCAGGCCCATCGCCATCAGGTTGTAGACGCGGATCATGTACGCGCGCAGACCCTCGTCGATCGCGGCGTCGGCGCGTCCGGCGGTGGCGACCCGCGCGTTGTAGTTGCGAAGGGGTTCAGCCATTGGAATCGTTCCTCACTTGCTTCTGTCCCGTCGGGTGTCCGGTCGCGGCGGCGAGCCGCGCGCCGAGGCGCCGCTGGCGGGACTCCAGCATGCCTGCGGGAGAATATGAGGTGTCTTGGCCGCGAGAACAAGCCCCGCACGGGACTGTGTTGTCGGAAAAATCGCGACAAGGTTGCCGTTTGTAACCCGCGGACGCCATACAGCGCAGCGTCTGTATGAGTTTGTATCAACCAGCGGAAACCATTGGCCTTCACAGATTGCGCAGGACGGGCGCCGCCTTGTGGCCGAGCACGCGCCAGGTTCCGGCGAGCCCGATGCCGACGGTGAGGATCAGGGCCGCCGCGACCGTGGAAACGGCGACTTCCGGCAGGAAGCTCGACGGCAACTGCATGATGCGCGCGACGACGAACCACGCGGCCAATCCGCCCGCCAGCAACGCGAAGGCGGCCGTCGCCAGCCCGATCAGCGAATATTCCAGCGTGTAGGCGAAGATCAGCGTGCGCCGCGTCGCCCCCAGCGTCTTCAGCACGACCGCGTCGTGGATGCGCGCCCGGTTTCCCGCCGCCAGCGCGCCCGCCAGCACCAGTATCGAGGCGACCAGCGCGACGGCCGCAGCCGCGCGGATGGCGGTGGCGAGCTGGGCCACCAGCCCGTTGACGATCTCCAGCGCGTCCTTCACCCGCACGCTGGTCACAGCCGGAAAGGCGCGGGTGACGGCGTTGAGCAGGCGCGCCTCGTCGGCCGCGCTGGCGCTCGCGTCGACCAGCGTCGCGAGCCATGCGTGGGGGGCGCCGGCGAAGGTGTTGGGCGAGAACACCATGACGAAGTTGATGCCCATCGATTCCCACTGGAGCTCGCGGAAATTGGCGATGCGCGCCGTGATGTTGCGCCCGAGTATGTTGACCGTGATCGTGTCGCCGACCTTCAGCCCGATCTGCCGGGCCTCCTCGGCCGAGAAGGAGACGAGCGGCTCGCCGGCATGGTCGGGCGCCCACCAGCTTCCCGCGCTCACCGTCGAATTTTCCGGCGGCGTCTGCGCATAGGTCACGCCGCGGTCGCCGCGCAGCACCCACGCGCCTTCGGGCGGCACGGTGATCTGGCGCACGTCGGTGCCGTTCAGCGCCATGATCCGCCCGCGCAGCATGGGCACGGTGTCGAGGTCGCCGGCCGGCGCCTCGCGCGCCACGAGGTCGCGAAAAGCGTCGATCTCGGCGTTCTGGATGTCGACGAAGAAGAAGTTCGGCGCCCGCTCGGGCAGGTTTCCGGCGATCTGCCGGCGCAGATTGCCGTCGATCAGCGCCAGCGTGACCAGCAGCGTCAGGCCCAGCCCGAGGGAAAGCACGACGGAGGGCGTCAGCGCGCCCGGCCGGTGGATGTTGCCGATGGCGAGCCTGAGCGCCGTGGAGCGCACGCGGGGGCTGCGCCGCGCCAGTCCCTGCACCAGCAGGCTGACAAGGCGCAGGATGGCGAACGAGCCGGCCATCACCGCGATGAACAGCGTGGCGATGTTGCGGTCCGCCGACCACCAGATCGCGAAGCCGGCGAGCGCCGCCGCAATGGCGCCGGCGCTCGCGAGATAGACCGGCCGCGCAAGCCCCCTGCCCTCGAAGCCGAGCTCGCGGAACAGCGCTGTCGCCGGCACGTCGCGGGCGCGCCCGAGCGGCAGCAGCGCGAAGGCGAGCGTCACCAGCGCGCCGAATAGCACCCCGACGGCGAGCGCGGCGGGGTAGATCTCGCCTTCGGCCGGCATCGGCAGCAGCGTCGACAGGAAGGCGGCGGCAAGGAAGGGCATGGCTGCGGCCATGACCAGCCCGGCCGCGATGCCGACCGCCGCGATCAGCATGATCTGCACCAGATAGACGGTGAAGACGAAGCGCCCCGACGCGCCGAGGCTCTTGAAGGTGGCGATGACGCCGCGCTTGGAATCGAGATAGGCGCGCACGGCGTTGGCGACGCCGACGCCGCCGACCACCAGCGCGGTGAGGCCGACCAGCGTCAGGAATTGCGAGAAGCGCTCGACATTGGACGACAGCGAGGGCGCGGCGCTGGTGCGGTCGCGGATCGACCAGCCGGCCTCGGGAAACCGTTCCGCCGCCTGCGCGCGCACCTCTTCGAGCCGCGCCGCCGAGGCGTCGTCCATGCGGATCTTGTAGGCGTTCTCGACCAGGCTGCCTTCCTGGATCAGGCCGGAGGCGGCGAGCGCCTCCATCGACACCATCATGCGCGGCGCGAAGCCGAATCCCTCGCCTATGGCGTCCGGCTCGTTGACGACCAGCGCCCGCAGCTCGAAGCTGGCGCCGCCGAGCTGCACGCGGTCGCCGAGCTTCAGCCCGAGCCGCGACAGCAGCATGTCGGCCGCCGCAGCGCCCCACGCCCCGTCGCGCTCGCCATAGAGCGCGTCACGGCCGGACGCCGGCTCGGTGACGAACTCGCCATAGAGCGGATAGGCCGCGTCGACGCCCTTGACCTCGACCAGCGTCTGGTCGGAGCCGTCGGGCAGGCGCACCATCGAGCGCATGCCGGCGCTGACGGCCACCTCGCCCAGCGAGGCGAGCCAGGCGCGTTCGCGCTCGTTCGCCTGCCGGTGGATGAGCTGGAAGCGCATGTCGCCGCCCAGCAGCACCTGCCCTTGCGCCGCCACGGCGCTGCCGATCGCCTGCGCCACCGAGTTGACGCCGCCGATGGCCGCCACGCCGAGCGCGATGCAGGTGATGAAGATGAGGAAGCCGCGCAAGCCCCCGCGCATCTCGCGCAGCGAGAAGCGCAGCGCGAGGGAGAGTGTGCGTGTCAAGTTGCACCCCCCTCTGGCCTGCCGGCCATCTCCCCCTCAAGGGGGGAGATCGGCTTGGAGATTCGATTTCGCCTACCTTCAGCGATTGGCGAAAGCAGATGCGAAAGCCGATCTCCCCCCTTGAGGGGGAGATGGCCGGCAGGCCAGAGGGGGGTGGATACCGGCAATCCGCTCACGCCACCACCCTTTCGGCCGCCGGCTGCTCGATGAGGCCCGAGCGCATCGCCACCTGCCGGCCGCAGCGCGCCGCCAGCGCGGGATCGTGGGTGACCAGCACCAGCGTCATGCCGCGCTCGGCCGCCTTGGCGAACAGGAGGTCGGCGATGTGCCTGCCGGTCGCCTGGTCGAGATTGCCGGTCGGCTCGTCGGCGATGAGGATGGCGGGCGACGGCGCCAGCGCGCGGGCGATGGCCACGCGCTGCTGCTCGCCGCCGGACAGTTCGCCGGGATAGTGCGTGACGCGCTCGGCGAGCCCGACCGCCGCCAGCTCGCGCCGCGCTACGGCGAAGGCGTCGTCATGGCCGGCGAGCTCCAGCGGCACGGCGACGTTCTCCAGCGCGGTCATGTTGGGGATCAAATGGAAGGACTGGAAGACGATGCCGACATTGCGGCCGCGGAAGGCGGCGATGTCGTCCTCGGAGCGGCCGTTGAGCACCGTACCGGCAATCGCCACCGTGCCGGCGTCGACCCGCTCCAGCCCGGCCAGCACCATCAGCAGCGTCGACTTGCCCGAACCCGACGGCCCCACGATGCCGACCGTCTCGCCCTTGCCCACTTTCAGGCTCACGCCCTTGAGGACATGCACCGACGAGGCCCCCTGGCCGAGCGTCAGCGATACGTCGGAAAGCTCGATCACGGCTTCTGTCACGCGGGAACGATCCTATATGTTCGGGGCAATCGAGGCGAAGGGTCGGCATCATATGGGGGCGAAGGCATGACGTTCAAACGGCACCTCGTCGCAAGCCTTGTCACGGGTCTGGCCGCGCTGGCGCTTGTGCTGGCCGCTTTTTCGGCCACTGCGCGCGCGCAACCCGTCAATATTGTCGGCTTCGGCGACAGCCTGATGGCCGGATACGGGCTTTCGCCCGGCGAATCCTTCCCCGAGAAGCTGGAAAAAGCCTTGAGGGAGCGCGGTCACGATGTCGTTATCGCCAATGCGGGCGTGTCGGGAGACACCACCAGCGGCGGCCTGTCGCGGCTCGACTGGTCGGTGCCGGACGGAACCGGCCTCGTGATTCTCGAACTCGGCGCCAACGACATGCTGCGCGGCATCGCGCCTGCGATCACCGGAAACAACCTCGCCGCCATGATCGAGCGGCTGCGCACGCGCGGCATCGGCGTCATCCTCGCCGGCATGCGCGCCGCGCCCAATCTGGGCGCCGGCTACCAGCAGGAGTTCGACGCGCTGTTTCCCGCGCTGGCCGCCCGCTTCGACATTCCGTTCTACCCGTTCTTCATGGAAGGCGTCGCCGCGCAGGAGCGCTACCTGCTCGCCGACGGCATGCACCCCAACGCCGCCGGCGTCGACGTGATGGTGGCGAATTTCCTACCGACGGTCGAACGTATCCTTTCCGCTGGGTCACCGAAATCCTGATTCTGTGCCCTGACTCTGGGCAACGCACAAAGCGCTTGCCGCGTTGGGCATTCGATGATCCGCTGGCCCCAGATCGCCGATTCGAGGAGGTAGCAATGCCCCGGCTCTTCACCGCCCTCGAAATCCCGCGCGACGCGGCGCTGTCGCTCTCGCTGCTGAGGGGCGGCCTGCCCGGCGCCCGCTGGATCGACGTCGAGAACTATCATCTCACCTTGCGCTTCATCGGCGATATCGACGGTCCGACCGCCGACGAGGTGGCCAACGCGCTCGACCGCGTGCGCCGCCCGGCCTTCGAGCTGATGCTGGACGGCGTCGGCCAGTTCGGCGGCAAAAAACCGCATGCCGTATGGGCGGGCGCAGCCTCCTCGCCGGAGCTCAACGCGCTCCAGGCCGAGATCGAGCGCATCTGCCAGCGCCTTGGCCTGCCGGCCGACCCGCGCCGGTTCACCCCGCACGTCACGCTGGCGCGGCTGAAGAATGCCAGCCCGGAGGCGGTGGCACACTATCTGTCAGCGCGCGGCAATTTCTCCACCGCGCCCTTTCGCGTCGGCCGCTTCGTGCTGATGTCGTCGAAGGATTCGGTCGGCGGCGGTCCCTATATCGTCGAGGAAGCGTGGCCGCTCACGGGCACACCCGGCGCTCTGCCCGCCTATGGCGGCGCCTTCGCCGACGAATACCGCGACTTGCGCTGAGACGAGGAGGGCGCGATGGCCCGCGACAGGCTGACGAAGGACAGAGCGGAAGAGGCCCTGAAGGAGCTTTCGGGCTGGGTGCTTTCCGAAGGCGGCAGCGCCATCCACAAGCGCTTCGCGTTCCGGAATTTCGGCGAGGCGTTCGCCTTCATGACCCGCGTCGCCATGGCGGCCGAAAAGCTCGACCACCACCCCGACTGGTCCAACGTCTACAAGACCGTCGACGTAAAACTCTCCACCCACGACGCCGGCGGGCTGACCGAGCTGGATTTCAGGCTGGCGAAGCTGATGGACAAATATGCGGCCGGTTGAGCGCCCTTTACCCTCCCCCATGTGGGGAGGGTCGGACCGCAGGTCCGGGGTGGGGGCGTCGAGGCTTTCTTACCCCCACCCCGTCTCGCATCCTTCGCTTCGCTGCGGCCGCTCACCGACCCTCCCCACAGGGGGGAGGGTAAAAAGGCGCCATCTTGCACCCGCCTCCTGCCCTCACCACATTCCGATCAGCGGAGGATGGCTTCCGCGACGGAGGTGCGGACCACGGATGACCACGACGCGTTTCGATGAATTCCTGTCCCGCTTCGGCCGCAGGCCGGAGGCGACGGAGGATCAGGTGCGCGACGGTTTCTGGAGCACCGCGCGGCGGGCGGCGCGGAAAGTGCCGTTCATGGACGAGGTGGTCGCGGCCTATTATGCCGCGCTCGACACGCGCACGCCCTTCAAGGTGCGGATGACCTTGCTCGCCGCGCTGGGCTACTTCGTCCTGCCGGCCGACATGGTGCCGGACTTTGTGGCGCTGGTCGGCTTCACCGACGATATCGCGGTGCTGGGCGCTGCGA
This sequence comes from uncultured Mesorhizobium sp., assembly GCA_964629765.1. Lineage (GTDB taxonomy): Bacteria > Pseudomonadota > Alphaproteobacteria > Rhizobiales > Rhizobiaceae > RCIO01. The sequence continues at coordinate 6,932 of CAZVTK010000183.1, forward strand.
TCGCCGCGGTGCGCCCGCACATCAAGGAAAGCCACCGCATCGCCGCGCGGCAGGCGCTGGCGGCCGACTGAGCCGCTTGCCTTCGGGGCCGCGTCAGGTGCGGCCCTTCGCGGCCTTGCCCGCCACGTAGACTTCCTTCACCGCGCGGTCGTCGCCGAGCGTCTGGACGAGGAACAGCTCCTCCGCCAGCGTCCCGACCGTCTCCATGCGCAGCGCCATGCCCGGCGTCGCCCGCGAATCGAGCACCACCATGTCGGCGTCCGTGCCGGGCTCCAGCGTGCCGATATGGGCTTCCAGCGACAGCGCCTGCGCATTGCCCAGCGTGATCTGCCAGAAGGAGGCGAGCGGGTTCAGCTTCTCGCCCTGCAAGGCGATGACCTTGTAGCCCTCGTCCATGGTGCGCAGCATGGAATAGTTGGTGCCGCCGCCGACGTCGCTGGCGGTCGCCACGCGCAGCGGCTTCGCCCGCCGCCTGTAGCGATGGTAGTCGAACAGGCCCGAGCCGAGGAACAGGTTCGAGGTCGGGCAGAACACCGCGACGGAACCGGAATCCGACAGCCTGTCCGCCTCGCGCTCGGTGAGGTGGATGCAGTGGCCGAACAGGGTTTTTTGTCCCAGCAGGCCGAAGCGGTCGTAGACGTCGGTATAGTCCTTCGACCAGGGAAACAGCTCCTGCGTGAACTCGATCTCGGCGCGGTTCTCCGACAGATGCGTCTGGATGTGCAGGTCGGGAAACTCCCGCGCCAGCGCCCCGCTCGCCGCCATCTGTTCGTCGGTCGAGGTGATGGCGAAGCGCGGCGTGATGGCATAGTGCAGCCGCCCGCGCCCGTGCCATTCGGCGATCAGCGCCCTGGTGTCGTCATAGCCCTCCTGCGCCGTGTCCGTGAGCCCGTCCGGGGCGTTGCGGTCCATCATCACCTTGCCGGCGACGACGCGCATGTCGCGCGACAGCGCCTCGGCGAAGAAGGCTTCCGCGCTCGCCTTGTGCACCGTGCAGTAGGCGGCGACGGTGGTCGTGCCCTGCGACACCATCTCATCGAGGAACAGCCGGGCGATGCGGCGCGAATGCTGCGCGTCGCGGAACTTCGTCTCCTCGGGAAAGGTGTAGTTGTTCAACCAGTCGAGCAGCTCGGCGCCGTAGCTGGCGATCACCTGCATCTGCGGCATGTGCACATGCGCGTCGATGAAGCCCGGCAGGATGAGGTGCGGGCGGTGGTCGACGACCTCCGCGTCCCTGCCGATGCCGGCCGCCAGCGGCGCGAAATCGCCGGTGGCGACGATCCTGCCGCCGTCGACGAGCACGCCGCCGTCCTCGTGGTAGCGGTACGACGCGCTGTCCTCGATGCCCTGCGGCTCGGAGACGAAGGTGAGCGTGCGCCCGCGCAGGAGGAGGGTCATATGCCTCCCTCCGGGAAGCAGGCAAACACCCCCACTCCGGTCCTTCGGACCACCTCTCCCCCTGCCCGAGGGAGAGGAAGCCAAGCTGGAAAAGCGTCGGCATCGCGGCAGTGTTTCCTCTCCCCCGGGCAGGGGGAGAGGTGGTCCGAAG
>CAZVTK010000184.1:0-8473 GCA_964629765.1 uncultured Mesorhizobium sp.
GCGCCGCGATGGCGGCCGACCGCGTCGATCTCGTCGATGAAGATGATGCAGGGCGCGTTCTTTTTGGCCTGCTCGAACATGTCGCGCACGCGGGACGCGCCGACGCCGACGAACATTTCGACGAAATCCGAGCCCGAGATGGTGAAGAAGGGCACGTTGGCCTCGCCGGCGACCGAGCGCGCCAGCAGCGTCTTGCCGGTTCCGGGAGGGCCGACGAGCAGCACGCCGCGCGGGATCTTGCCGCCGAGGCGCTGGAACTTCTGCGGATCGCGCAGGAACTCGACGATCTCCTCCAGATCCTGCTTGGCCTCGTCCACGCCGGCGACGTCCGCGAAGGTCACGCGGCCATGCGCTTCGGTGAGCAGCTTGGCCTTGGACTTGCCGAAGCCCATGGCGCGCCCGGACCCGCTCTGCATCTGGCGCATGAAGAAGATCCACACGCCGAGGATCAGCAGCATCGGCAGCCACGAGATCAGGTAGCCGAAGATCGAGTTCTGGCCGTCCGTCTCGGGCCGCGCGGTGATGGTGACGTTCTTGTCCTGCAGGCGCTGCACCAGCGACGGGTCGCCCGGCGAATAGGTCTGAAAACCCTGGCTGTTGTCGACGAAGGTGCCGGTGATGCGGTCGCCGGTGATGGTGACCGTGCGCACGCGGCCGGAATCGACCTCGCGCAGGAACTCCGAATAGGCGATCTCGCGCGTGTTGCCGCGCTGCTGCGGCGTCTGGAACAGGTTGAACAGGGCAATGAGCAGCACCGCAATGATGGCCCAGAGCGCGAGATTGCGATAATTCGGATTCATCGACTGTCCTGAAGGTCCCGTGGGCGGAGGCCCGGCCCGCCTGTGCGCCGGCCGGGAATGCCGGGGCAAGGGCGGATCATCTTCCGTGTCCTGGCTAACATAGGAGCGCCCCCGCCCATTGCCAAGCGCGGCGCGGCTTCTCGGTTAAACACTTCGTCGCAGGCTTGGCGCACAATGTGTCGCGGCCAAGGCCGCGCGCCGCTCAGGCCGGCGCTTCCGGCACGGGTTCCGCGCCGACCAGCCGTGCCACCGCGTTGCGCAGGGCAATGTCGAAGCCGGGCAGGAAGACGATCCATGGGGCTACGGAGGAGCGGCTGCGCTCCATGAGCGCGCCGGGCACGGCCGGCGGCGAACCCCGCCTCTCGCGCGACAGGACAAACCCGTCCCGGCCGCGCCTGACGAGCGTGCGCGACAGCGCCGCGTTCTTTCCTTCCGCCACCCGGGCGATCAGCGCCAGCGCGGCGGCTTCGCCGGGCAGGTGCGACGCTCCGCCGATAGCGGCCAGCAGCGCACGCATGGGCAGCAGGGACGAGCCGGTTTCCAGCGCGTCTTTGGGCAGCATCACAAATCCGGCACCGGCGGGCGCCGCCCGCTCCAGCCACGCCGCCGCAGCTTGCGCTTCCGCCGATCGCCTTGCGGCCGCGTCGACCGCGCACCGCGCCAGACGCTCCACTTCGCCGGGCGACGATGCCAGCGCCTTGCGCACGCGCACGCGCTCGGCGGCGAGGTTCTCGTTGGAGGGATCGTCGATCCAGCTTTGGCCAGCAGCGCGCAGGCATTCGCGCAGGCGCTCGCGCCGAAGCGCCAGCAACGGCCTGACGATCCAGATTCGGTCCTGATAGAGCGACACACCCGCCATGCCGGCCGCGCCGCGGCCGTCGCCGCGCGCCTGTCGCATGGCGACCGTCTCGGCCTGGTCGTCCATGGTGTGGCCGGTCAGCACGATGTCCGCGCCGCGCGCATCGGCGGCTTCGCCCAGCAGCCGGTAGCGCGCCAGCCGCGCGCCCGCCGCGATCCCTGTCGTGGGCTTTTCGCCGCTCCAGCGCCTGACCTCGTGCGAAACGCCCCAGGGCGCGCAGATGGCGCCAACCGCGGCCGCTTCCGTCGCCGCTTCCGGCCGCAGCCCGTGATCCACAGTCACGGCCACGATCTCCAGCAACGGCGCACGGGCATCGCGCCAGCGTTTCAGCAGCCACAGCAGCGCCAGCGAATCGCTGCCGCCGGAGACGGCCGCCACGACGGCCTTGCGCCGTTCGAGGCCGTAGCCGCCGAAGAGTGCGTCCGGATCGATGGCCCCCGCCGCTAGCAGGAGGCCCTCTTCTGCTCTTCCTTCACGCGGCCCTTCACCTGCGCGGAGGCGTCGGGATAGCGGCGGGAAACCTCCGAAAGCGTGGCGCAGGCGACGTCGCGCTGCCCCATGACGGCAAGCGACACGCCGAGCTTGAGCATCATGTCGGGCGCCTTGCGCGACTGCGGATAGGAGCGGCTGGCGGCGAGGAAGATCTGCGCCGCCTCGCGGTGCCGGTTCTGGCCGAGCAGCGCCTCGCCCAGCCAGAACTGCGCGTCGGCCGCACGCGGATCGTCGGGGAAGCGCTCGACATGCTGGCGGAAGCCCGCTTCCGCGGTGGCATAGTCTCCCGACAGGATGAACTCGTAGGCGTTGCGGTAGAGCTCGTCGGGATTGTTGGTCGAGGGCAGCGCCGCCACCACCGTCCCGTCGGTGCCCGGCACGGAAGGCCCGGTCTGCACGCCGGGAAGGTCCTGCTGCTGCGCCGAAGCGCCGCCGGGCGGCGGCGTGACGACCGGATTGCCCTCAGCGTCGAAGGTGATCTGCCCCAGCGCGCGCGGCGGCTCGCCGCGCTCGGCCGAGCCGAGCCGCGTGCCGTCGCCGGGCAGCGGCCGGCCGCCTCCGGAATCGCCGCCCGCGTCGCCGCGCTGCCGGCTTCCGCCGGCCGGCTGCTCCATCACGCCGTCGCCGCTGCCTTCGAGCTGCTGGAAGCGGAACTCGTAGTCCTCCTGCATCCGGCGAAGCTGGTCCTGCATTTGCAGCACCTGGAAATTCAGCTCCTCGACCAGCCCGTTGAGCTGGCGGATCTGCTCCTCGAGCTGGACGATGCGCGGGTCGCCTGCCTGCGCCAATATGACGGGACGCGAGCCGACCGCCATCCCCTGCTCGCGCGGACCGGGAGCCCGGATCTTCGGCTGCGGGCGGATGGTGTTGACGAAGGACTGGCCGAAGGCGCGCAGCGTTTCCGCCGGCGTGTCGCGCTCGGCGGCCAGCGCCGCCGGCGAAAGGAGAAGAAGCGCGCCGAGCGCGCCGGCAACCGGCCTGAGCCTCATGATGAACCCGCTATCGTGCCTGCCCGCGGCCGCCCGCGCGGCCCTTTTCAAGCCTATCAGACGCCGCGACTTCGGCGAAACTTTGGTTGCTACATATGGATGGGCTTCGACCACGCCGCCAGCGCCGCCTCCTTGACCGCCTCCGACATGGTCGGGTGGGCGTGGCAGGTGCGGGCGAGATCCTCGGCCGAGCCGGAGAACTCCATCAGCACCGCCGCCTCGTGGATCATCTCGCCGGCGCCGAAGCCGACGATATGGACGCCCAGCACCCGGTCGGACGCCTTGTCGGCCAGCACCTTCACGAAGCCGTCGGTCGCCGCCATGGCGCGCGCCCGGCCGTTGGCCGTGAACGGGAACTTGCCCGCCTTGTATTCTACGCCGGCCTTCTTCAACTCCTCCTCGGTGCGGCCCACGGAGGCGACTTCCGGCGAGGTGTAGACCACCGACGGGATGACAGCGTAGTTCACATGCCCCTTCTGGCCGGCGATGATCTCGGCCACCGCCACGCCCTCGTCCTCGGCCTTGTGGGCGAGCATCGGCCCGGCGATCACGTCGCCGATGGCATAGACGCCCTGAAGATTCGTGCGGAAATGGCCGTCGGTCTTCACCCGGCCGCGCTCGTCGAGCTCGATGCCGGCGTCCTTCAGCCCGTCCGTGTAGGGCTTGCGGCCGGTCGCGACCAGCACCGCGTCGGCGGTCAGCGTCTCGGCATCGCCGCCCTTCACCGGCTCGAAGGTCACGCTCGCGCCCTTCTTCGCCTTCGCCACGCCCGTCACCTTAACGCCGAGGCGGAACTCGATGCCCTGCCTGGCCAGCATGCGCTGGAACTGTTTTGCCACTTCGCCGTCCATGCCGCCGAGGATGGTGTCGAGATATTCCACCACCGTCACTTTCGACCCCAGCCGCGCCCACACCGAGCCGAGTTCCAGCCCGATCACCCCGCCGCCGACGACGATCAGGCTCGCCGGCACCTTTTCGAACTCCAGCGCGCCGGTGGAGGACACGATCACCTTCTCGTCGAACGCCACCTCGACGCCGGGAATGCCGGCGACATCCGAGCCGGTGGCGATGACGATGTTCTTCGTCTCCAGCGTCTCGCTCTTGCCGCCCTCCAGCGTGACCGCCACCTTGCCGGTCCCGGCGCCCGATTCCAGTATCCGGCCGGCGCCGTGGAAGGTGTCGATCCTGTTCTTCTTCATCAGGAAGACGAGGCCGTCGGTGTTCTGCTTCACCACCTTGGTCCGGTGCGCCTGCATGGCGGCAAGGTTCAGCTTCGGCTTGCCGACCTCGACGCCGAGTTCACCCAGATGCGCGACCTCGACGAATTTCTCCGAGGCATGCAGCAGCGCCTTGGAGGGGATGCAGCCGACGTTCACGCAGGTGCCGCCGAAGGTCGGCCGCTTCTCGACCAGCGCGACCTTGAGGCCGAGCTGCGCGGCCTTGATGGCGCAGACATAGCCGCCCGGCCCGGCGCCGATCACGACGACATCGTAATTGGTGGACATGAAACCCTCTCTCCTTGCCGCCCCGAGGCCGGTCCCCGATCAGAAGGCGAACTGCCAGAACATGATGGCGATGCCGAGCGTGGCGATCGTCCAGAACATCGACCGCACCGGCCCGACGCCCGCTATATAGGCCGGCAGATAGGCCACGCGGCCCCAGAAATAAAGGGCGGCGCCCAGTCCCGTCCACCAGTCAGCCTTGCCGGCGAGCGTCACGCCGAGCGCCATGGCGGCAAACAGCGCAAAGGTCTCGATGAAGTTGCGCAGCGCCTTCTCGGCGCGAAAGCCGCGCTCGGAGAGCGTGTCGCCGGCGCGGCGTCTGCCCGCGCCGCCGGCCAGCACGGCCTGCGTCACGATGTAGGCGAGCGCGAGAGGCACGCAGAGCGCCAGATAGGCGAGCTCGACGGAAAGCGAGGGCAGGATGGCGCTGGTCATGAGGTTCTCAGAAGACGAGGCGGATGAAGAGGATGAGCATGCCGACGGCCGACAGCAGAAAGACGGCCGAGCGCCAGTAGCGGACGCCGGCGAGATAGAGCGGCAGGTACACCACGCGCGACCAGAACCAGAGCGCCGCGCCGAAGCCGGCCCACTGGTCGCCGCCCTTGTCCATCATGGCGTGGGCCAGCGCCAGAGCCGCGAAGGCCGCGAACGTCTCGAGGAAATTGCGCAGCGCCCGCTCGGCGCGGCCGGCGACGCCGGTCACCTTGCGCTGCTCGTCGCGCGGGCCGGCATTGTAGTCGGAGCCGAGCTGCCGGGTGAGCAGAATGGCCTGCACGGCGACGTGCACGCCGAGCAGCGCCACGCCAAGCGCGAGATAGGCGATTTCCGTCGGCAGCGTCGGGATCGGCGAGGTTGCGAGCCAGTCCATCAGATAAGGTCCTTGCGGCAGTTCATTCCTGGCACCCGGAAAGCCGGAACTCGTCCCACGGCACGGCCGTCAGGCCCGCTTTTTCCCACGCCTGCGACCAGCGCATCTGGTAGCCGAGATCGGCAAGCAGCAGCCGCTCCGGCGCCGGTTCTCCCTGCGCCGGCATCAGGTTGACGCCGCCGTCCGCGCCGATCGCGTAGATCGTGCCCTGCCACACCGTGCAGGCGGCCAGTTCCTCGCCGGTCACGTCGCCCTCGGGGCATTCGTGCAGCAACTGCCCGTAGGGCCGCGCCGGCTCGTCGGTCCACAGCACATGGCCTTCAAAGACCGGCCCGTCGCGCATGACCAGCCTGAAGCTGTTGGCGACGGCGGCCTGCCCGCCGGTCGGCGTGAAGTCGAGCCCGGCGATGGCGTCGCGGTCGCGGTACAAGGCAAGCTCGATCGGGCATGCGGCGAAGGCCGCCATTGCCTGCACCGCCACTGCCGCTGCCGCGAGCACGACGCGCAACCTCACCGCCTTTCGCCCTTCAGCGCCGCCTCGACGTCGGAGGCGAAGGTGTACCAGGCGAAGGTCGAGAAGCGGTCGAGCCAGTCCTGGTCGGCCATGCAGTCCGCCGCCGCGACGACGCGGTTCGGCGGCGGCGCATAGAGCAGGCGCGACTGCGCACCGTCGAGGAACGAACCGTATTTGTCCTGACCGAAGCCATCTGCGATCAGCGCCTGCGCGGCCTGCGCGACGAGGTTGTTCCAGTCGGTATAGGCGGCGAGAAAATTTTGCGGGTCGAAAAGCGAAATGCAGACCAGCATGCGCTTCTGCTTCGGCAGGGTTTCCTCAACCACCGCCCGAACCGCTTCCAGCCGCGCATCCATGACCGCCGGCTCGACGATCTTGATGCCGTTCAGTTCGAGCACTTTGCGGTGATAGTCCGGCCAACTGTTGCCGGCCGGCACGCCGGAATAGAGCATGACCTGCTGGCTGGCGCAGTTGGCCGCAATCGGAACCACGGGCGCGGAAAGGCGCGCCTCCAGCGCGGCCGCAATGCTGGCGCTCAGGCCGGCGCCCTTCAGCGATCCGACCAGCAACGCCGAGCCCGCTTCCCATTCGCCCGGCCGCTTGTCCGCCGGCGCACAGGTCTCGTAGGCGGCGCGCATGTCGATCGCGGCCTCGACATAGGCCGTCATGACGATCGGCAGGTCGATGAAGCTGAATCCGGGTTGCTGGGCGGAGGCTGGCGCGGCTGCAAGGGATGAGAACAGGCAGGCGGCGGCAACTGCATGGCGACGAAGGTGCATTCCCGTCCGTGCCTCCCGATGGAGAAGTTTCAACTCGCCTTCGCGAGCAGCGCCGCCTGATCCTCGGCCATCTCGCGCAGGCGATCGCAGCCGAAGTCGACATCTTCGCTGCCGTCCTCACCCCAATAGACCGAGTGGCCGAAGGCAGCGACCTTAACGGCATGGAAATGCTGCGGATCGCGTATCGTCTCGAAGATGGTCCCGGTCTTGAGCAGGCCCCGCAAATCCACGACACCTTCATAGCCGTCGCTCCAGACGACCTTGAGAACGCCCGGAATGACGGCTTCGGCGACGTCTATCCGCAACGGCTTCTTCATTCGATACGCTCCGGTCGCCGCCCCAATGCCATCGCACCCCAAGCCTCAAGCAGGGCACCGCGACGGCTTTCTGCCCAAGATAGCACGATCCCGCGTTTTGCAGGCGGTAGATCTCCTTGAAGCATACGCGATGGACTGATGCCGATCGAGGCCCGATACTCCGCAAAAATCGCATGGAAATGCGGCGGCGGGTGCTCCGCAGCGTAGAATTGTATCTTCACACCGTCGACCACCGCCACAGTGGGCATCGATCAGAGATCCAGCACGAGCCTTTCCGGGTCCTCCAGCGTCTCCTTGACGCGGACGAGGAAGGTCACGGCTTCCTTGCCGTCGACGATGCGGTGATCGTAGCTGAGCGCCAGATACATCATCGGGCGGATGACGATCTGGCCGCCGACCACGACCGGCCGGTCCTGGATCTTGTGCATGCCGAGGATGCCCGACTGCGGCGGGTTGAGGATCGGCGTCGACATCAGCGAGCCGTAGACGCCGCCGTTGGAGATGGTGAAGGTGCCGCCCTGCATGTCGGCCATCGACAGCTTGCCGTCGCGCGCCGCCAGCCCCAGCCGGCCGATCTCCTTCTCGATTTCCGCGATGCTCATCCGGTCGGCGTCGCGCACCACCGGCACGACGAGGCCCTTGTCGGTGCCGACCGCCACGCCGATATGGGCGAAATTCTTGTAGATGATGTCGGTCCCGTCGATCTCGGCGTTCACCGCCGGGATCTCGGCCAGCGCATGCGTCACCGCCTTGGTGAAGAAGCCCATGAAGCCGAGCTTCACGCCGTGCTTCTTCTCGAACAGGTCCTTGTACTTGTTGCGCAGGTCCATCACCGGCTTCATGTCCACCTCGTTGAAGGTGGTCAGCATGGCCGCCGTGTTCTGCGCGTCCTTCAGCCGGCGCGCGATGGTCTGGCGCAGGCGCGTCATCTTCACGCGCTCCTCGCGCACCGCATCCTCGCCGGAAGACGGCGCGCGGGCGGCCTGCGGAGCCTCCGCCGGCTGCAAGGCCGCGCCCTTGGCCAGCGCCTCGAGCACGTCGCCCTTCAGCACCTGGCCGCGCTTGCCCGAGCCCGACACCTGGTCGGCCGACAGGTTGTTCTCGGCGAGAAGCGTGGCGCCAGACGGCGCCGGCGGCGCGGTGCGCGCCTCGAGCGGGCCTTCGCCGGCAACCGCCGCGGTCTTGGCGGCAGCTTCCCTCGTCGTGTCGGCACCGGCCTTGCCGGCCGCCTGGGCCACCGCCTCCGGCTTCGGCGCCGGGGCGGCGCCCTTGCCCTCTCCGATCAGCCCGAGCACGGCACCGACCTCGACCGTGTCGCCTTCCTTGGCGATGATCTCCGATAGCGTGCCGGCC
>CAZVTK010000185.1:0-8428 GCA_964629765.1 uncultured Mesorhizobium sp.
AGCTCGCAAGCATCATGCTATGGCTCAAATAGTTAAATCGTCACCACAGCCTAGTCGCCATCGAGCGCATTGAACCCCATGGTCAGCCCCAGCGCGGCCGAAAGCTTCTCCGACACGTCGTGCCCGACGCCGTCGAGCGCGATGTCGGCGAAGCCGATCCGGCCCCGGTCGGCCGGGGCCGCGAAGGCGTTTTCCGCAGGCGTCTCCACCTGCTCCAGCGCCCGGCGCGCCGCGTCGAGGCCGAAGCGGATCTGGTCCGGCAGCCAGCCGGCGCTGCCGAGCCGGCCGGCATAGCCGGCGGCGAGCAGCAGGTCGCGCGCGCCCTCGATCTGCGCCGCCACCAGCACGAAGGTCAGATTGCTGCGCCACAGCGGCGCGCGGCGGCCATTGGCCTTGTCCTCGCTCGCACCGAGCGGCGGCAGCAACTCGGCGGCGCGCACGAACTGGACGATGGTCGTCAGCGCCTTGACGATCTCGCCGTCGACCTCGGCGGCGGAACGATAAGGCTCGCCGTCCGGCTGCGGCGCAGCGAAGGTACGGGCGAACGGCGTGTCGGCCGCCCAGCCGTCGGCTACCGCGCCCGCCATGAAGGCGATGTTGGCCGCTATCGCCGCGGCAAAGCGGCAGCGCAGCCCGGCCGGCGCCGAGGCCAGCTCGTCGGCGCCGGCGCCGAACAGGGCGAATTCCAGCGCCGGCAGCCCTTGCAATGCCGCGCTCTTGCCCGGCAGCGCGGCGGCGTCGCCGAGGCTCTCGTCCCCTGCGGCCAGCGCCGCCTGCACCTGCCGCAGCGCGATGCCGCGCGGGTCGGGCCAGAAGAACAGGCGCTCGAAGCGGCTGTCGGCCGCCAGCGGACCGAAGCGCAGCACGGCGATGCGGCCGAACGCCCGCGCCGTCTCGCCGAACAGGGTCCGGGTCGCGGCGAGCGTCTGCGCGCCCGGCGCCGCGCAAAGGCCGCTGGCGGCGAGCGCCAGCCGGACGCTTGCATCCTCGAAAGCCTCGACGGCCGGCCGGGCGAAGGCATCCGCGACATCGGCCCCCGGCCCCTCGGCCAAGGCCGGGCCGGCGAACAGCAGCGCCGCGCATGCAAACAGAACCGGCAGTCTCATCACAGCGACTCCAGAAAGGCGATGAGCGCGTCACGCTGCGCCTTGTCCATTTCCGCGAAGCGGTCGCGCGGCCCCTGCGCCTCGCCGCCGTGCCACAGCACCGCCTCGACGAGCGTGCGCGCCCGCCCGTCATGCAAAAAACCCGCCTCCGCGCTCACCTGCTTCGCAAGGCCGATGCCCCACAGCGGCGGCGTGCGCCATTCGCTGCCGTCGGCCGCCGCTTCCGGCCGGTCGTCGGCAAGGTCGGGGCCCATGTCGTGCAGCAGGAAGTCGCTGTAGGGCCAGATCAACTGGAAGCGCTGTGCCGGATGCGCGGCCTGCCGGCTCGTCACATATTTGGGCGTATGGCAGGCGGTGCAGCCGGCCTCGTAGAAGGCGCGCTTGCCGGCCAGCACGAGCGCGTTGCCGGCCTTGCGCCGGGCCGGCGGGGCGAGGTTTTCCGAATAGAAGACGACGAGGTCGAACAGGTCCTGCGGCACCTCGACCGGCCCCAGCCGCTCCTGCGCGCCGTGCGGCATGTCGCGGCAGGGCGCCTCAAGCGGCGTGCATTCGCCGAAATGGTCGGGCAGCAGCGGCGTCGAAAGCCCCATATCGCCGGAGAAGGCATGGGCGCTCTGGGTGGCGACGTCCGGCTGCATGGCCTTCCAGCCGAACAGGCCGAGGCGCCCTTCTCCCGGAAGGCCGCCCAGCACCGCCGCGCGGCCGGAGATGCCGTCGCCGTCGCGGTCGTCGGGGTCGGCGCGCGCCAGGATGTCAGCGGGGTGGATGGCCTCGATCAGCCCCATGCCGGCCATGGCCGGCGCCACCCGCGCCGACATCATCATGCCCTGCGCGAACGGCCCGAAGCCGGGGTTCTCGATCGCCAGGCGCGGCCGGCGCAGCGTCACCGTCTCGCCGCCGGCCAGCGCCACCGGCACTTCGTCATAATCGACGACCACCTTGCCCTCGGGGGCGAGGCCCGCCGCCGCGTTGTCCTGCAATTGCAGCCCGTAGACCGGCTCGGGCGCGGCCGGCAGCACGCCCGCCGCGATCAGCCGCGCTTCTTCCTCGCCGGGCTCGACCGACAGCCGCACCAGCAGCGAGGCGGCGTCGCCGCCCACCGTCGCCGGCGCGTGGCCGCGCCCGTCCTTGATGTGGCAGGACTGGCAGGCGCGCGCGTTGAACAGCGGCCCCAGCCCGTCGGACGCCTGCGTCGACGACGGCGCGGTCGCCCATTCCTTGCGGAACAGGCCGTTGCCGACGAGGAAACGCTGCTGGTCGGCGAAATCGAGATTGGCCGAGGGGTGCGACAGGGCGTTGGCGTCGCCGGTCTTCTTCGTCGTCGCAGCGCCCCCGGGCAGGTTCTCGAACCGCTCGGCCTTCGAAAAATCCGTGGCCGGCGCGGTCACCGCCTGCACACGCGCGAAATCCTCCGGCGTCAGGTCGTCGCGCACGGCGTCAGCGCCGCCGGCCAGTGCGGCGCCGATCATGGCTAGCAGCGCGGCGGTCGCCGCTGCGGGCTTGGTCTTCACGTTCGGTCCAGGGTTCCGAAGGCCGCTGTCATAAGGCGCCGGCCACCCGGCGCCCATCCGGGTCCAACGGGCGGCCCGATGGCCCTTTCTGTGGCTACTCGAACACCTTGTCCGGCGCGTCGAGCGAGTCCGAGCCCTCGATGGTCACGTCGGCGAGCTCCAGCGCGGCGATCACCCGCTCCAGCGAGCGCGTCTGCGCCACCAGCCCGTCGATCACCGCCTGCACGGCGGCGTTGCCCTCGGCATTGCCCTCGCCGATCATCTGGTCATAGGCTTCGCCGGCCTCGGCGCGGGCCTTCATCGCCCCGGCCGCCTTCAGCGTGGCCGCAAGGCTCGCCTCCATCTCGGCGGCCAGCGCGGCGTCCTTCTCCTTCACCAGCGCCGCCAGGCTGTCGCCCTCGACCTTCGAGCCGTCCACGCGCGTATAGCTGCCGTGATAGACGTTGTTGATGCCGGTCACGTCGTAGAAATGCGAATTGTGCGTGTTGTCGGAGAAGCAGTCGTGCTCCTCCTCGGGGTCGTGCAGCAGCAGGCCGAGCTTCATGCGCTCGCCGGCCAGCTCGCCATAGGAGAGCGAGCCGAGCCCGGTGAGGATCGCCGACAGGCCGGCCTTGGCGTCGCCGTCCGTCAACACCTTGCGGGCATCGCCGTTCGCCGCCCAGTTCGCCACCATCTCCTGAAGGTCGGCGACCAGCAGGTCGGATGCCGCCGCGAGATAGGCGCCGCGCCGGTCGCAATGGCCGCCGGTGCAGTTGGCGGTGTCGAAATCGCTCGCGGGACGCGCGCCCGCGCCGGGCCCGGTGCCGTTCAGGTCCTGACCCCACAGCAGGAACTCGATCGCATGGTAGCCGGTCGCGACATTGGCCTCGATGCCGCCCACCTCCTGCAAGGACTGGATCAGTTCCGGCGTGATCGTCGTGGCGTCGATCTCCTCGCCGCCGGCCGAAACCTTCGCATTGGCGATCACGTTGACCGCGTAGAAGGCGTTGGCGTCGCTCTCGGTGCCGTAGCTCGCCGCGACATAGTCGATCAGGCCCTCGTCCAGCGGCCACGCGTTCACCCGGCCTTCCCACTCGTCGACGATGGCGTTGCCGAACCTAAAGGCTTCCGTCTGCTGGTAGGGCGCGCGCGCCTTGAGCCACGCTTCCCGCGCCGCCTTCAGCGTCTCGTCGGACGGCCTGGCGATCAGCGCGTCGACGGCCGCGTCCAGCGCTTTCGCGGTCGTCAGGCTGTCCTCGTAGCCGGCCAGGGCGATGTCGGCATAGGTCTTGAGGACGGCGGCGGGATCGGCCGCCTGCGCGGAAACGGAACAGAACGCCAGGACGCTGGCGGCGAGCGAAAGTCTCTTGATCATGGGCCTCTCCGACGCGCGGGCCTCCGCCCGACTTGGCGGAGAACATGAGTGCCGCGCTCATATTATCGGCGGCACACTAGGCCCGCCCTGGCCTCGTGACAATAGGTCAGGAGCCGGGCCCATCTCCTTCGGCCGACCGAACGGGTTCCGGATGCGCGGCAGCCGCGCATCCGGAACAGGCCGGTGGCGCCTCAGGCCGCGCTGCGGCGCTCGTCCACGGTGAGATAGCCCTTTTCCGCAAGCCACTGCTCGATGATGATCTCCACCATGGAGGAGACGGAGCGGCGGTCGTCGCGCGCGGCGCGCACGAGGGCGTCCTTGAGTTCCGGCTCGATGCGGAATCCCAGCGGGTTGGTCTTTGCCATGTTTCGTATCCTGACTGCGGCGCGCCTGGCTGCGGTGGTCCCGCTCGGGGCGTGGTCTGCTGGCCGGGAGCGCCTTGTTGGGGTGCTTGGTGGCTGCCTGTCAGGTGCGCGCGGGCGGCGCGCGGGATGAAAAGCCGATATGGGGCTGGGGCGTACCCGCCGTGGCAAGCGAGGCGTAAGGCAGGGTGCCGGCCTCGAAGACGGGCGCCGCCGGCAGCGCGGTCGCGGCGCGGTCGTCCTCGCCGCCGCCCAGGCCGGCGGCGGCCTTGGCCGCCCGGTCCTGCTCGGCGATGAACTGGGGAGGCGTGTCGCCGGCGGTGAGCGCAAAGGCGCGGCCGGCGTCCAGCGCGGCGCGTACGCCGCCGCTCTCCCCGCCGCTCCACGACCCTTCGCCGAAGCCCAGCAGGAACAGCGCGACGACGAGCAGCCGCCGCGCCGCGGCAGCCGTTCGTTCCGTCATCGTCATCCGCCGCCCGGTCATCGACCTCGCCCGTTGGCCCGCACCGATTCAGACATGCGTCGCGCTTGTCGTCGGAGTTAATACGCCCTCGCGCCCCTCCCCGCAACGCATGTTTGCGCATGGGTCGCCGATGCCGGCTCACGCCCCCGCGCGCGGCAAGTCGATCTGTATCGCCTCATCCCGTCGAATGACGCCAGACTTCGGCGCGGATGCTAGGCGTTCGGGCTCAAGAGACGATCTCCAGTCCACCGAACAGGGAGGGGACAGACTATGCGCAGGATTGCACTGGTTTCGGTGTGCTTCGCGGCTCTTGCGGCGGGCTGCACCACACCCTCGACGACCGGGAGCATCACGCCGCCGGGCGATTCCACGCCGCCGCCCGCCGAGACGGTGCTCGGCGCGACGGGCCATTTCTTCTCCCAATCCGCCGACGGCACGCGCGACCGCACGCGCACCGCCATCGGGATGGACATCGTCACGCGCCCGCCCGGCGACTCGCCGACCGAGGGCGACATCAAGCCGAAGGGGCTGATGGCGAGCGGGGCGGAGATAGCCGCGACCACCGGCCTCAAGCGCGATGCCCTCTCCACCCCCGAGGAGCAGGTCTTCAGCAACGACGCGCAGGACACGTTCCTGACGGTCCGCAGAATATCGTCCGATCTGGTCATCGGAGACTTCGTGAAGCTCAACGCCAGCGGCTTCGTGCGGGGCGTGGGGGTGGCCGGCAACCCGACCCAGGACATGCCGACCAGCAATAGCGCCACCTTCACGGGCGAGGCGTTCTTCGTGCCCACCAACCTCACCGAGATGAGGGGCAAGACCACGATGAAGGCCGAGTTCGCGCCCGGCGGCGGCACGGTCTCCGGCAAGATCGACCAGATACAGACCAGCGGGAGAAAGCCCGAAATCCTCGGCCTCGACATCGTGCTGCAACAGACGCCGATCAGCGGCAGCACCTTCTCGGGCGGCAAGGTCGGCCTCGTGACGGCCGGAACCAGCACCGCGGTCGGCACCGTCGTCTCGTCCGACTATGGCGGCGGGTTCTTCGGGGCCGGCGCCGCGCAGGCCGGCGGCACGTTTCATTTCGAGGCGACGGGCGTTCCGCTTCCGGGCGTTCTCAACCCGACCACGCTCGAGGCCATCGGCGCGTTCCATGGCGCGAAGCAGCCCTGACGCCGCAGGTTACGGGCGGCGCATGGACGCGCCGCCCCCTCCCGACGAATGACGCTGGCGCCTACCCGCCCGCAATGCTAGCCATTCGTCTCGACAGGCGATCTCCGATCGGCCAGGAGCGGGCAAAGGGGGGTGCGGCATGCGCAGGATTGCACTTGTTTCGGCGTGCTTCGCGGCTCTCGCGGCAGGCTGCACCACCCCCTCCACGACCGGCAGCATCACGCCGCCGGGCGGCGACCAGACCCCGCCACCGGCAGGGGACCAGACCCCGCCCGGCGGCGATCCGCCCCCACCTCCCGGCCCGGTGACCACCAACCGCACCGTCAAGGCGCATTTCCTGGGAATCGCCGGCCTGTTCGCCTCCGACCGGACGCAGACGGCGGTCGACGTCAATGTGAGAACCCTTCAGCAGGACGGGCAGTTCGTCGATGCGGACGTTGTACCGCAGGCGAACATGGCCAACGGGACGGTAATCCCGACGCGCACCGGCATGACGGCCACCGCGGGAACCGCGGGGACGGCGTCCCCGACCTTCCAGTCTGCCGGCGGCGACGCCTTCCTCGACCTGACCACTGTATCGCCCGACCTTGTGATCGGGCGATACAGAGTCCAGACCGGCACGGGCACCTCCGTCGTCGGCTTCGCCGTCGACGGCAACGGCACCGCGAACATGCCGACCTCCAGCACGGCGACATTCAACGGGACCGCCGCTCTGCACATGGTCGGAGGCCCGTCGCTGACCTCGAAGTCCGCGACCGGGACGACGGCGATCGAAGCGAATTTCGTACCCGGCGGCGGGACGGTCTCCGGCCGAATAGCAGGCATCACGCAGGAAGACGGCGGAGCCGCCGGATTCGACCTTGTCCTGAACCCGGTGCCGATCACCGGCAATTCCTTTTCGGGCAGCAACAAGGTCAGCGCCGTCGTCCCCGGCGGTACCGATCCCGCCGGCGCCCTGTTCGTAATCTCGTCCGACTATCAGGGCGGGTTCTTCGGCACCGGCGCGGAGCGGGCGGCAGGCACGTTTCAGGTCCAGGGTGCCGGGGGCGGTGCGTTGCCGCTCGACATCGTCGGCGCCTTCCACGGCGCGCGGCCCTGACGCGGCCGTCTGCCGGAACCGGCAAATAGGGTGATCGCCTGATGGGCGACCCTGCCGATTTCCGCTGAACTGCCCGCATCGAAACGGCCCTTGCGGCCCGATGTGGGGGGAAACGATGAAGATCCGTGTCGTGACAGGCGTCGTGCTGTCCGCGCTGGTGGCGGGCTGCGTGTCCACGGAGACGACGAGCATGACGCCGCCCGCCGACCTTACGCCGCCGGCCGGCGACCCGGCGCCCAACCCCGACCCCGCGCCAACCCCTGACCCGGTGCCCGACCCCGCGCCGGCCGATCCCGGCGCCGTCACCGCGGCCACAAAGGCCCGCTATATCGAGTACGGCCCCGGCAGTTCCAGCTACATCGCGGTGGGCCGCACCGAAACGGCCGTCGACGTCGATCTCACCGGACACCCCGACGGCAAGGTGGACATAAAGCCGAAAGGGACCATGACCGGCGGAGCCGCATTGCCGGTCGAGACCGGCATGACGCTGGTGGACCAGACCGCCACGACCCGCGTCTATGAGGGCACCGATGCCTTCCTGTCGCAGGTTTCGCTGGGACCGGACATGGGTTTCGGCATCTTCCGGCGCAAGCCGACGCCGAATGCCGGCCTTGTCGGCTACTCGGTCGAGGGCAACCGCACCCAGAACATGCCGCCGGCCGGCAGCGCCACTTTCAACGGGGCGGCAGCCCTCACCGTGGTCCAGGACACCCTCGTGGAAAACGCGAGCGGCACGGCCTCGCTCACCGCGAGCTTCGGCGCCGGGGCGACGATTTCCGGTCGCATCAGCGACATCAAGCTGGGCACCGGCGACGACGACACGTCGCCCTTTGCGGCCGGTGCAGTCCCGCTCGGCGCCGACATCGTGCTCGACCCGGCGGCGATTTCCGGCAACGGCTACCAGAACGGCACTCTCCGCCTCGTGGAGCCGGGCGGCGCCACCGACATCGCCGGAACCGTCAACCATACCGACTACAGCGGCAGCTTCTTCGGTTCGGGCGCGGCCGGCACCGGCGGCACGCTGCACTACAAGGGCACGGGCATGGGCAACGGCATCGGCAACATCGAGATGATCGGCGGCTTCTACGGCAACAAATAGCGCGCGGGCGGGCGGCGGGGCTCGGCCTCCGCCCGCTTGTGGCGCGGGAGTGCCGCTGCTAAACGCGCGCCATGACCACGCCGCTCAAGAACATCCGCAATTTCTCCATCGTCGCCCATATCGACCACGGCAAGTCCACGCTCGCCGACCGCCTCATCCAGATGACCGGCGCGATGGACGCGCGCGAGATGGCCGGCAAGGAGCAGGTGCTCGACTCGATGGACATCGAGCGCGAGCGCGGCATCACCATCAAGGCGCAGA
>CAZVTK010000186.1:0-8360 GCA_964629765.1 uncultured Mesorhizobium sp.
CGTCCACTGGCCGTTCTGTGCCGCCAAATGCCCCTATTGCGACTTCAACAGCCATGTCCGCCATGTCGCGGTCGACCAGGAGCGCTATGCGGCCGCGCTGGCCCGCGAGATGGCGGCGATCAGGCAGCGCACCGGCCCGCGCACCGTCACCTCCGTCTTCCTCGGCGGCGGCACGCCGTCGCTGATGAAGCCGCGGACCGTCGGCGCCGTGCTCGACGCCGTGGCGGCCAACTGGACGGTGCCGGCGGGCATCGAGGTGACGCTTGAGGCGAACCCGTCCTCCGTCGAGGCCGAGCGCTTTCGCGGCTATCGCGACGCGGGCGTCAACCGCGTCTCGATGGGCGTGCAGGCGCTCAACGACCGCGACCTGAAGTTCCTCGGCCGGCTGCACAATGTCGAACAGGCGCTCGGCGCCATCAGGCTGGCGCGCGAGACCTTCCCGCGCATGTCGTTCGACCTGATCTACGCCCGCCCCGGCCAGAGGCTCGACGCATGGCAGGCCGAGCTGGAGCAGGCGATCTCCTATGCGGTCGACCATCTGTCGCTCTACCAGCTCACCATCGAGGAAGGCACGCCCTTCTTCGCGCTGCGCGCAGCCGGCAAGCTCGCCATTCCCGACGCCGACCGCGCCGCCGACCTCTACGCGCTGACGCAGGCCGTCACGACCGCCCACGGCATGCCCGCCTACGAGGTGTCGAACCACGCGCGGCCAGGGGCGGAAAGCCGCCACAACCTCGTCTACTGGCGCTACGGCGAATATGCCGGCATCGGCCCCGGCGCCCATGGTCGCTTCGTCGAATCCGGCCGGCGCACGGTGACTTTCGCCGAGCGCATGCCCGAGACATGGCTGAGCCTCGTCGAGGCCAAGGGCCACGGCGTTGCCGGCGGCGAGGTGCTGACGCGCTCCGAGGAAGCCGACGAGTTCCTGCTGATGGGCCTGCGGCTGGTCGAGGGCATCGACCTCGTGCGCTACGAGGCGCTGTCCGGCAGGCCGCTTTCGGCGAAGCGGCTGTCCATCCTCCTGGAGGAGCGGCTGGTCGAGCCGGTCGGCAATTCGCGCCTGCGCGCCACGCCCTCCGGCATGGTGGTGCTCGACGCGCTGGTGGCCGACCTCGCCGCCTGAGCGCGGACCTTGCGGCTTTCGCGGCCGGCATAATAGGGGTCGTAGCTGTCCTGGATGACGAGCGACATGGGCGATCCTCCTCTGGGAGGAGGGGAACGGCCGCGCCGCGTTTTCGTTGCGTCAACCGCCGCTGACGCAAGGTGACGCTACCGGTCTGCCGCCGCGGCGACGCGTTCCGCTTTTTCCGCCTTCGCCGACACGCGCCAGCCGACCAGCGCCGCCGCCAAGAGGATCGCGGCCGAGATGTAGAAGGCCAGCCCCGACCATGGCATCGCCATGCCCGGCTGCACCGACCACGCATAGACCGCGCCGAAGAACACCGGCGAGGCGATGCCGGCGATCGAGGCCACGCTCATATTGGCGCCCTGCAACTGGCCCTGCTCGCTTTCGCTCACCAGCCGGGTCATCAGCGATTGCAGCGTCGGCATGGCGAGGCCCCACAGCGCGTTGGGCGCTATGGCGGCGAACTGCATCCAGCCGTCCCACGCGACGCCCATCAGGGTGATGCCGACCGCGCCGCCGAACAGGCCGAACACCATCACCCTGCGGTCGCCGAAGCGCTTCACCGCGGGGCCGACCACCAGCCCCTGCACCACCATGTCGGCAAGCCCGACCAGCGCCAGCAGCACGCCCACCTGCCACGGCGTCCAGCCGTAGCGGTAGCCGGCATAGAGCACCCACACGGCCGAGAAGATGTGGTGCGAGAAATGCAGCAGGAAGGTCACCGCCGCCAGCCCGGTCAGCTCCGCATGGCGCTTCAGCATCGCCATGGCGCCGATCGGGTTGGCGCGCGCCCACGAGAAGGCCATGCGCTTTTCCGGCGCCAGCGATTCGGGCAGCACGAACAGGCCGTAGAGGAAGGCGACGCCCGACAGGGCGGCGGCGAACCAGAACGGCGCGCGCGGCCCGATCTCGCCCAGCACGCCGCCCAGCAGCGGGCCGAGGATGAAGCCGCCGCCGAAGGCGGCCCCGATCAGCCCGTAGGCGCGGGCGCGGCCCTGCGGCTCCGTCACGTCGGCCATGTAGGCATAGACGGTGGTGAAGCTCGCCGAGGTGATGCCGGCGATGATGCGCCCGGCCGCCAGCCACCACAGGTTGGGCGCCAGCGCCATCAGCACATAGTCGAGCGCCAGCCCCGCCGTCGACAGGAGGATCACCGGCCGGCGGCCGTAGCGGTCGGACAGTGAGCCGATGACCGGCGAGCAGACGAACTGCATGAAGGCCCACAGCGCCACGAAGATGCCGTTGATCCAGCCCGCATCGGCGCTGGACCCGGCGAATTCCTCGATCAGCGGCGGCAGGACCGGGATGACGATGCCCATCGCCACGATGTCCAGCACCGCGGTGACGAAGATGAAGGCGATCGCCGCCTGCCGGCGCCGGCCGGTTATGGCCTGCCCGAAACCGGTCTGCTCGTTGGTGTCTCGCCCTTTGGCGTCAGGGCCGGGGGTATTCTGCATGGCGGGTGGTCCGTTGGAGGCGCGGCCTATATAGAAGCGGCATGGGTTTGGCCATGGGCGAGGCGTCGCCCGGCGATCAACTGGCATGGCTTCCTGACATGGTGGTGTCGGGAGGGGTGGTGTCGGGAGGGGCGGTGTCGGGAGCGCGGCGAGGCACGGTGAGCGAGGCTGGAGAAGGGCGCAGGAGTTTTCTCGTCGGGCAGGCCGAGATGCCGGCCCGGCCGCTGGCGCCCGCGCTCTATCTGGTCGCCACGCCCATCGGAAACCTCGGCGACATCACCTTGCGGGCACTGGAAACCATCGCCGCCGCCGATATCCTCGCCTGCGAGGACACGCGCGTCACCCGCACGCTGCTGTCGCGCTACGCCATCCGCCAGCGCCCGCTCGCCTATCACGAGCACAACGCCGCCGAGACCGGCCCGCGCCTTGTCGAGGCGCTGAGGCAGGGCCGCAGCGTCGCGCTGGTGTCGGACGCCGGCACGCCGCTGGTCTCCGACCCCGGTTTTCGCCTTGTCGAGGCGGCGCGCGCCGAAGGCATCGCGGTGGTCCCCGTGCCCGGCCCGTCCGCCGCGCTGGCTGCGCTGACGGCGTCCGGCCTGCCGTCGGACGCCTTCTTCTTCGCCGGCTTCCTGCCGGTGAAGGCCGGCGCGCGCGCGTCGCGGCTCGCCGAGCTGAAGGCCGTGCCGGGCACGCTGGTCTTCTTCGAATCGCCCAACCGTCTGGCCGAATCGCTCGGCGCCATGGCCGAGGTGCTGGGTGAGCGGCCGGCCGCAATCTGCCGCGAGCTGACCAAGGCGTTCGAGGAGATCCGCACCGGCACGCTGCCGGAGCTTGCGGCGCATTATGCGCAGGCCGGCGCGCCGAAGGGCGAGGTCGTCGTCTGCGTGGCGCCGCCGAAGGATGCGCCGCCGCAGGCGCGCGACGTCGATGCCCTGCTGCGGTCGCTGTCGGCCGAGATGGGCGCCTCGAAGGCGGCGGCCGAGGCGGCGCGCCTCACCGGCCTGAAGAAGGCCGAGCTCTACCGCCGGCTGCTCGAACTCAGGCCCGATGGCGACGCCGGTCGCCCCTGACGGCCGCCGGGCCGATGCAAGGCGGGGCCATCATCGCCGCGGCCATCGCGGCGAGTGGCTGGCGGCCATGGCGCTGCGCGCCAAGGGGTTCCGCATCCTTGCCCGCCGCTACCGCACGCCGCTCGGCGAGATCGACCTGATCGCCCGGCGCGGCGACCTCGTCATCGTCGTCGAGGTGAAGGTGCGGCCGACCCTCATGGAAGCCATGGACGCGGTCGGCCGCATGTCGCAGCGGCGCATCGAGGGCGCGGCCGATTTGTGGCTCGCCCGCCAGCGCGACCACGCCCGCCTGTCGATCCGCTTCGACCTCGTGGCGGTGCTGCCGTGGCGCTGGCCGGTGCATGTGCCCGACGCCTTTCGCGGCGGGAGCTGAGGGCTATCCCTCGATCATCATCAGAACCTGCGGGCGCGAATTGGCAAGGCTGAGCGCCTGGCCGCTCATCTGCTCGCGCACCAGCTTCGCCGCGTCGACCACGGCGCCGTAGCTCGACGGCACGCGGGCCGACTCGACGGCGCCGGAGATCGCCACGGCCGTCGCGTATCCCGCCGCCGCCGCCGTTTCGAGGCTGGTCGCGGCGGGCGCTGCGCGATTGGCGAACAGCGCCCCGCCGGCCGGCAGGATCTGGCTGATCCTCTGCATCATCGAAGGCGAAATCGGCGGGATCAAAGGCTAAAACCCCTCATTGCGACAACCCGAACCGGCGCCGTCCTTGCGACGTGATAGCAAGGACGTGTTGATGCGCCGCTCAGCCCCGCCGGGCGATTCGAATCGAATTTTAGCGCCGATATTAACGAGCCCGCCGCCGCGTGACCTTCATGGGTATGCCCCCCTCCGGCTGCACGGTCAGTTTCTGCACCGGCCACGGCCGCGTCTGGGGCACCGGGTCGAACCGCCAGCGCGACATCAGCGCCGCCAGCGCGATCATGCCCTCCTGCATGGCGAAGGCCGCGCCGATGCAGATGCGCGGCCCCGCGCCGAAGGGCAGGTACTGGTAGCGGTCGATCTTCTCGCGGTTGCCCGGATGAAAGCGCTCCGGCAGGAAGGCGTCCGGCCGGTCCCACAGCTTGCGGTGGCGGTGGATCGTCCACGGCATCACCGCCACATGCGCGCCGGACACGATCTCCAGCTCGCGAAAACGGTCCGCCTCCACCGCCTCGCGCGAGAGCGCCGGCGCCGGCGGATAGAGCCGCATCGCCTCCTCGAAGGCGGCGCGCGTCATCGGCATGGCATCCAGCATGTCGACGGGCGCCACGCGCTCGCCCACCACGCGGTCGATCTCGGCCTCCACCCGCTCGCGCTCCCACGGCGCGTTGCCGAGCAGGAACAGCGTCCACGCCAGCGCCCGCGCCGTCGTC
Organism: uncultured Mesorhizobium sp.; assembly: GCA_964629765.1. Classification (GTDB taxonomy): domain Bacteria; phylum Pseudomonadota; class Alphaproteobacteria; order Rhizobiales; family Rhizobiaceae; genus RCIO01. The sequence goes on from CAZVTK010000186.1 coordinate 5,010, forward strand.
TCGTGGCCGGCGCCGATGAAGGTTACGATGTTGTCGGCGATCTCGCTTTCGCTCAGCCCGCCGGGCCCTTCGGCCTCGAGCAGCAGGCCGAGCAGGTCGCGGCCCGGCTGCGCGCCGGCCGCGAGCTTCGCCCGGCGCGCCGCGACGGTTTCGGCGACGATCTTGCGGAAATAGGTGATCACCGGCCGCCCGAAGACGCGCGTCATGCGCGGCAGCCATGCCGGCGCCTGCAACACGTCGAGCGGGTCGATCCGCCCCATCGTGGCGAACAGCCGCTCCATCTGGCGTTCCAGCTCGCCCTCGGCGCTGCCGGCGATCTCGCCGGAGAACAGCGTCTCGGCGAGGATCTCGTAGGTCATCGAGGTCATGTCGCGGGCGATGTCGCGCACCTCTCCGTCGCGGTAGCGCTCCGCGAAGGCCAGCGAGCGGTCCTGCATGGGCCTGGCGAAACCGGCGATGTGGCGCGGCGTGAACACCGGCGCCATCGCCTTGCGCGAGCGCTTCCACACCTCGCCTTCGGCGGTCAGCAGCCCGTCGCGCAGGATCGGCCGCAGCACCGCCTGCCGCAGCCGGCCCATCCGGTAGTTTTTCGAGTTCTCCACGAGGATGTAGCGGACCAGCGCCGGGTCGTTGGCGATCACCAGCGGCCCGCTGCGCCCCGTGCGCACCGAGAGCCACGGCGCGTTGTAGGACGGCTCGCCCCAGATCTCGATCGGGTTGCGGTAGAGCACCCGCAGCATCTCGAACAGCGACGGCGGCTTCGTCCGCGGCCGGGGCGCGGGCGGAACGAAGGGTTCGCGAAGGGCGATGCTATCCATGCCCGGCAGGGTAGGGGCAAATTGCGGCGGCGCGAAGAAGCGGCGCCGCCGCAGGGGTGCCTTCGGGAACGGTCTTGCTGCCCCGGCCCGTTACAGGTCGGGCAGCGCGTCGATCGCTGCCTTGATGTCGTCGGCGTTCGACTTTGCCGCGAGCGCCTTCTTCACCGCGTCGGCTGCGCCGGGCGTGTCGGCCACGGCCTCGGCCGCCGTCAGCCAGTAGCCGGCTGCGCGGGCGCGGTGCGCCGCAGCCTGCTTCTCATCCGTTTCCGCCGCCACCTTGCCGAGCGCATCCGAAAGCAGCAGCACGCTTGCCTTGTCCAGTTGCACGACGAGCGCGGCCGCGTGGTCGGGCGCCCAGCTCTCCTTCACCAGCAGCTCCTGCCCGTCGGCCAGCGCCTGGAGCAGCGCCTCGTTCACCGCGGGCCCGCCTTCCAGCTTTTCCAGCGCGGCGTGCACGGAATGCCGGCCTTCGGGTCCCCAGTAGAAGGCAAAGATCTCGTTCCAGTTCTTCGGCGAGCCGTTCTCCAGCGACCAGTTCGGCTTGTCGGCCTTTGCCTTGCGCCGGCTCTCGCCCAACTCGTATCGCGACCAGTTGAGTGCGACCGCCTCGAGCCCGGCGGCGACGAAGGCGACGCGCTCGGCCGGTTCCGCGCGGCGGAACTCGCCGGTGCCGGCCAGTGCCGCGTACAGGCTGCCGTTGTGGAACCCGGTGCCGCCGAAATGGGCGACCGATACCGGCAAGTGCGAGGCGAACCGGCCATTGTAGTCGTCGCCGAACAGCGCCAGCGAATGGTTCGGGAAGTTGCCGCCGAAGGCGAAGACGTGCAGCGCCGCGCCCCAGTCCGGCACCTCGCCGGCCAGCGAGCCGTTCACGTCGCGAATGTCGAGCGGCATCTTGTTGTGGCTGCGCACGTCGGAGGCGGTGACGAACGGGCCGTGGCCGAGTTGCCAGTCCTCCAGCGCCCATGCCGGGCCTGCGGCCAGCAGCCATGCGGCAGCCGCCGCGCCGAAAAGCGCGCCCAGAGTGCGAGTCGTCGTCATATGTATCCTCCTGTAGCTAGATCGTATGGCCGACCCTTACAATCTGGAGTTTTGCCGTCAAGATTAAAGATGAGAATTAAACTCATGTTTTTTCCGCGAGCATCTCGACCGCGATCCGCCGATTCGCATTTGCCGCTGGCCCGTTATCCCGCTATCAGACCGCCGCCCGCCCACGAGGAACAATCATGGCCAGCGAAGTGTCGAACGTCGAGGAACAGGCCCGCCTTCTCTCCGCCGCGCTGCCCTTCATGCAGCGCTACGAGAACAAGACGGTCGTGGTGAAATATGGCGGCCATGCCATGGGCAACGTCGAGCTCGGCCGCGCCTTCGCCCGCGACATCGCGCTGCTCAAGCAGTCGGGCGTGAATCCCATCGTCGTCCACGGCGGCGGGCCGCAGATCGGCGCCATGCTGACCCGCATGGGCATCGAATCGAAGTTCGAGGGCGGCCTGCGCGTCACCGACCAGAAGACGGTCGAGATCGTCGAGATGGTGCTGGCCGGCTCGATCAACAAGGAGATCGTCGCGCTCATCAACGCCGAGGGCGAATGGGCCATCGGCCTGTGCGGCAAGGACGGCAACATGGTCTTCGCCGAAAAGGCGACGAAGACCGTCCGCGACCCGGACTCCAACATCGAGCGCGTGCTCGATCTCGGCTTCGTCGGCGAGCCGGTCGAGGTCGACCGCACCCTGCTCGACCTCCTCGCCCGTTCCGAGATGATCCCCGTGCTCGCCCCGGTCGCGCCGGGCCGCGACGGCCACACCTACAACATCAATGCCGACACCTTCGCCGGCGCCATCGCCGGCGCGGTGCAGGCGACGCGGCTCCTGTTCCTCACCGACGTGCCGGGCGTGCTCGACAAGGACAGGAAGCTGATCGACCAGCTATCGGTCGCGGATGCGCGGGCCCTCATCGCCGACGGCACCATCTCCGGCGGCATGATCCCCAAGGTGGAAACCTGCATCTACGCCATCGAGAGAGGCGTCGAGGGCGTCGTCATCCTGAACGGCAAGACCCCGCACGCAGTGCTGCTGGAGCTTTTCACCGAGCACGGCGCCGGCACGCTGATCGTGCCGTGAGCCGATGCCGGTCGTCTTCCGCCACCGCGGGTTCCGGTTTCTGTTCTACGCCAACGAGGGCGATCCCCGCGAGCCTGTACACATTCACGCGGTCAAGGACGGCATTGATGCGAAATTCTGGCTTTGGCCGGAGGTGAGCGTAGTCTACAATGACGGCTTCAACGCAAAGACACTGCGCGAACTGGTCGAGGTGATCGGAAATCGACGTGACGAGATAGCGAGAGCATGGAATGAGTTCTTCGGTGAGGGCGACTAGCGTCCGTTTCGACGAGGACAGCTTCTGGGTCGAGCTTTCAGACGGCCGCACGCTTGGCGTGCCGCTCGCCTGGTTTCCGAGGCTGCTGCGCGCTTCGCCCGCGCAACGCGAGCGCGTGACGATCAGTACGCGCGGCCTTCACTGGGAGGACATCGAC
>CAZVTK010000187.1:0-8157 GCA_964629765.1 uncultured Mesorhizobium sp.
CCATCATGGGCGCGCTGACGCTCTATCTCGACTTCATCAACCTGTTCACGTTCCTGCTCCAGTTCCTGGGCAACCGCGAATAGGCGAGAGCCGGAGAAACGAAGAGAAAAGGGCGCCGCACGGGCGCCCTTTTTTGTCGTGACGCGCCGGCTGCGGCGCTGCCGGGAGCACATCGTATTCTCACCATATTTCGGCTCGCCCGATGCGCTGGTATGCGCGCGCAAGGTTGCCGCGCGTGCAGTTGACGCTCGTGGGGCCAGCATGCTTAGGGTCCACAGAGGCCGCCGACCATAAAGGGAACAGGCGGCGGCCGCGCGGTATTCGGGGAGGAGCCTCGTGACTATCTACATCGTCATCGCCATCGCGGCGGTGCTCATGCTGGTGTTCCTGTGGGGCGTCTTCGTCAACCCCCGCATGCGCACGCTGCTGGCGATCTCGCGGGCGGTCGACGCCGTCAACGAATCGGTCGGCAAGCTCGCCGCCTGGGCGATCCTCGCCTCGATCCTGGTGAGCTCGGGCAACGCGGTCATCCGCAAGGCGTTCAACTACTCGTCGAACGCCTGGCTGGAGCTGCAGTGGTATCTGTTCGGCGTCGCCTTCCTGCTGGCGGCCGCCTACACGCTGAAGCAGAACGAGCATATCCGCGTCGACATCGTCTACGGCATGCTCGGACGCAAGCGGCAGCACTGGATCGACCTGCTCGGCCACATCTTCTTCCTGATGCCGTTTGCGATCCTGATGGTCTACTATTTCGGGCCCTGGTTCCTGCGGGCTTACAGGAGCGGCGAGATGTCGTCGGCCGCCAGCGGCCTGATCCTGTGGCCGGCGAAGCTGCTCCTCCTGATCGGCTTCGTGCAGCTTACCGCGCAGGGCATTTCCGAGATCGTCAAGAAGATCGCCGTCATGCGCGGCGAGATGGATGATCCCAACCCGTTCGTTTCGGCGCATCAGGCGGCCGAAGAGGAAGGCAAGGCGCTGGCGGAGGAGTTGCGCGCATGATCCCCTTCATCGCCGAGAACATGGCGCCGATCATGTTCGCCTCGCTGATCGTGTTCCTGCTGCTCGGGTATCCGGTCGCCTTCTCGCTCGCCGCCAACGGCCTGCTGTTCTTCTTCATCGGTGTCGAACTCGCGCCCTATTCGAACGGCGAGATCACGCTGTCCTGGCCGCTGCTCTACGCGCTGCCCGAGCGTTTCTACGGCACGCTGTCCAACGAGACGCTGCTGGCCATCCCGTTCTTCACGTTCATGGGGCTGATCCTGGAGCGGTCAGGCATGGCCGAGGATCTGCTCGACACGATCGGCCAGCTCTTCGGGCCGATCCGCGGCGGCCTCGCCTATGCGGTCATCCTCGTCGGCGCGCTGCTCGCCGCTACCACCGGCGTCGTTGCCGCGTCGGTGATCGCCATGGGGCTGATCTCGCTGCCGATCATGCTGCGCTACGGCTACGACCGTGCGACTTCGTCTGGCGTCATCGCCGCGTCGGGGACGCTGGCGCAGATCATTCCACCCTCGCTCGTGCTTATCGTCCTTGCTGACCAACTCGGCCGCTCCGTCGGCGACATGTATGCCGGCGCGCTGGTCCCGGGCCTGATCCTGACCGGGATGTACATGGGCTACGTGGCGATGAAGAGCATCCTCCAGCCGGACACGATGCCGGCGCTGCCGCCCGAGGCGCGCACGCTGGGACATGGCGTGACGTCGCTGATCGTGGCTCTCGCCGTCGCCGCCGTCATCGCCTACGGCGCCCATGTCTGGCTGTCCGCCAGCCAGGGGGCGAACGCCGACATCCTCGGCGCGACGGTCGGAACGATCGTCATCTACGCCGTCGCGCTCGCCGACCGCTCGCTCAAGCTCGGCCTTATGTCGCGGCTGGCCCAGCAGGTCATCATCGTGCTGATCCCGCCGCTGGCGCTGGTGTTCCTCGTGCTCGGCACGATCTTCCTCGGCATTGCCACGCCGACCGAGGGCGGCGCGATGGGCGCGGTCGGCGCGCTGATCATGGCCGCGGCGAAGGGCAGGCTCAGCTTCGACGTCATCAGGCAGGCGCTGCTTTCGACGACGCGGCTGTCGTCCTTCGTGCTGTTCATCCTGCTCGGGGCGCGCGTCTTCTCGCTGACCTTCTACGGCGTGAACGGCCATTTGTGGGTCGAGCACCTGCTCGTCTCGCTGCCGGGCGGCGAAACCGGATTCCTGATCGTCGTCAACATCCTGGTCTTCATCCTCGCCTTCTTCCTCGATTTCTTCGAGCTGGCGTTCATCATCGTGCCGCTGCTGGCGCCGGCGGCGGACAGGCTCGGCATCGACCTGATCTGGTTCGGCGTGCTGCTCGGCATCAACATGCAGACGAGCTTCATGCACCCACCCTTCGGCTTCGCGCTGTTCTACCTGCGCTCGGTGGCGGCGCGCGTGCCCTATCTCGACAAGATCACCGGCAAGCAGATCCAGCCGGTGACGACCGGCCAGATCTACTGGGGCGCGGTGCCGTTCGTGTGCATCCAGCTCGTCATGGTGGGCGTGACGATCGCCTTCCCGCAGATCGTGATGCACTACAAGGGCGAGATCGTGAACCCGGACGACGTCGAGATCGAGCTGCCGCCTTTCGGCGGGGGCGGGGAGCCGGGCCTGCCGGGCTTCGGCCTGCCGCCGCTGGGCGGTCCGCCGCCGGTCGATGCTCCCGCGCCCGGCCCGGATCTGTCGCAGCCGCCCTCGTTCAACTGAACCCGAAGACCCCGGCCCCGCGCCGGGGTTTTCGTTTTGGCCGCGTTCCGGCGCCGCCGCCGCGGCATTCGTAGCCCGCGATCCTTCGTCCTTCCCGGCAAAGAAAAAAGCCCCGGTCCGGCAAAGAAAAACCCCGGCGCCGCAAGGCGCCGGGGCTGTCTGCGTGGCTCGCCGCGCCGGAAGCCTAGAGCTTCTTGGCGCGCTGCTGGAGCATCATGAAGGTGTCGTAGTTGTACTCGGCCACCTGCGCGTTGAGGTAGTAGTCGGCGCGGAACGCCTTGATCGAGCCCCAGATCTTCTTGAAGGTCGGGTTCGTGGCTTCCATCTCGGCATAGACCGCGTTGGCCGCGTCGAACGATGCCGACATGATCTCCTGGCTGAACGGACGCAACTGCGCGCCGGCCGCGACCAGGCGCTTCAGCGCCGCGGTGTTGAGCCAGTCATAGGCCTGGAGCATGTGCGCGTCGGCCGCCTGCGCGGCAACGCGGATCGCCGCCTGATAGTGCTTCGGCAGCCCGTTGAACTTCTCCAGATTGTAGAGGGTGTGGACCGTCGGGCCGCCTTCCCACCAGCCGGGATAGTAGTAGTAGGGCGCGACCTTGAAGAAGCCGAGCTTCTCGTCGTCGAACGGGCCGACCCATTCGGCGGCGTCGATGGTGCCCTTCTCCAGCGCCGGGTAGATGTCGCCGCCGGCAAGCTGCTGCGGAACCACGCCGAGCCTCTCGACCACCTTTCCGGCGAAGCCGCCGATGCGGTACTTGAGGCCCTGAAGGTCGGCGACCGTGTTGATCTCCTTGCGGAACCAGCCGCCCATCTGGACGCCGGTATTGCCGTTCGGGAAGCCGATCAGCCCCTGCGCGGCGAGGAATTCGTTGAACATCTCGATGCCGCCGCCATGGTAGTGCCAGGCGTTCATGCCGCGCGCGTTGAGCGCGAACGGAACGGCGGAGCCGAGCGCCCAGGTCGGGTCCTTGCCCCAGAAATAATAGGCCACGGTGTGCGCAACCTCGACCGTGCCGGCCGAGACGGCGTCGGCCACCTGCAAGGCGGGGACGAGCTCGCCCGCCGCGAAGAGCTGGATCTCGAACTGGCCGTCGGTGATCTCCGAGACGTATTTCGACAGCGTGATGGCGCCGCCGTAGATGGTGTCCGACAGGCTCTTCGGGAACGAAGAGGCGAGGCGCCAGACGATCTTGGGGTTGGACTGGGCAATGGCCGGAGCGGCGAGCGCGGTGGCCGCGGCGGCGCCCGCGCCGGTGGCGCCGGCCTTGCGGATGAATGAACGACGATCCATTGAAGAACCTCCCATATCGGATCAGGCGAACGGGCAGCCTGACACAGCCTTTTCCCCCGTTCGGCTAGCGCGGGAGATTACACGGCGATGAGGTCAAGTCCAGCGGCCAGCAGGTCCGGCGGCCGGGATTCGTATTTTTACCACCTTGCGTGGTAAACCGCCCAAAACACAGGCATTTTCACAGCTGCGCGGATTGCCGGCAATGGCGCGGCATCGTCCGGCGCCCTATATTGGGCCGTTTCATGGAGGTCACATGCGCCCGCCTCTCGTCGTCGTCTCCACCGACGTCCGCCAGTTCGAGAACTACACCTGGCACGCCGCCCCGCGGCAATATCTCGAAGCTGCGCTGTCGGCCGCGCGCGTCCTGCCGCTGCTCGTGCCGTCCTTCGGCGAGCGCATCGATTTCGACGCGCTGCTCGACGGCGTCGACGGCGTCATGCTCACCGGCTCGAAATCGAATGTGCACCCGTCGCTCTATGGCGGCGAGGCGGGCGAGGCGAACGGCCCCTACGACCCGGACCGCGACGCCACCACCCTGCCGCTGATTCGCCGCGCCATTGCGCGGGGCGTGCCGCTGCTGGCCATCTGCCGCGGCATCCAGGAGCTGAACGTGGCACTGGGAGGCACGCTGGCCTCGGAGATCCAGGATCTGCCCGGGCGGATGGACCATCGCGCGCCGGCCAGCGACGACCAGGACGAGCGCTTCGCCATCCGCCAGAGCGTGACGATCAAGCCGGGAAGCTGCCTCGCCGGCCTGTTCGGCGCGGGCGACATCCGGGTCAATTCCGTCCACCGGCAGGCGGTCGACCGGCTGGGACCGAACCTGGAGGTCGAGGCGGTGGCGCCGGACGGCACGGTGGAGGCGGTGTCGGTGCGCGGCGCGCGGGGCTTCGCCGTCGGCGTGCAATGGCATCCCGAATACTGGGCCGGCACGGACGAGAACTCGGCGAAAATCTTTCGTGCGTTCGGGGATGCGGCACGGGCACACAGGGCGGCGCGGTCGGGGCTGGCCGCGGCGGCGGAATAGCTTGCCGCGCAAGAAACTGCGCGCATTTTTCCGACTGCCGACTGCCGACTGCCGACTGCCGACTGCCGACTGCCGACTGCCGACTGCCTATCTGCCCGTATCGACCAGCATGATGAGCGGCGCGCCGGGGCCGTATGCCTCGAAGGCCGCGCCGTCGCCGGCCGCGAGCCTCATCTCCACCGCGCCGCTTTCGTCGGACAGTTCGATCGTGCCGTCGTCGCGGTCGGTCCAGTAGCGGATTTTTTCGAATGCGGCCGCCGCCGCGCAGGCGCCGCCCAGGATCAGCGGCACGCGCGCCGGCGACGGCTCGGCGCCGACCGAAACCTCGCAGCCCGTATCCTGCCCGGCGTGGAACACGCGAAACAGGCTGGCCTGCGCCGTCGCCTGCGCGCCCGCTCCCTCGTTGAGAGGCGATTCGGGCGCGAATGCCACCGCTGCTGCGGCCAGCGCTGCCGCCAGCCCGGCGCCCGGCTTGAGAATCCCCATTTTCCCTTCCCGCCCGGTTTGCCCGACCAATTCGCCGGGGGGACAGGATGCGCCGGCCGCGTAAAACCTTCGTTAACCGCGTTTGACGGTCGCCGTCTCCGGCACCGGCGTGATCGCCGTGCCGCGCGTGAACCACGAAACGAGATTGTCGACCAGGAGGTCGGACATCAACGTGCGGGTGTGGATCGAGGTGGAGCCGACATGCGGCAGAAGGCAGGCATTGGGCAGGTCGATGAGCGCCTGCGGCACGCGCGGCTCGTCGGCATAGACGTCGAGGCCGGCGGCGAGGATCGTCCCGCGCGTGAGCGCCTCGATCAGCGCCGGCTGGTCGACGGTCGAGCCGCGGCCGATATTGACGAACACGCCGTTCGGGCCGAGCGCGCGCAGCACCTCGGCATTCACCGCGTTCTGCGTCGCCGCGCCGCCGGGCGCGACCGAGATCAGCGTGTCGACCGCCTCTGCGAGCTCCAGCAGCGACGGGTAGTAGCCGTAGGGCGAGCCTTCGACGGGGCGGCGGTTGTGGTAGCTGACCTTCACCGCCATCGCGTCCAGCCGGCGCGCGATCGCCGCGCCGATCCGGCCCATGCCGAATATGCCGACATGGCGGCCGCGCAGGGTGGCGCGCGAGAACGGGTAGTCGCCGTCCTTCTCCCAGCGGCCGGCACGCAGCCAGGCTTCCGCCTTCGGCAGCTCGCGCAGCGTGTTGAGCAGCAGCCCGGTGGCCGTGTCGGCCACCTCCTCGGTCAGCACGTCGGGCGTGTTGGTGACCATGATGCCGCGCTCCCCGCAATGGCGGGCGTCGACGGCGTCGTATCCGACGCCGAAGGAGGCGACGATCTCGAGATCGGGCAGGGCGTCGATGAAGGGCGCGCGCACCTGCGTGTGGGCGGCGATGCCGCGCACGCTGCGGACCATCTCGGGCGTCAGGAAATCCACCGCGCCGCTCGGAATGCGCACCAGCGTGAATTCGCGCTCCAGCCGGTCGGCCACATGCGGCATGATCGATGCCGGCAGCAGGATCGTGACGTCCTTCGTGGCCGCAGTCGTGCTGGTCATGACGGTCTCCCGGAGCCTCAGTTTCTCTCGCGCGGCTTGGCCGTGGAATGGCGCACATGCAGCTCCGGCTGGATCAGGTGCTGGCCGCGCTCCACCTCCACGCCGTTCAGCCGGTCGAGCAGCACGCGCGCGGCGCGGCGGCCGACCTCGCGCTGGCCGTTCCACACGGTGGTCAGCGCCGGCGTCGCGATTGCCGCCTCCTCCAGGTCGTCATAGCCCGTCACCGACACGTCGAGGCCCGGGGCGAGCCCGGCGCGGGCGATGCCGTTCATCAGGCCGATGGCGACGAGGTCGTTCCAGCACACCGCTGCCGTCGGCTTCTCCTTCAGCGCGAGGAACGCCTGCGCCGCCTCGAAGCCGGCCTGCTTGGTGCGCGGGCCGGGCAGGCGCATGGAGGGCAGGACCGGAAGCCCCGCCTTGTCCATCGCCGCGACATAGCCCTGGTAGCGGTCGCGGCCGGTCGAGGTGTGGTCGGTGCCGCCGATCATGGCGATGCGGGTGTGGCCGAGCGAGATCAGGTGGTTGGTGGCGAGCCCTATGCCGTAGGCGTCGTCGCCGCGGAAGGACGGCACGTCGATGCCCTCCACCGAGCGGGCGACCAGCACCGCCGGCAGGCCGTTGTCCTCGACCATGCGGATGTCCTCGATGGGCGTGCCGATCGCCGCCGACATGATGACGCCGTCGGCGCCGAGCTGGAGCAGAGTGTCGAGGAAAGTGCGCTGCTTCTCCACCTTGTCGTAGTGGTTGCACAGCAGGAAGGTCTGGCGCGAGCGGTCGAGCTCGGTTTCGATGGAACGCAGGATCTCCGCATAGAACGGGTTCATCACGTCGTGGACGCACACGCCGATGATGCCCGAGCGCGAGGTGCGCAGGCTGGCGGCCCGGCGGTTGTAGATGTAGCCGATGTCGCGGGCATATTCCTTGATGCGCTCGCGTGTCGCGTCGGCCACCAGCGGGCTGTCGCGCAGCGCCAGCGACACGGTCGCGGTCGACACGCCGAGCCCTTCGGCGATGGTCGAGAGCTTGATCTTCTGGGCCAGCGGTGCGGTTCCCTAAACACAATCTAAACAATTTAAATCGCGCTTAGCCAGCCGCCTGCGGGGAGTCAAAGCTTTTTCGCCAGTTCCTCGTCCCCGGCCGCGGGGCCCGAGCGCGCCGCCAGCCGCAGGCGCTGCTCGCGCTGGACGATATAGAGGCCGCCGGCCACGATGATGGCCGCGCCGAGGACCGTCCACATGTCCGGCAGGTCGTTGAACACGAGATAGCCGGCCAGCGTGGACCACACCGCCTGGAGGTAGGGATAGGGCGCCAGCGCGGTCGCGGTGGCCAGCTTGTGCGCGCGGATGATCAGATAGTGGCCGAGGCCGCCGAGGAAGCCGAGCCACAGCAGCACGATCCACAGCGCCGGCTGCGGCGGCAGGGAAGCCGTCGCCGGCACCACCGGCAGCATGAACAGGACCGGGGTGAGCGCGGAATAGAGGATCAGGCTCTCCGACGTCTCCGTGGCCGACACCTTGCGCGTCAGGATCACGTAGATCGCGTAGGAGGCGGACGAGGCGAGGGCGAGCAGGTGG
>CAZVTK010000188.1:0-8133 GCA_964629765.1 uncultured Mesorhizobium sp.
AGCCGCTTGGGCGGCCAGCAGTTGCTTGAAGTCTTGGCGCTCTACGTCACCCCCCCGCAAACCGCCCCTGCGCCATTTGACGTTTACGTAAAACGCAGATAGCACCTGAAAAGCCGGTCGCGGCTGCCGGCGGCACCCGATGGAGGAACCATGTACCGTGCGCCTGTTGACGAGATCGCCTTCACGCTGAAGCACGTCGCCGGTCTCGGCGCCGCGCTGGCGGACGGCCGGCTCGGCGACCTGTCGGAAGATCTGGCCGACGCGATCCTCAGCGAGGCCGGGCGCTTCGCCTCCGAGGAGGTGGCGCCGCTCCAGCGGGCCGGCGACGAGGTCGGCGCGGTGCTGAAGGACGGCGCGGTGACCACGCCGCCCGGCTGGAAGGAGCTCTACGCCCGCTGGTGCGAGGGCGGCTGGAACGCGCTGGCAGGCCCGGTCGACCATGGCGGGCAGGGTCTGCCGATGATGCTGTCCGTCGCCGCGCTGGAAATGTGGAACTCCGGCTCCATGGCCTTCGCGCTCGGCCCGACGCTGACCATGGGCGCGGTCGAGGCGATCGACAAGCACGCCTCCGACGCGCTCAAGGCGACCTATCTGGAAAAGCTCGTCTCGGGCGAGTGGATGGGCACGATGAACCTGACCGAGCCGCAGGCGGGATCCGATGTCGGCGCGCTGCGCAGCCGCGCCGAGCGCGCGCCCGACGGCAGCTACCGCATCTTCGGCCAGAAGATCTTCATCACCTATGGCGAGCACGATTTCACCGGCAATATCGTGCATCTGGTGCTGGCGCGCCTGCCCGACGCGCCGGCCGGCACGCGCGGCATCTCGCTGTTCCTCGTGCCGAAGTTCCTCGTCAACGCGGACGGCTCGCTCGGCCGGCGCAACGACGCCTTCTGCGCGTCGATGGAGCACAAGCTGGGCATCCACGGCTCGCCCACCTGCACCATGATCTATGGCGACGGCTTTGTCCCGGGCGAGGAGAAGGGCGCGGTCGGCTGGCTGGTCGGCGAGGAGAACAAGGGCCTCGCCTGCATGTTCACCATGATGAACAACGCCCGCCTCGCGGTCGGCATGCAAGGGGTGGCGATCGCCGAGGCCGCGACGCAGAAAGCCGTCGCCTATGCGAAGGAGCGCCGGCAGGGCCGCGCCGAGGGCGACACCGGTGCGGGCATGAGCCCGATCATCCTCCACCCCGACGTGCGCCGCATGCTTGCCACCATGGAAGTCCTCACCTGGACCGCCCGCGCCATCAGCTATTGCTGCGCGCACGCCATCGATTTTTCGCAACAGGGAAGCGACGACGCGAAGCAATGGACCGAGCGCGCCGCGCTGCTGACCCCGCTCGCCAAGGCGTGGTCCACCGATGTCGGCGTCGACGTGGCCTCGCTCGGCATACAGGTCCATGGCGGCATGGGCTTCATCGAGGAGACGGGCGCGGCGGCGCTGCTGCGCGACGCCCGCATCGCGCCGATCTACGAGGGGACCAACGGCATCCAGGCCATCGACCTCGTGACGCGAAAACTGCCGCTGTCGGGCGGCGAGCAGGTGCGCGGCTATATTGCGGAACTGTACGCCGATGTCGACGCGCTGCGCCGGTCCAACCTGCCCGGCCTCGGCAAATCGGCCGACAGGCTCATTGCCGCGCTCGACGATCTGGAATTCGCGACGGCCTTCCTGCTCGACGCGCTCGCCGCCGGCCGCATGCGCGAAGCCCTGTCGGGCGCCACGCCGTATTTGCGGCTGATGGCGCTGGCCGCCGGCGGCGCCTGTCTGGCACGCGCGGCGCTGGCGGCCAAGGGCGGCCGGCACGCCGCTCTATGCCGCTTCTTCGCCGAAAACCTCGTCTCCGAGACGGCGGCGCTGAAGGACCGGGTCATCGACGGCGCCGACAGCCTCGCGGCCGTCGATTTCGCGTGAATACGTGACCGCCCGTGCCGTACCCCCACCCCTCACCCCTCCCCACAAGGGGGAGGGGGATTCTGCCGGGCTCGCGCCGGTCGAAGAACGGGCGAGGGCTTCGATGTCTCCCTCCCCCTTGTGGGGAGGGGTGAGGGGTGGGGGTAGCGCCGGGCTCTGCATTTCAGGAGAAGCATCATGACCGACCACATCCTCGTCGAGCGCCGCGGCGCGATCAATGCGATCCGCATGAACCGGCCGGACAAGAAGAACGCCATCACCCGCGCCATGTATGCGGCGATGGCGGCCGCGCTGACGGCCGGCGACGCGGATGCGGGCGTGCGCTGCCACGTCGTCCTCGGCGTGCCGGGCGCCTTCTCGTCCGGCAACGATCTGATGGATTTCCTCGCCGTCGCGCAGGGCGGGGAGGGCGGCACGGAGGTGTGGGATTTTCTCTCCGCGCTGGCCGGTGCGGAGAAGCCGATCGTGTCGGGCGCGGACGGCATCGCCGTCGGCATCGGCACGACGATCCATCTGCATTGCGACATGACCTTCGCCACGCCGCGCACCGAGTTCCGCACCCCCTTCGTCGATCTCGCGCTGGTGCCCGAGGCCGGCTCCAGCCTGCTCGCGCCGGCGCTGCTCGGCCGCCAGCAGGCATTCGCTCTGCTGGCGCTGGGCGAGGGGTTCTCGGCCGAGCGCGCGCTGGCGGCCGGGCTGATCTACAGGATAGTGCCCGAAGCCGAACTGGAAGCGGAGACCTTCGCCGGCGCGGAGCGCATCGCGCAAAAACCGCCGGAGGCGCTGCGCATCGCCCGCGACCTGATGGTGGGCGACCGCTCGGCGGTGATCGCGCGGATCAAAGAGGAGGGCGAAGCCTTTCGCCAGCGCCTGAAATCCGACGAGGCGCGCGCCGCGTTCATGGCTTTCATGGCGCGAAAGAAGGCGTAAACTCCGCCGCGTCCGGTTTCTGAAACGCGCGAGCGGAGCGACCATGTCGGGCTATTTTCGCCAGATACAGCACGGGGACGATGCGGCCCACAAGCTGCAACAGCGGCTCGCCCGCGAGGAGATGGGCGACGAGGCTTACGAGAAACACATTTCCCATTCCGACGACCGCACCTTCAAGATCGTCGGCGTCGTCTTCATCGCGGCGTTCGGGCTCGTGGTTCTCGGCATGGCGCTGCTGGATTACTGATCCGGCGCGACCGCGAATGGCCCCTCAGCGGAGCCGGCGTCACGGATAGAGCCTCACCTTCCCCCACCCTTCGCCCTCCCGCGAAAACACCAGCCGGTCGTGCAAGCGGAACGGGCGGTCGTGCCAGAACTCGATGGTCTGCGGGAGCAGCCTGAATCCCGACCACCAGGCCGGCCTCGGAATCTCGCCGATGCCGAATTTCAGCGTGTATTCGGCGACCGCCTTTTCCAGCGCGAACCGGCTCTCCAGCGGCCGCGACTGCTTCGACGCCCAGGCGCCGATGCGGCTGCCGCGCGCGCGCGATGCGTAATAGGCGTCGGCCTCGGCGTCGGTCACCGTCTCCACGGTGCCCCTGATCCGCACCTGTCGGCGCAGGCTCTTCCAGTGGAAGCACATGGCCGCCCTGCCGGAGGCAAGCAGCTCGCGGCCCTTGGCGCTCTCGTAATTGGTGTAGAAGACGAAGCCGCGCGCGTCGAAATCCTTCATCAGCACCATGCGCATATTGGGCAGGCCGTCGGGGTCGACGGTCGCCACCGCCACCGCGTTGGGGTCGTTCGGCTCCGATTTCTGCGCGTCCGCGAACCATTCGGCGAAAAGGGCGTAGGGCTCGGCGCGGTCGGCGAAGTCGGGGGCCTGCGGGGTCTGCTCGTAGCTCATCGACGGCTCCTGCATTTTTCCCTGCAATGCCCGATCCGGCCCCCGTGGAAAAGACACAGAAGCTGCGGAAACGTTGCGGCAGGCACTGGAATTTCTTCCTATCGAAACCGATATGGAAAGGGACCATACTCACTGCGGCCGATTCCGGCCGGATTCCGATTGGGCCGGACGAACCATGCGTGATCCCTATGACGTGCTGGGCGTTGCGAAGAACGCCTCGCAGAAGGACATCAAGGCGGCTTTCCGCAAGCTGGCCAAGAAATACCACCCGGACCGGAATCCGGACGATCCCAAGGCCAAGGAACGCTTCAACGAGGCGAACCAGGCCTATGAGGTGATCGGCGAGGACGCCAGGCGCAAGCAGTTCGACCGGGGCGAGATCGGACCGGACGGCAAGCCGCGCTTTCAGGAATTCGCCGGCGGCAACCCCTTCGGCAACCAGGGCGGCGGCGACCCCTTCGCCGGCTTCCGCCAGCGCGGCGGCGGCAATCCGTTCGGAGGCCAGGGCGCCGGAGGACCGGGAAGCGGGCAGGGACGCCGTTTCGAGTTCCGCAGCGAAGGTTTCGACGCCGGTGACATCTTCTCCGACCTGTTCGGCCAGCAGGCCGGCGGCGCGCGCCGGCGCGGCCCCGGGGGGATGGGCGGCGGCATGCCGCCTGCGCCCGACATGGAGGCGACCATGAGCGTCTCCATCGAGGACATCGTGGCGGCGGCCAAGGTCACGGCGCAGTTTCCCGACGGGCGCAAGCTCGCCGTCAAGCTGCCGGCCTATGTCGAGGACGGGCAGGTGATCCGGCTCAAGGGGCAGGGCGAGCCCTCGCCCTTTTCCGGCGAGCGCGGCGACGCGCTGGTCACCATCCGTTTTGCACCCCATCCGCTCTACAAGGTCGAGGGACGCGACCTCATGGCCGACGTGCCGGTGCCGCTGGAGGACGCCGTGCTCGGCGGCAAGGTCGCGGTGGACACGCCCGCCGGCAAGCTGTCGGTCACGCTGCCGGCCTGGTCCAATTCGGGCCGCGCGCTGCGCCTCAAGGGCCGCGGCCTGCCGCTCAAGACCGGCGGCCATGGCGACCTCTACGCGAAGGTGCAGATCGTGCTGCCGCAGGACGACCGCGAGCTGGAAGCGCTCATGAAGAGGCGGCGGGGGTGACCTGACCCCGTCCGCAGTTCACTTCGGCTTCGAGCGCGCGATCGCCCTGGCGACGCTGTGGTAGACCGGCTTCGTCGTGAGGTCGCCGTTGAATATGCCCGGTCGGGCGTCCTTGTAGGGCCGCAGGCACAGCGTGCCGCTCTCGACCATGTTGTCGTCGTCGACCGCGGCCCAGAAGGTGATCTCCTTCAGCCGCCTGAACTGGCAAAGGAACTCGGTCGCCCCCGCGTACGCGCGATCGACGGTGCGGTCGTGCTCGCGCAGGTTCTTCGGCTTCCATTTGCGCGGGTTGCCGCACAGGTCGTAGACCACGGTCATTTCGGTCAGGTGGATGTCGTAGTCGAGGTCCTGGATTCTCCTGAACAGCGAATGCTTCAGCCGCGGCTGGCCGTTGGGCGGGAAGAACCAGCCGCCCAGCGCCGCGCCGGTGATCGGCACGTTGCGCTTGCGCAGCCTTTCGAGCAGCGCGAGATAGTCGCGCGTCTTGCGCCTGAAATAGCCGTCGGGCTCGATCTCGGGTCCGAATTCCTGGTAGATGAGCAGGGCGTCGGGCGCGGCCTCGCGGGCCGCGTGGAAGAGCAGGTCGACATATTCCTCGCCGATGGCGTCGGCGAACGGGTCCCTGCGCCGGCCGCCCTCGTGGTCGGCCAGGATCTCGTCGATGACCTGGATGATCGCCTTGCGCCCCTTGAGCGGCTTGCACACCTGCTCCACGCGGCGGAGCAGCGTCTTCTCGAGCTCGGATTTGTTCTTCGGCGTGCCGTCGCTGCGCAGATGGATGCGCGGCGGCCGGTTCTCATGCGAGTAGATCTGCCGCGCCCGCACGTTGAGGCCGTGCCCGGCGCAGATGTCCAGCCACTCCGTGAGGCGGGAGAAGCTCGGATCCCTGCGTTGGCCGACGTTCACGTCCCAGTGCATCTCGTCGTACAGCACGCCGGCGAGCGTGAAGTTCTGCCGCATCATCGCGGCGAATTCGGGCCGGACCATCTGGCCGCGATGCACCATCGCGCCGATCTCGATGCCTCGCGCCAGCGCCGCCTTGCGCAGCGCGCCGACCTCTTCCGCGGCGATGGGCGACGGCATGACGGCTTGCGCCGCCGCGGCCATGGACGAAGCCAGGAAGGCACGGCGATCCAGCATCCACTCCTCCCGGAGGATCGACCATCGTAGTCATACTACCAACGTTGTTTCACGGCGCAACAGCGCGACGCCTCGCGCGGTGCTTGAAGCCCCAATATGCCTGTGCGATAGGCAGGCATCTGTTCGCCAGCGGAGAAGCGATATGGCCCAAATTGGGGCAAATGGTGGCCTGATGGCCGGCAAGCGCGGCCTCATCATGGGGGTGGCCAACAATCGCTCCATCGCCTGGGGCATCGCGCGGGCCCTCGCCGACCAGGGCGCCGAGATCGCGCTGACCTATCAGGGCGACGCGTTCAGGAAGCGGGTCGAGCCGCTGGCGGCCGACCTGGGCGCCTTCCTCGTCGGCCATTGCGACGTGACCGACATGGAAACGGTCGACGCCTGCTTCGACGTGCTGAAGGCGAGGTGGGGGAAGATCGATTTCCTCGTCCATGCCATCGCCTTCTCCGACAAGGAGGAACTCGTCGGGCGTTATGTCGAGACGACGCGCGACAATTTCCTGCGCACCATGGACGTGTCGGTCTACTCCTTCACCGCGGTCGCCAAGCGCGCCGAGCCGCTGATGGCCGACGGCGGCTCCATCCTGACGCTGACCTATTACGGCGCCGAGAAGGTCATGCCGCATTACAACGTGATGGGCGTCGCCAAGGCCGCGCTGGAGGCGAGCGTGCGCTACCTCGCCGTCGACCTCGGCGGCTCGAATATCCGCGTCAACGCGCTCTCCGCCGGGCCGATCAAGACGCTGGCCGCCTCCGGCATCGGCGATTTCCGCTACATCCTGAGGTGGAACGAATACAATTCGCCGCTCAAGCGCTCGGTCACCATCGAGGAGGTGGGCGACACCGCGCTCTATTTGCTGTCGCCGCTCTCGCGTGGCGTCACCGGCGAGGTGCTGCATGTCGATTCGGGCTATCACGTCGTCGGCATGAAGGCGGTCGACGCGCCCGACATGTCCGTCGTCCAGCACGACTGAACCGGCCGGCCGGGGCGCGGCCGCAGCGAGGACAGGCCCGATGCCGCTTCTTTACATCTGCCGGCACGGCGAGACCGCCTGGAATGCGGAGGGCCGCCTCCAGGGCCAGGCCGATACCGACATCACCGACAAGGGCCGGGATCAGGCCCGCCGCAACGGCGAGCGCCTGCGCGAACTGATCGCCGACCCCGCCGCGTTCGACTTCGTCGCCAGCCCGCTCAGGCGCACCCGCGAGACGATGGAGATCGTCCGCGCCGCCATGGGCCTCGACCCCGCCGCCTACCGCACCGAAAAGCGCCTGATGGAGCTGCATTTCGGCGACTGGCAGGGATTCACCTTCGCCGAGCTGGAGGCGCGCGCGCCGGGATCGACCCTCGGGCGGGACGCCGACAAATGGAGGTTCCTGCCGCCGGGGCAGGGCGCCGAGAGCTATGCCGCTCTGGCGCTGCGCATCGCGCCCTGGCTTGAGGCGGTGGAGCGGCCCACCGTCTGCGTGACCCATGGCGGCATCGTGCGCTCCATCTTCCGGCTGGTGGGCGGGTTGAGCGATGCCGCGGCGTCGACCATGTCGGTGCCGCAGGACCGCGTGCTGGAGATGCGGGACGGCCGGCTCCGCTGGCTGTGACCCGCCTCTACTGGATCAGCATGTCGGTGATCTGGTTGACCCCGTCCTTGGGATCGTAGGCGATGATGACCTCGGCGCCCTCCACGATGGCGCTCATGTCCATTTCGGCCGGCAGGCGATAGGTCTTGCCGTCGTCCAGCACGATCGTCATCTTCTCGGCGTCGACCTTCCTGATCGTGCCGTCGGCGTCGGCCGCATAGGCCGCGAAGGTCATGTTGGTGAGCGCCACCACGCATGCGAAGAGCTTACGCATTCTTATTGGTTCCTCTGCTGGCGCGAAACGCCCCCGCGCGACGCGGCCTCGATCTGTGGCGGCCGCTCGCGGCGTCATTGTGACAAAACTTCACGGATTGCTCAAATAGCCTGCGGCAGTTTGTCCCCGCATTTGACCCCTGCGGCGTTCGCCCATAGAAGCGGCCACCAACCGCTCAAGGCGCGCCATGTCCCACAACACGTTCGGCCATCTGTTCAGGGTCACGACCTGGGGTGAAAGCCAC
>CAZVTK010000189.1:0-8082 GCA_964629765.1 uncultured Mesorhizobium sp.
GGGCGCGAAGCTGGTCTGGGCGCCGGTGCGCGACGACGGCGCCTTCGACATCGGCGATTTCGAAAATGCCTGTCGCCGCGGACGAAGCTCGTCGCCATCACCCACATGTCCAATGCGCTGGGCACGGTGACGCCGATCCGCGAGATCGTCGCGATCGCGCACGCCCGCGGCATTCCGGTTCTGGTCGACGGCAGCCAGGCCGCGGTGCACATGCCGGTCGATGTGCAGGCGCTGGACGCCGATTTCTACGTCTTCACCGGCCACAAGGTGTACGGGCCCTCGGGCATCGGCGTGCTCTACGGCAAGGCGGAGCTGCTCGAAGCCATGCGCCCCTTCATGGGCGGCGGCGAGATGATCGAGGAGGTGACCGAGGAGACCGTCACCTACAACCACCCGCCGCACCGCTTCGAGGCGGGGACGCCGCCCATCGTGCAGGCCATCGGGCTCGGCGCCGCGCTCGACTACATGGAGAGCGTCGGGCGCGAGCGCATCGCCGCGCACGAGGCCGGGCTGCTGGCCTACGCGCATGAAAGGCTGTCGCGCATCAACTCGCTGCGCATCTTCGGCACGGCGCCGGGCAAGGGCGCCATCGTGTCGTTCGAGATGGCGGGCATCCACGCGCACGACGTGTCGATGGTGATCGACCGGGCCGGGGTCGCCGTCCGCGCCGGCACCCATTGCGCGCAGCCGCTGCTGAAGCGCTTCGGCGTGACCTCGACATGCCGCGCATCCTTCGCCATGTACAACACGAAGGCCGAGATCGACGTGCTGGCCGAGGCGCTGGAAAAAGCGCGAAAGTTCTTCGGGTGAATGCCATGAGCGAAGAGAACCCCAATCTGCCCGACATCAGGTCGGCGATCCCCGAGGCCGAGCTGGCGCGGCTGTCCGACGACATCATCGGCGCGCTGAAGACGGTCTACGACCCGGAGATCCCGGCCGACATCTTCGAGCTCGGACTGATCTACAAGATCGACATCGAGGACGACCGTTCGGTGAAGATCGACATGACGCTGACCGCCCCCGGCTGCCCCGTGGCCGGCGAGATGCCGGGCTGGGTGCAGAACGCGGTCGGCGCGGTCGAGGGCGTGTCGGACGTCGACGTGCAGATGGTGTTCGATCCGCCGTGGACGCTGGACCGCATGTCGGAAGAGGCGCGCGTCGCCGTCGGCTGGTACTGACCAGAGGCTATTTCCGCTCCAGCCGCGCCAGCAGCGAGGACGTGTCCCAGCGGCGCCCGCCCATGTCCTGCACGTCCTTGTAGAACTGGTCCACCAGCGCCGTCGCCGGCAGCTTGGCCCCGTTGCGGTTCGCCTCCGCGAGGCAGATGCCGAGATCCTTGCGCATCCAGTCCACCGCGAAGCCGAAATCGTACTTGCCGGCGTTCATGGTCTTGTAGCGGTTCTCCATCTGCCACGAGCCGGCCGCGCCCTTGGAGATCACCTCGACCACCTTGTCGATGTCGAGCCCGGCCTTCCTGCCGAAATGGATGCCCTCGGCCAGCCCCTGGACGAGGCCGGCGATGCAGATCTGGTTGATCATCTTGGTGAGCTGGCCGGCGCCGGCCGGTCCCATCAGGCCGACCATGCGGGCATAGGCGTCGATCACCGGCTTCGCCCGGTCGAAATCGGCCTGCTCGCCGCCGCACATCACGGTCAGCACGCCGTTCTCGGCGCCGGCCTGGCCGCCCGAGACGGGCGCGTCGACGAAGCCGATCCCCTTGGCGGCGGCGGCCGCCGCGAGCTCGCGGGCGATCTCGGCCGAGGCGGTCGTGTTGTCGACGAAGACCGAGCCCTTGCCCATGGCCGGGAAGGCGCCGTCGGGACCGAGCGCGACTGCGCGCAGATCGTCGTCGTTGCCGACGCAGGAGAAGACGAAATCCTGCCCCTTCGCCGCTTCGGCGGGCGTCTTCGCCCATGTGCCGCCGTGCTGGGCGACCCATTTCTCGGCCTTGGCGGCGGTGCGATTGTAGACGGTCAGTTCATGCCCGCCCTTGGCCTTGAGGTGGCCCGCCATCGGATAGCCCATGACCCCGAGGCCCAGAAACGCGACTTTGGCCATGCGGCCCTCCCTTGCTGATGCTTGCTGAAGCGCCTAGCGGCGCAGATGGCGGGTGATGACAGCCTCGATGCGGTCGATGCCGACGCGCAGCGTCTCCACGATCGCGAGATAGATGATAGCCGCCCAGATATAGGTCTGGAAATCGAAACTGCGCGAGAATGCGCGCCGCGTCTCGCCCATCAGGTCGTAGACCGTGATGATGGCGACGATGGCCGAGCCCTTGATCATCAGGATGATCTCGTTGCCGTAGGGGCGCAGCGCCACGATGAGCGCCTGCGGCAGGATGATCTTGCGCAGCGTGACGAGACGGTGCAGCCCGAGCGAGGCCGCGCCTTCCCATTGCCCCCTCGGGACGCTGGCGATCGCGCCGCGCAGGATCTCGGCCTGATAGGCGGCGGTGTTGAGGGTGAAGGCGAGGATGGCGCAGTACCACGCCTCGCGGAAGAAGCCCCACAGGCCCACCGCCTCGAGCTGCGGGCGGAAGGAGCCGAGCCCGTAATAGACGAGGAAGGTCTGCGCCAGCAGCGGCGTGCCGCGGAAGAAATAGACATAGGCGTAGGCGGGCGCCGACAGGAGCCGGTTCTTCGAGTTGCGCGCATAGGCGACCGGCACGGACAGCAGCGCGCCCAGCGCCACCGAGATTGCCACCAGCTTCACCGTCACCCACAGGCCCGACATGTAGGCCGGCGCGTAGCGCGCCATCAGCTCGGGGTTCCATCCTGTGATCAGGAAGGCGACGAGGCCGAGGCCGAGCAGCGCCCACAGCGCCACCAGCGCGTGGCCTGCGATCCGCGCGCCGGTCCAGCGCCGCGCGACCGGCGGCGGCGCTTCCTCGGACGCGCTCACCGGCCGGGCTCCGGCGTTCCGACGCGGCGCTCGATGGCGGCGAAGGCGAAGGAGGACAGGATGGCGAGCGCGAGGTAGAGCAGGCAGGCGGTGCCGTAGAACAGGAACGCCTCCTTGCTCACCCGGGCGGCGATGCCGGTCTGGCGGATGATGTCGGAGAGGCCGATGACGGAGACCAGCGCCGTATCCTTGAGCAGGATCAGCCACAGGTTCGACAGGCCGGGCAGGGCGATGCGCACGAGCTGCGGCAGGATCACCAGCCGCATGGCCTTCCAGCGCGACAGGCCGAGCGCATAGGCGCCTTCGTATTGCCCGCGCGGAATCGCGCGGAAGGCCGACAGGAACACCTCGCTGGCATAGGACGAGAAGACGAGCCCCAGCGCCACCATGCCGGAGACGAAGCTGTTGATCTCGATGCTGGTGCCGGGGGCGACCAGCGCCATGAGACGCTGGATGGCGATCTGCGCGCCGTAATAGATGATGAAGAGGGTCAGCAGCTCCGGCAGGCCGCGGAACAGCGTCGTATAGATGTTCGCCGCCAGCCGCAGCGAAGGCTCGTCCGAGCGCTTGCCGAGCGCCACGGCGAAGCCGGCTGCCAGCCCCAGCGGCAGGGTCGCCAGCGCCAGCGTCACGGTGACGAGCACCCCCCAGGCGATCTCGTCGCCCCAGCCGTCGGGACCGAAACTGAGCAGGCCGAGCGTCGTGTCCATGCGCGTGGGGCGGGCGGGCTCCGATGTTGAAAGGCCGCGAGCGCCTGGCGCCCGCGGCCGCGATCATGTCAGCTTGCGCGCTCAGCCGCCATAGACGTCGAAGGGGAAATACTTCGCGTTGATTTCCTTGTATTTCCCGTTGGCGCGGATGGCGTCGATGGCGGCGTTGAACTTCGCCGCCAGCTCGGTGTCGCCCTTGCGCAGCGCGATGCCGATCTCGTCGCCGCTGCTGACGGCCTCGCCCTTGAACTCGCAGCAGGCGGCGCCGTCTCCGTTGATCCATTCGTACTGGACGCCGAAATCGCCCAGCACGGCGTCCACCCGGCCCGATTCCATGTCGGCCCAGGCTTCGAGCTGCGTCGGATAGGCCTTGACGTCGGCGTCCTTGTAGGTCTCCTCCGCGAAGCTTGCGGAGATCGTTCCCTGCTGCACGCCGATGGCGGCCGAACCGACATTCTCGGGCGAGAAGCCGGAGGATTTCGGCGCCACGAAATTCAGCCTGTTGGCATAATATTTGTTGGTGAAGTCGACCTGCTGCCTGCGCTCGTCGGTGATCGACATCGAGGCGACGATGGCGTCGAACTTGCCGGCGATCAAAGCGGGGATGATGCCGTCCCAATCCTGCGTGACGAACTCGCACTCGACCTTCATCTCCTCGCAGAGCGCCCGGGCGATGTCGACGTCGAAGCCCTCGAGCTTGCCGTCGGAGGTCAGGTTGTTGAAGGGCGGATAGGCGCCTTCCGTGCCGATCCGCAGCTTGGTCTGTGCGCTTGCCGATCCCATGCCGAGCGCCAGCACGGCGACGGCAGCGGCTAGCATGTTGCGCTTGGATATCTGCATCATTCACCTTCCGTTCTGTTGCCGCCTCGTCGCGGCGTGTGCGGCCGGCCCTGTCAGGCGGCCTGCTTGATGGACGATGATTCCATCGATGCGTATTGCAGCGCAACACCCGTGACGCGAATCGGCCGGAATCCGGGTTGCCTCAGGGGAAGCGGGCCTGGACGATCCGGCGCGCTTCTTCGAGGTCCGCGGCCGTGTTGACGTTGAAGAAAGGGTCCGCGGACCCGGCGTCGAACGCGGCCGAGGCGGCGCCGAGGCCGGCCGCGAAATCGGCCACCCGGCTTGTGGCCGACACGCGCAAAAACTCCTCCAGCAAGGGAAGCACGTCCAGCGACCACAGGCCGAAGGTCGGGTGAACCCGGCCGCCGGACGCAGCCAGCGCCGCCTTGCCGTCGCCGATCGCCTCGCCGAGGCGCCGGACGAGATCGTCGGGAAAGAACGGCGTATCGGCTGCGACGGTGGCGAGATGCGTCGCGCCCGGCTGGCGCGCAGCCCAGGCAAGGCCCGAGAGCAGGCCGGAAAGGGGCCCGCGCGAGGGCTGCCGGTCGGGCAGGGCGGGCAGGCCCGGCGGCAGGAGGCCCGGCTGGCAATTGGCGCTGATCGCGAGCGCGCCGACCTGCGGCCGCAGCCGCTCCAGCGCGTGGTCGAGCAGCGTGCGGCCACCGAGGTCGAGCAGGAATTTCTGGCCGCCGCCCATGCGTCGCGACGCGCCGCCGGCCAGCACCAGCCCCGCCGCGCGCATCTCTAGAGCGAGATGAGGTCAGGTTGACCCATTCCGCCGGAGCGGATTTGGGCCAGGGTCGAGGGCTTCGGCGAAGGTCGTGGTGGAGCCACGGCCGAGACGGAGCCCGAAGGATTTGGCCCAAATAGGCCCGGCCCTCCGGGTTTCCGAGCGGCGGGCGCCCACTTTGTCGGCTCGCTCGTCCGTAGCCCCGCTACGACCTTCGCGACCCTTCGCGTGGATCGCCGCCCCGCTCGTGAAACAGAATGGATCAACTTGACCTCATCTCGCTCTAGGTGCCTTCGCCCGGCGCGCTGCGCACCATGGTAAGGTTGGCGAGCAACGCGAGGCAGGCCGTGACGAACATCACGACGAAAAGCGGCATCGGGCCCGCGGCATTGGCGACCACGACGCCGGCGACGAAGGCCATCGCCGCGCAGACGCCCATCTGAAACGCGCCGCCGAGCCCGGAAGCCGAACCGGCGAGGTGGCGATTGACGCTGACGATGCCGGCATTGGCGCTCGGCAGCGACACGCCGTTGCCGATCCCCACTGCCGCCGCCGTGCCGAACAGGGTGATGGTCGAGAACACGCCCGCCCATGCCAGCAGCAGCCCGGCGCTCATCGCGGCCAGGGAGAGGATGTTGCCGGCCAGGATCATGCGCTCCATGCCGAGGCGCCGCGCGAACCTGCCCGACAGGAAATTGCCGATCATGTATCCGGCCGAGACGAGGGCGAAGTTGAGCCCGTATTCGGACGGCCTGAGATCCAGCATCTCGCTGGCCACATAGGGGCCGCCGCCGAGAAACGCGAAGAACGCGCCCGAGCCGAATCCGGCGGTCAGCGAATAACCCCAGAAGCGGATCGAGCGGAGCAGCGCGGGATAGGTGCGGAACTGCGCCATCATGCTGGACGAGCGCTGGAGATTGGTTTCGCCGACATCCATCCAGACGACGGCGAAGGCGATGAGGCCGAATCCGGCCATCAGGACGAAGGTCGATTCCCAGCCGAACGCCTCGTCGAGCAAACCGCCGATGACCGGCCCTATCATCGGCATCACCGCCATGCCCATGGTGATGTAGCCGATGCGGCTCGCCGCCTCGTCGGCGGCCGTCACCGTGTCGCGCACGATGGCCCGCGCCAGCACCATTCCGGCGGCGGCGGTGGCCTGGAACATGCGCGACAGGAGCAGCAGCTCGATCGTCGGCGCGAGGAGGCTGGCGAGCGACGCCACGGTGAACAGGCCGAGGCAGGCAAGCAGGATCGGGCGGCGCCCGTAGCGGTCGGACAGCGGGCCGATGATCAGTTGAAGCACCGCCATCGCGATGATGTAGCCGGTCACCATCAACTGGACGATGCCGTAGTTGGTCTGGAAATGGCGGGCGATGTTGGGCAGAGACGGGATGCACAGGTTCATGCCCACCGGCCCGCAGGAGGCCATGACGAACAGGCTCAATGTCTTCGGCGCCTTTGCGCGCTGCGGCTCGGCGACTGGCATCGGAACGCGATCTTCCCGGATTTATTTATTTAACGTGTAAAATAAAGCTTAGACCACTTGCGGCGAGGTGACCACTCAGGCGCGCCGCGGCAGTTCGGGCGGGGCGGCGGCCGTTCATGTGCCATCGGGGGCCATCGGCTCGCGCGAGGTCTCGGCGATGGGGCGCCCGCGCCCCCTCACGCGCTCCCGGTACAGGCTGAACAGGCCGGAGCCGACGACGAGCGTCGAACCCGCGAGCATGACGGTGTCGGGAACCTCGCCGAGGGCAAGAAAGGCCAGCAGGATCGACCACAGCAGCGCCGTGTAGCGGAACGGCGCCACGAACGACACGTCGCCCACCCGCATGGCGAGGATGATCAAGACATAGCCCGGAAGCAGCATGAGCGCGGCCAGCACCAGCCGCAGCGTCTGCTCGCCGTTCATCGGCGTCCAGCCGCCCAACGGCACGACCAGCAGGCCGCCGCAGACGGCGACCGTGGCCGCGGTGACCACCGAGGGCACGAGCGTCGGGAGGCCGGCCGGCAGCCGGCGCGTCGCAAGATCGCGCACCGTGCAGAACGCCACGCACAGCAGTACGACGAGCGAATAGGTGCTGAACCCCCCGAATCCGGGACGGACGATGACCACGACGCCAAGGAAGCCGACGAGGATGGCCAGCCAGCGGCGCCAGCCCACCGGCTCGCGGAAGACGAGGGCCGCGCCCATCGTGACCGCCAGCGGCAGCGACTGGAGCACCGCCGAGACATTGGCGAGCGGCATGTGGGCGAGCGCGGTGAGGAACGTCAAGGTGGCGAGGAGCTCGCAGACGGAGCGGAGCAGCACCAGCGGGTGAAGGCCCTCGCGCATGCGCGCCAGCGCGCCCTGCTGCCATGCCAGCAGCACGATGAACAGCGTGGCGAACATGCCGCGCACGAACATGATCTGCCCGGCATTCATCTCGTCCGTCAGGCTCTTCGTGATCGTATCGTTCACGGCGAAGCCGAACATCGAGACCGCCATGAAGACGGCGGCGCGCAGATTGGGCGACAGGGCCAATTTTCAGAATCCGTCCGGCTCGCGGCAGTTGCCATGCCATACGGACAGGGGGCCTCGTTGGCAATCGGGCCAGCCGGGTTCCAGTAGGCCGCCACGAAGCGGGAAGCGTCAGCCGCCGGTTACGCTCATGTGGCGCGCCACGGCCGGCCGCGCCGCCCGGCGGTCGATGACGAAGTCGTGCCCCTTGGGCTTGCGGGCTATGGCGCGGTCGATCGCCTGCGACAGCAATTCGTTGCCTTCCGAGGCGCGCAGCGGCAGGCGCAGATCCGCCGCGTCCTCCTGGCCGAGGCACATATAGAGCGTGCCCGTGCAGGTGAGCCGCACGCGGTTGCAGCTTTCGCAGAAATTGTGCGTCAGCGGCGTGATGAAGCCGA
>CAZVTK010000190.1:0-8004 GCA_964629765.1 uncultured Mesorhizobium sp.
CGACGCGTCCGTGAAGATCGTCGGCGTCGAAGCCGGCGGGCGCGGCCTCGACGGCACCGAGCACTGCGCCTCGATGAATGCCGGCAGGCCGGGCGTGCTGCACGGCAACCGCACCTACCTTCTTCAGAACGAGGACGGCCAGATCCTCGACGGCCACTCGATCTCGGCCGGGCTCGACTATCCCGGCGTCGGGCCGGAGCATTCATGGCTGCGCGATTCGGGCCGCGTCGACTATGTGCCGATCCTCGACGACGAGGCGCTGGACGCCTTCCAGCTCACGACGAAGGTGGAGGGCATCATCCCGGCGCTGGAATCGGCCCACGCCATCGCGGAAGCCGTGAAGCGCGCCCCGAAGATGGGCAAGGACCAGACGATCATCGTCAATTTGTCGGGCCGCGGCGACAAGGACGTCCACACGGTGGCGAAGATGATGGGCATGGAGATCTGAGCCGCGTTTGGCGGGCGCGGACGCGCCGTGCTAGGCTTGATCCCAGCCGAAAGGAGCGCCGCCATGGGTGAAGTGCCGCTGTCGCTGCATGTCAGCGCCGAAGTGAAGCGCAGGCTGGAGCAGGAAGCCGAGCTGACCCGGCAATCCGAGTCGGAAGTCGCCAGCGAGGCTCTTGTGGCCTATTTCCTCAATCGCGAACATCTGCGGGAAGCGTTGAAGGAGGCGATCGCCGAAGCTGACAAGGGTGTGTTCATCTCGGGTGAGGCGATGCATCGATGGATAGAGAGCTGGGGCACTGACCACGAGCTGCCGCCGCCCGAACCCGACGTCTTTCTGCCGCCGCGCAAATGAAAATCGTCTATCTGGAGTCTACCAAGCCCGACCTGGCTTGGTACCGCCTCTACTACGAGTCGGTCTTTCCTGACGGCGCAAGACAGGCTGCCATCCGTTACATCAAGGCAATCGAAGGTCTCTTGGACAATCCGCGCTTGGGCCGGATGATTGCGGATGACGGAACGCGGCGCTATTCGATTCGAAAGACGCCGTTTGCGATAGTTTATCGACTGTCTGGCGATCAAATCGAGATTATCCGGATATGGGACCAGCGCGCCGATCCAAGGAAGCTGGAACTGCACGAAGAGGCAGCTGCTTTCATATGACCGACACCCGCATCGGCCGCCCCATGCCCGCCCGCTTCATCGACGTCTGGGTCAACTGCCCCGACCGCGCGACGGCCGAGGCGCTCGGCGGCGCGTTGGTCGATGAAAGGCTCGCCGCCTGCGCCAACATCCTGGCCCCGGTCCACAGCATCTACCGCTGGAAGGGCGCGGTGGAACACGCCGGCGAGGTGCCGTTGGTGCTGAAGACCCGCGCAAGCCTGTTCGCGCCGCTTTCGCGGCGTGTTAAGGCGCTGCATCCCTACGAGAACCCGAGTATCGTGGCGACCGACCTTGCGCTGGTCGAGGACGACTATGCGTCCTGGCTCGCCGCCGAAACGCTGGAAAAAGCATGACCGACACCCGCATCGACCGCCGCATGGGCAAGCTCAAGGCCGAGGGGCGCCCGGCGCTCGTCACCTATTTCATGGGCGGCGACCCGGACTACGACACCTCGCTCAGGATCATGAAGGCGCTGCCGAAGGCCGGCGCCGACGTGATCGAGCTCGGCATGCCCTTCTCCGACCCGATGGCCGACGGGCCGGCGATCCAGGCGGCCGGCCTGCGCGCGCTCAAGGCCGGGCAGACGCTGGCAAAGACGCTGAAGATGGCGGCCGCGTTCCGCGAGGGGGACGACGAGACGCCGATCATCATGATGGGCTACTACAACCCCATCTACATCTACGGCGTCGACCGCTTCCTCGCCGACGCGAAGGCGTCCGGCATAGACGGGCTCATCGTCGTCGACCTGCCGCCCGAGATGGACGCCGAATTGTGCCTGCCGGCGGTGGAGGCCGGGCTGAACTTCATCCGCCTCGCCACGCCGACGACGGACGAGAAGCGCCTGCCCAAGGTGCTCGAGAACACGTCGGGCTTCGTCTACTACGTGTCGATGACCGGCATCACCGGCTCGGCCCTGCCGGATACCAGCAAGGTCGCCGCGGCCGTCGCCCGCATCAAGGGGCACACCGACCTGCCGGTCTGCGTCGGCTTCGGCGTCAAGACGGCCGAGCAGGCCCGCGTGATCGGCCGGGCGGCCGACGGCGTCGTGGTCGGCACGGCAATCGTCAACGCGGTGGCCAGCGTGCTCGCGCCCGACGGACGCCAGACGGCCGATCCGGCGGAAGCCGTGGCGACGCTGGTGAGCGGGCTGTCGGCCGGCGTTCGCGCCGCGCGCCTTGCCCCCGCCGAATAGACTGCCCACATTGCCGACGGCTTCCGGCTTTGCCCCCGCGAGTCGGTCGCCCACCGAGGAGGCGCATCCATGAACTGGATTTCCAACTTCGTCCGTCCCCGCATCAACTCGATGCTGGGACGCCGCGACATGCCGGAGAATCTGTGGATCAAGGATCCCGAGACCGGCGAGATGGTCTTTCACAAGGATCTCGAGCAGAACCAGTACGTCATTCCCGCCTCCGGCTACCACATGCGCATCGGCGCGAAGGAGCGCCTGCAACATTTCCTCGACGGCGGCGCCTATGAGCAGATCGAGGCGCCCAAGGTGGTGGTCGACCCGCTGAAGTTCCGCGACGAGAAACGCTATGTCGACCGCCTCAGGGAGGCCAAGGCCAAGACGAGCCTCGAAGATGCGGTGGTGGCCGCCAGGGGCGAGATCGAGGGGCTGCCCATCGTCGTGGCGGTGCAGGACTTTTCCTTCATCGGCGGCTCGCTCGGCATGGCGGCCGGCGAGATCATCATCCGCGCGTTCGAGACGGCGCTGGAGCTGAAACGGCCGCTGGTGCTGTTTGCCGCGTCCGGCGGCGCGCGCATGCAGGAGGGCATCTTCTCGCTGATGCAGCTGCCGCGCACCACCGTCGGCGTCGACCGGCTGAAGGAAGCCGGCCTGCCCTACATCGTGGTGCTGACCAACCCGACCACCGGCGGCGTCACCGCCTCCTACGCCATGCTGGGCGATGTGCACATCGCCGAACCGGGCGCGCTGATCGGCTTCGCCGGCCCGCGCGTGATCGAGCAGACCATCCGCGAGAAGCTGCCGGAAGGTTTCCAGCGTGCCGAGTACCTGATGAAGCACGGCATGGTCGACATGGTGGTGTCGCGGCTGGAGATGAAGGCAACGATAGCGCGGCTCCTGCGGCTGCTGCTCAAGCATCCGGCCCCGGAAGTCGCGGCCCTGCCCGCGCCGCCCGAGAGCCCCGAAGCGCAGGCCGCCTGACCCTTCATCGCGCCGCGCGGCGCGGGACCGATCCCATGACAGTGCTGACCGCAGACCAGGAAATCGAGCGGCTGATGTCGCTCCATCCGAAGGGTTTCGACCTTTCGCTCGACCGCATCCGCCGCCTGCTCGCCGTGCTGGGCGACCCGCAGACGCGGCTGCCGCCGGTGATCCACATCGCCGGCACCAACGGCAAGGGCTCGGCCGCCGCCTTCTCGCGGGCGCTGATCGAGGCGTCCGGGCATAGCTGCCACGTCCACACCTCGCCGCATCTGGTGAACTGGCACGAACGCTACCGGATCGGCGCATCAAGGGAGGCCGCGGGAGGCGGGCGGCTGGTCTCCGACGCCATGCTGGCGAGCGCCGTGCACCGCGTCGCGGAGGCGAACGCCGGCAAGACCATCACGGTGTTCGAGATCCTCACCGCGGTCGCCTTCGTGCTGTTTTCCGAGAACCCGGCGGATGCGGCGGTGATCGAGGTCGGGCTCGGCGGGCGCTTCGACGCCACCAACGTCGTCGACCGGCCGGCGGTGTCCATCATCATGCCGATCTCGATGGACCATGAGGCGCATCTGGGCGACCGGGTGGAGCTGATCGCGGCCGAGAAGGCCGGCATCATGAAGCGGGGCGTGCCGGTGGTGATCGGCGCGCAGGCGTTCGACGCCGCCCGGCAGGTGCTGGTCGACACGGCCGAAAGGCTGGGCGCCCCGGCGCTCGTCTACGGCCAGGACTTCCTCGCCTTCGAGGAGAACGGACGGCTGATCTACCAGGACGAGCACGGCCTGCTCGACGTGTCGCTGCCGCGGCTGCTCGGCCGGCACCAGTACGCCAATGCGGCCGCTGCCATCGCGGGCGTGCGGGCGGCCGGCTTCGAGCTCGCCCACGACGCCGTCGACCGCGCCATGCAGAGCGTCGAATGGGCCGGGCGCATGCAGCGCCTGCCGGCGGGCGCGCTGTCGCGGCTGGGGCCGGAGGGCTCGGAGATCTGGATCGACGGCGGCCACAATCCCGGCGCCGGCATGGTCGTCGCCGAGGCGCTGGCCGAGCTGGAGGAGCGCAACCCGCGCCCGCTGTTCCTCATCGCCGGCATGATCTCCACCAAGGACCAGACCGGCTTCTTCCGCAATTTCGAGGGCATGGCGCGGCACGTCTTCACCGTGCCGGTGGCGCACAGCGAGGCCGGCGTGCCGCCGGCGGAGCTGGCGGTGCGGGCCGAGGCCGCGGGGCTGTCGGCCGAGCCGCTGGCTTCGGTCGCCAACGCGCTGATGCTGCTGCGCGACACATGGGACCACCGGGAGCCGGCGCCGCGCATCCTGATCTGCGGCTCGCTCTACCTGATGGGCGAGGTGCTGGCCGACAACGGCACGCCACCGCGGTAGGCGCCCTCCCTCCCCCTTGCGGGGAGGGTGCCGAGCGCAGCGAGGCGGGTGGGGTAACCTCCACCCGCTCGACGTGTTGACAGGGAAAGGCCGAGGCCGGCCGCACGTACCCCACCCGGCCGCTTCGCGGCCACCCTCCCCGCAAGGGGGAGGGATCGCGCCCCTACTTCGCCACGCCGCCCCAGATCGCCTCGGCGGTCTTCACCACCAGCTCCAGCTTGCGCTTCTGGTCGTCGGCGGTGAGGGCATTGCCGTCCTCGGTCGAGGCGAAGCCGCATTGCGGCGCGATGCCGAGCTGGTCGAGGTCGGCATATCTGCCCGCCTCGTCGAACCGGCGCCTGAGGTCGTCCAGCCGCTCCAGCACCGGGCTCTTGGTGGTGATGAAGCCCGGCATCACCCGCTGCTTGCCTCTGGCGAGGAACTTCAGCGGCTCCAGGCCGCCGGAGCGGTCGTTGTCGTATTCCATGAAGAAGATGTCGATGCCGGTCTTGTTGAACACGGTGTCGGCGACGAGGTCGTAGGCGCCCTCGGCCGCATAGGTGTTCTTGAAGTTGCCGCGGCACATATGCATGCCGATGCGCATGTCGGCGGGCTTGTCCTTCACGGCCTCGTGCATCATCCAGGCGTAGCGGTCGACCAGCCAATCGGGGTCCTGCCCGATCTTGGCCTTGGCCTCGCGGTGCTTGGGGTCGCACAGATAGGCGAAGAAGATGTCGTCCATCTGGAGGTAGCGGCAGCCGGCGTCGTAGAACGCCCTGATGGCCTTGGCGTAGGTCTTCGCCAGGTCGTCGAACATGGCCTGCAAATCGTCGCGGTATTCCCTGACGCGCACGTCGTCCGGCGCGGTGCGGAAATGGGCGCAGGACGGGCCGGGGATGGAGATCTTCGGCAGGACCCCGGTGTTGGCCGCGACGAATTTGAAATGCGCCAGATGCGGATGGTCGTCGGGGAAGTCGAAGCGCTCGGTGATCACCGGATGCACCGGGATCATCTGCACCCCGGCGAACTGGGCGCCGTGGTCGCGCTTTTCCAGGTCGAAGCCGGTGAGCCCGTCGAGGAAGTCGTAGTGCCAGAAGGCGCGGCGGATCTCGCCGTCGGTCACCACCGGCAGGCCGGCGTCCTGTTGCACCTTGATCGCGTCGCGGATCGCGGCATCCTCGGCCGCCGCGAGTTCCTCGTGCGGGATCGACTTGTCCTCGAAGAACGCCTTGCGCCTGGCCTTCACCTCGGCCGGCCGAAGCAGGCTGCCGACATGGTCGGCGCGAAAGGGCGGGTTGGCGATGGCCATGGCGGTCTCCGTACGCTGTGCGAAAAAGCTGCGCCCGCCTAACATGGGCGGGCGCACAAGCCAACGGCTTTGTATACCGGCTGAATGCCGGCGGTCAGTCGAGGTCGGGAATGCGCAGCGACTGGCCCGGATAGATCTTGTCCGGGTGCTTCAGCATCGGCTTGTTGGCCTCGAAGATGACTGTATACTTCGACGCCTTGCCCTTGCCGTACATCGCCTCGGCGATCTTGGACAGGTTGTCGCCCTTCTTGACCGTGTAGAAGCGCGGCTCCTTCGCCGGGATCGAAGCCGCCACCAGCGCCGTCATGTCGGCCTCGGCGAGCTTCAGCCCGCTGTCGGGCGCCACGATCTTCAGATCGTCGGTGTCGACGGCCGAGATGCCCAGCGTGTTGCCCACGGCAACGACCGCCTTCTCGAACGCGGCCTGGTCGGCGACCACGCCGCTGAGCACGATCCTGTCGCCGACGACCTTGAGGTCGACCTTCTCGGTGCCGAGATCGTGCGAGGCAAGCTCCTTCTTGACGGCCTCCGCCTCCGGCGGCGTTTCCTCGTCGCCGCCGCCGATGCCGATCTTCTTGCCGACCGACTTCACAAAGCTGAACAGACCCATTTCGCAAAACTCCCTGTCGCCGCAAATTGGACCTTCTATCTCGCATCCGCGTTGCCGGATTGGAAGCAGAAACGGCGCCGGTGCGGCGATTTACTCGCGCTCCACGCGCCCGCGCAGCTTCTTCACCGAGCTGCGGCCGGACTTCTCCTTGAGCCGGCGCTCGACCGCGCCTTTCGTCGGCTTCGTCTTCTTGCGCGGCGGCGGGGGCGGCTCCGCCGCTTTCGCAACCAGCGCAGCCAGCCGCTCGCGCGCGTCCTCGCGGTTGCGCTCCTGCGTGCGGAATCGGCTCGCCTCGATGACGATCTCGCCGTCCTTGGTGGCGCGGCTGCCGGCGAGCCGCAGCAGGCGCGGCTTCAGATGCTCCGGAATGCCTTCGGCGCCGCGCAGGTCGAAGCGCAGCTGGACGGCGGTCGCGACCTTGTTGACGTTCTGGCCGCCGGGACCCGAAGCGCGGATGAAGCTTTCGGCGAGGTCCGTCGGGCGGATGATCACGCCGGGCGCGGCCTCGATGTCTGCGGAGAAGTCCATGTCAGCGCTCGCGCCGGGCAGGATCGCCCGCGCGGACAATGATGCGCCGGAAGCGGCGGTACAAGCCCGCTCGGGCCAGTTCAGGGGCGAAGGGCGCACGGCGCGCCCTTCGCCCAGCCTTGGGAGGCTCTATTCCGCAGCAACCTGCAAGGACGGCGCCGCGCCGCGCACCGCATGGTCGACATGCTTGTCGAACCGGGCGAAGTTCTCGATGAACATCGCCACCAGCCGGCGGGCCTGACGGTCGTAGGCGACCGGGTCGGCCCAGGTGGAGCGCGGGTCGAGGATGGCGGCGTCGACGCCCGCCACGGACACCGGCACGGCGAAGCCGAAATTGGCGTCGGTGCGGAACTTCGCATCGTTGAGCGAGCCGTCCAGCGCCGCCGCCAGCAGGGCGCGGGTGGCCTTGATCGGCATGCGGCGGCCGGTGCCGTAGGCGCCCCCGGTCCAGCCGGTGTTGACCAGCCAGCAGGCGGCGCCGTGGCGGGCGATCAGGTCGCGCAGCAGGTTGCCGTATTCCGACGGATGGCGCGGCATGAAGGGCGCGCCGAAGCAGGTCGAGAAGGTCGCCTCCGGCTCGGTCACGCCGCGCTCGGTCCCCGCAACCTTGGCCGTGTAGCCGGACAGGAAGTGGTACATGGCCTGCGCCGGGGTAAGCCGTGCGATGGGCGGCATGACCCCGAACGCATCGGCGGTGAGCATGATGATGTTCTTCGGGTGGCCGGCGCGGCCGGTCTCGCTGGCGTTCGGGATGAACGGCAGCGGGTAGGCGCAGCGCGTGTTCTCGGTCAGGCTGCCGTCGTCGAAGTCCGGCACGCGGCCGGCGTCGAGCACGACGTTCTCCAGCACCGTGCCGAAGCGCTTCGTGGTGGCGAAGATCTCCGGCTCGGCCTCGGCCGACAGCCTGATGGTCTTGGCGTAG
>CAZVTK010000191.1:0-7987 GCA_964629765.1 uncultured Mesorhizobium sp.
CCACGGCTTCGCGGTCGACAAGGAGTCGCTGCCCGAGGGGGTGACGGCGACGCACGAATCGCTGTTCGACGGCTCGAACTGCGGCATCTCGGTCGTCGGCAAGCCGGTCTTCTCGGTCCAGCACCACCCGGAAGCCTCGCCCGGCCCGCAGGATTCGCACTATCTGTTCCGGCGCTTCGCCAATCTGATCCGCGAGCGCAGGGGCGAGCCGGCGCTGGCCGAGCGCTGAACTACCTGAACGGCGCGGGCGCCGCCTCGTCGCGCCCCCGGCCGAACCGGCGCCGCGCGAGACGCGTCGCGCCGCCGCCCAGCCGCGCGAGCAGCGCGACGAGCAGCCCGCCCAGCACGAAGCCGATGCCCGTCCACGACAGGCTCGACGGCGTCAGCGGCACCGCCGGCTGGTAGTCGCGCCATGCGCCCGCAAGCACGCGCGGGTCGGCTCCGGTGATCAGCACCAGCGGGTCGAGATAATCGGGCTGGTCGGCCAGCCGCCGCGCCTGCCTCACCAGCGCGTCGTAGCGCGTCACCACCTCGCGCGTGCTGCGGCCGCGGTCGCGGAAGAAGCCGTCGGCGGACTCCTCGTGCCGTCGCAGCGCCTGCTCGCGGTCCATGCCGCCGGCCGCCGCGTCGGCGTCGAAGCGCGCCACCACCGCGCCCAGCTCCTCCAGCGCGCCGCCCAGCCGCTGGCGGTATTGCTGCGCCAGCTCCGGCCCCTGGCTGGCGGCGATGCCGCCCGCCACCGCGGTCGCCAGCGCAAGGCGTCTGCCCAGCATATTCATGAGACGCCCGTCCTCTCACCGGTCATGCCGCACCAACCTCTGCCGCCATGCGCGGGTTCCCGTCCGTGACCGGGCCGCGAATCGAAAAGGGCGGCCGCGGCCGCCCCTCGATCATGCCAGCGCGGCGGCGTCACGACGAGATGCGCAGCCGCACGATCCTGTCCTTGATCGTCTGGAACACCTCGTCGAGCTGCGTGCGCGACGGCGCGTCGAAATAATGCGCAGGGGAAGTCGCGCACTGCTCCAGCATGTTGCCGGTCTTCACGTCCGGCTCCTCGAGCCGGATCGTGTAGACCATGACGCCGTCCTTCTTGGCATGGGTGCAGGCCGCCAGCGTGCGCGCATTCATGGCCGCGTTCGAGGCGCCCGCCCCCGACATGGCCCCGTCGAGCCGCTGGTCCACCGCATAGCCGAAGCTCGAATAGTGGGAGCCGAGCGCGGTGCCGCTGTTGCCGAGCACGTTCGAACCGTCGGTCAGCACGATCATGATCTTCTCGACGCCGAGCCCGCCCTTCTTCGCTCCTTGCGCGAAGGGTTCGCCCGGCGACAGGACGCGCGTGCCCCAGGCCACGCCCTCCATGATGTTGGTCGTGCCCGTGGCGGCCAGCGCCTTCACATTGGCGCGCAGCTTGGTGTAGTCGTTGGTCAGCGGCGTGATCGGCTGCATGGCGCAACCCATGCCCGGCCCCTTGGCAAAACCCTGGTTGCCCGACGCGCCGTCGTCGATCGCCACGCCGCCGCCGAGCCCCAGCGTGCCGGCGGCCGCCCGCAGCGCCGCTCCCGCCAGCGGCACGCCGTTGGCGTCGGAGGGAAGGCCGTATTTGGCGAGCTTCGCCTTGCGCGCCGCGGCCGAGCGGTCGAGCGGGTCGACGCCGGAATCGATGTAGTTGTTGAAATAGCCCTGCAAGGCCGGCTCGTCCGGCGCGAAGGCGGGCACGAACAGCGTGCGCGGATCGCCCTGGCTGGCGGCGATGTCCTCGACGTCGAAGTCCTTGCCGCCCGCCGGCATGCGCGTCTCCACGCAGCCCGGCCACTGCTTGCCCATGTTGTGATAGGCCTGGAAGCGGCTGGCGCCGGCGGAAAGCTCGGTCTGCGGCGTGGCGCTCCTGCCTTCCAGATCCAGCCACGCAGCGCCCGTGCCGGGTATCTGGAGGCCCTGCGCATCGAATTTCGGGCCGTATTCGGGACCGACATTGACGAAGGTGGCGAACGGCACCAGCGAGAACTTCAGCCGGTTCCTGTCCTTCATCTGCGCCGACATGCTCTCGATCATGCCGTCTACGGCGTCCTTCATCGACTGGAGCTTGCCGCCGGACATCGAGCCCGTCGTGTCGAGCACCAGCGCGATCTCGTAGGACGCGTAGGCGATGTCGGCCGAGGAACTGGCAGCCACCTGCCAGTTCTCGTAGCCGAACAGGGCGCCGAAGGCCATCGGCGCCCGCGTCCTGGCGTCCACCGTGACGCCGGTGCCCGAGCGGTCGATGACGAGGTCGGTGTACTGGAGGTGATAGTTGCTGGCGACGAACGTCCGGGCGATCTCGGCCGCCTTCTTGTCGTCTATGTCCTTGCCCTCGCGCGCCACCGCCAGCACCGCCGCGTCCATGGCGTGCTGGAGCTCGGAGCGGGTGCGGCTGATCGTCGACAGGTCCATCGCCACGCCCGCGGCGACGACCAGCGGAATGGCGAGAACCGAGGCGATCAGTGCGAAATTGCCGGCCTCGTGCCGCGCGAAGCGATGCGCCTGCGTCATCATGCTGCAACCCCCGGGCCTGTCCGATAAGGGGGCCATCGTAGCGGCAAGGGGTAAATTCGAGACTAAAGCGTATCCTTATATTAGAAACAGCGGGGCGTCCCCTGCGGCGGCGGGTCAGATCCCGCCGCTGAACGTGTCGCACTGCGAGAGCCGGCCGCTCTCGTAGCCGCGCGCGAACCAGCGCTGGCGCTGCTCCGACGTGCCGTGGTTGAAGCTCTCCGGCACCACATAGCCCTGCATGCGCTTCTGCAAGGTGTCGTCGCCGATCTGCCGGGCCGCGTTCAGCGCCTCCTGCACGTCGCCCTTCTCGAGCAGGCCCTTCTGGTCGGTGAAATGCGCCCACACGCCGGCGAAGCAGTCGGCCTGGAGCTCGACGCGCACCGACATGGCGTTGGCCTCGGCCTCGGTCATCGACTGGCGCATCTGGTTGAAGCGCGGCAGGATGCCGGTGAGGTTCTGCACATGGTGGCCGACCTCGTGGGCGATGACGTAGGCTTGCGCGAAATCGCCCGACGCGCCGAACTGCGACGCCAGTTGCTGGAAGAAGCTGGTGTCGAGATAGACCTTCTGGTCGCCCGGGCAGTAGAACGGTCCCGACGCCGAGGAGGCGAAGCCGCAGGCCGACTGCACCTGGCCCGAGAACAGCGTCAGCGTCGGCTCGCGATAGGTCGAGCCCTCGGCCTGGAAGATGCCGTTCCACACGTCCTCCGTCTCGGCCAGCACCACGGCGACGAACTGCTTCATCTCGTCGGAGGCGGGCGTGCCCTCCTCCTGCGCGAACTGCCCGCCGCCGCCCGGCGCGCCGCCGCCGCCCGCCAGCATGTCGAGCGGGTCGATGCCGCAGGCGCGCATGCCGAAGAACAGCACGACGAGGATGGCGATGGTGCCGAAGCTTAAGCCCCCGCCGCGCCCGCCGGTCGGCAGGCGGATCTGCGAGCCGCCGCGGCCGAAGCCGCCGGGAAACGCCCCGCCCCCGCCACTGCTGCGGCGGTCGTCGATATTGCTGCTTTCGCGGCGTCCTCTCCAGCGCATGGCCGGCTCCTCGCATGCAGGCCCGGCTCCGCCGCCGGGCAAGTCCCAGATCCGCCTCACAGCTACCGCAGCGCGGCGGCGCTGTCAGCGCAAATCTGACGCCGGCACCAGATACCCGGCACCAGATACGCAACGCGGGAGGGAAGGTTGCCCCTCCCTCCCGCCTTTTTCAGACCGCGCTTGCGGGTTTCCGGCAGGCCCTTACTGGCAGCAGGCGTCGGCCGGGTGATCCAGCACCGGCGTGTGCTCGAACACCGGATCGGCCGTCGCGCCGAGGCGGAACCACACGTCTTCGGACAGGATCTCGTGGCCGTCGGCGGTCGTCGCGGACGACTGCATCAGGCTGCGGCCCTGCGCGTCGAAGGCGATCTCCATATGGGTGGAGATGGAGGCGATGCCCAGCTCCGCGGCCGACTTCAGCTCGCCGTCCTGAAGCACGGCGTCGCCATTGTCGACCCACAGGCCCAGCCCGTCGAGCTCGGCCCCGGCGATGAAGCCGTCGCCGTCGGCGTCGAGCAGCGCCAGCTTCTGGTAGCCGTTGGCGTATTTGCCGCCCTCGTCGCCGAACAGCGCCTTGCCGTCGATCGAGCCGTCGGCGCCGACCTTCGTCATGTCGACCAGGATGCCGTCGCCCGTGCCGGCGAACCATTCGATCGTGTCGAGGTCGCCGTCGCCGTCGATGTCGAACTCGACCGTGCGGCCGAGCGCGCCGTCCTCGTCCTTGTCGATCGAACTGGTGTCGCCGGTCACCTCGATCATGCCCGAGCCGTCGAGGTCGAGCGCGATCGGCGAGACCTTGTTGATGACCGGCACGTCGCAGATCTCGACCGTCTTGTCGGCGCAGACCACCACGTCACAGCTGCCGGCGCCCTCGATGTCGGAGATCGACAGCTTGAAGTTCTCGACGCCCTCCTGGCCTTCCTTGCCCTTGTGCAGGTCGCCGTCGAGCGTGATCTTCTCCTTCCAGGCCGTGATCTCGAACGCGTCCGAAGAAGTCTCGCCGGCCGGGATCTTCACCACGATCTGCGTGCCGGCGGCCTTGCCGTTCTGGAAGGTCGAGAAATCCCAGCTCGCATCGGCGGGGCCGACCATCGGGCGGTCCTTGCCGGGGCCGTATTCATAGGTGCCGAGCGGCACCCAGCCTTCCACCGTCTTGATGATCTTGCCGGTCTTGGTCTCGCGGACGTCGTAATAGCCGCCCCACATGATGTCCTGCTTGTCGACGCCCGGCGTCGCGCCGTCGACCCACTTGGCCGTGCCGTTCTCGACGGTGATCGTGTAGTAGGTGTCGACGTCCAGCGCCTTGTCGAGCTCGACCTTGTAGGACTTGGTCTGGCCCTCGGCCATGCTGTCGGCGCCGACCACGGAAGCCTTGGCCGGGTCCGCCTTCGGGGCCGGGGCCTTGCCGTCGCCGACCCAGTCGTTGACCGTCTTCCACTGGTTGTCGCCGGCGAACCACACGCCCTCGACGTCCTTCAGCGTCTTGGTGCCGTAGACGGCATGCGCCATGTCGACCGTGCCGTCGTCGTTGCGGCTGAAGGTCCAGTCCGTGGACTTGCCGTCGGCGTCGACCGTGTCCCAGCCCTTGCCGCCGTCGATAGTGTCGTCGCCCTTGCCGGCGGAGATGAAGTCGTTGCCGGCGCCCGCCTCGATGCGGTCGTCGCCGTCGGTGCCGACGAGGCAGTCGTCGCCCGCCGTGCCGAGGATGTCCTTGCCCGGCGCGCCGCCTCCGGTGTCGCCGTCGCCGGCATCGCCATCATCGATGTCGTCGCCGCCGCCAGCGCCGTCGTCGCCTGAATCGTCGCCGTCATCGGCGGCCGTCTTGAGCCAGTCCTCCATGGTCTTCCACTGGTTGTCTCCGGCGAACCACACGCCCTCGACATTGGCCACCGTCTTGGTGCCGTAGACGGCGTGCGCCATCTCGACGGTGCCGTCGTCGTTGCGCGTGAAAGTCCAGTCGGTCGACTTGCCGTCGGCGTCCAGCGTGTCCCAGCCGTCGCCGCCGTCGATGAAATCGTTGCCCTTGCCGGCGCGGATGCCGTCATTGCCCTTGCCCGCCTCGATCCGGTCGTCGCCGGCCGTGCCGACGAGGCAGTCGTCGCCCGCCGTGCCGGCGATCACGTTCGCCGCGGGGTCGGGACGCGGCAGGGGCGTCACCTTCTTGCCGTCCAGCCCAGCCGCGATCCAGTCCTGCGTGGTGTTCCAGGCATTGTCGCCGGCGAACCAGATGCCCTCGACATTGGCCACCGTCTTGGTGCCGTGGAGCGCATGGCTCAGCGTGATCGAGCCGTCGTCGTTGCGAAAGAGGCTCCAGTCCGTCGACTTGCCCTCAAGGTCGAGCGTATCCCAGCCCTTGCCGCCGTCGATATGCTCGTCGCCCGCGCCAGCGCGCAGTTTGTCGTCGCCTTCGGTTCCCCGTACGATATTGCTGTATTCCGACATGCCTGACTTCTCCGTTCCAGGACGGCCGAGCCGCTTGCGGCCGTGCCCTCCCCTTGCAACCCCTGTGCCAGCCCGATTCCGTTCCGGATCGGGACGGAAGGCGCCCGCCGACACCTCGTCCGGCCCGCCCCGTGCCAAAGCGGCACAGGGCGATGACCGGCATGCGGCGGCTTCCAGCCCTCGTCAGACCAGCATGCACATCAAAGGTTGCAACCGGGCCAAGCCGGTCGCTGCAATTCTATCGGTTCGGGAAAGTCTTCTTCAGCAGACGGTTGCGGACGACGCCCCGACCTGCGGGCGGTTCACGCCGCGCGGGCCACCGCCGTGCCAGGCTCAATCGCGGCGACCACCGCATCTGCGGATTGCGCTTACTGGAAATACCCCTGCAACGGCCGGACCTCCAGGTTCCCCGCCTTGAGCGCTGCGATGGCCTCGGTGACGGCGGCGGCGCCCGCCATGGTGGTATAGTACGGCACCTTCTGCATCAGCGTGGCGCGGCGCAGCGACTTCGAATCCGACAGCGCCTTCTGGCCGTCCGTGGTGTTGAAGACGAGCTGCACCTGCCGGTTGCGGATGGCGTCCTCGATATGCGGGCGGCCTTCCAGCACCTTGTTGATCTTGGTGACCTCGACGCCCTTCTCGATCAGGTAGCGGGCGGTGCCGCCGGTCGCCAGCACCTTGAAGCCCAGCGAGGCGAGCTTCTGCACCGAGGGCAGCACCTTGGCCTTGTCCTCGTCGCGCACCGAGACGAACAGCGTGCCCGAGCGCGGCAGGTCGACGCCGGCGCCGAGCTGCGCCTTGGCGAAGGCCAGCGCATAGTCGCGGTCGAGCCCCATCACCTCGCCGGTGGACTTCATCTCGGGGCCGAGCAGCGTGTCGACGCCGGGGAAGCGGGCGAAGGGGAACACCGCTTCCTTGACCGCGATGTGGCCGAGTTTTCGCGGGTCGGGTTTTGCCCCGTAGTGCGAGAAGGCGCCGTCGAGGCTCTCCCCGGCCATGATTCGCGCGGCGATCTTGGCGATGGGCCGTCCGATCGTCTTGGCGACGAACGGCACCGTGCGGCTGGCGCGCGGGTTCACCTCGAGGACGAAGATCTCGCCGTCCTTGATGGCGTACTGCACGTTCATCAGCCCGCCGACCTTCAGCGCGCGGGCGAGCGCCGCCGTCTGCCGTTCGAGCTCGTCCACGAGGCTGTCCGGCAGCGAATGGACCGGCAGCGAGCAGGCGCTGTCGCCCGAATGGATGCCGGCCTCCTCGATATGCTCCATGATGCCCGACACGTAGACGCTCGTCCCGTCGCACAGCGCGTCGACGTCCACCTCCACCGCCTCGGTCAGATAGGTGTCGAAAAGCAGCGGGTTCTTGCCCAGCAGCGTGTTGATCTGGCCGGTCTTGTCGTTGGGGTATTTCTGCTTGATGTCCTCGGGCACGAGGCCGGGCACGGTGTCGAGCAGGTAGGACTGCAACATGCCCTCGTCGTGAATGATCTGCATGGCCCGGCCGCCCAGCACGTAGGACGGGCGCACCACCAGCGGGAAGCCGAGTTCGGAAGCCACCGTGCGCGCCTGCTCGACCGACCATGCGATGCCGTTCTTCGGCTGGCGCAGGCCGAGCTTGATGAGGAGCTTCTGGAAGCGGTCGCGGTCCTCGGCGAGGTCGATGGCGTCGACCGACGTGCCGAGGATGGGAATGCCCGCCTTCTCCAGCGCGTCGGCGAGTTTTAGCGGCGTCTGGCCCCCGTATTGGACAATTACACCCACCAGCGTGCCGGCCGCCTTCTCGGCGCGCAGGATCTCCAGCACGTCCTCGGCCGTCAGCGGCTCGAAATAGAGCCGGTCGGAGGTGTCGTAGTCGGTCGACACGGTCTCCGGGTTGCAGTTGATCATGATCGATTCGTAGCCGGCCTCCTTCAGCGCGAAGGCGGCGTGGCAGCAGCAATAGTCGAACTCGATGCCCTGGCCGATGCGGTTGGGCCCGCCGC
>CAZVTK010000192.1:0-7819 GCA_964629765.1 uncultured Mesorhizobium sp.
CCTCGCGCTGCTTCAGCCGGGCGACACCTTCATGGGGCTGGACCTGAATTCGGGCGGCCATCTGACCCACGGCTCGCCGGTCAACATGAGCGGCAAATGGTTCAAGGTCGTCTCCTACGGCGTGCGCCGCGACGACCATCTGCTCGACATGGACGAGGTCGAGCGGCTGGCGCAGGAGCACAGGCCGAAGCTGATTCTTGCCGGCGGCACCGCCTATTCGCGTATCTGGGACTGGAAGCGGTTTCGCGAGATCGCCGATTCGGTCGGCGCGTATCTCATGGTCGACATGGCCCATATCGCGGGGCTGGTGGCCGGCGGCGTGCATCCCTCGCCGCTGCCGCACGCCCATGTGGTGACCACCACCACCCACAAGTCGCTGCGCGGCCCGCGCGGCGGCATGATCCTCACCAATGACGAGGACATCGCCAGGAAGATCAACTCGGCCGTGTTCCCGGGCCTGCAGGGCGGGCCGCTGATGCACGTCATCGCCGCCAAGGCGGTGGCCTTCGGCGAGGCGCTGCGGCCTTCGTTCAAGGACTATGCGGCGGACGTCGCCGCCAACGCCAAGGCGCTGGCGTCGAGCCTTCAGGAAACCGGGCTCGACATCGTGTCCGGCGGCACCGACAATCATCTGATGCTGGTCGACCTGCGGCCGAAGAACGCCACCGGCAAGCGCGCCGAGGCGGCGCTGGGCCGCGCCAACATCACCT
Organism: uncultured Mesorhizobium sp.; assembly: GCA_964629765.1. Lineage (GTDB taxonomy): Bacteria > Pseudomonadota > Alphaproteobacteria > Rhizobiales > Rhizobiaceae > RCIO01. The sequence continues at coordinate 711 of CAZVTK010000192.1, forward strand.
GCAACAAGAACGGCATTCCCTTCGACCCGGAAAAGCCGTTCGTCACCTCGGGGGTGCGGCTCGGGACGCCGGCCGGCACCACGCGCGGCTTCGGCCGGGCCGAGTTCCGCGAGATCGGCCAACTGATCGCCGAGGTGCTGGACGGGCTGAAGGCCGCCAATTCGGACGAGGGCAACGCCGCGGTCGAGGCGGCGGTCAAAGAGAAGGTGCTGACGCTCACCGACCGCTTCCCGCTCTATCCCTATCTGGGCTGACGAATGCGCTGCCCCTACTGCCAGTCGATGGAAACGCAGGTGAAGGACAGCCGTCCCGCCGAGGACGGGGCGGCCATCCGCCGCCGCCGCGTCTGCCCCGACTGCGGCGGCCGCTTCACCACCTTCGAGCGGGTGCAACTGCGCGACCTGATGGTGGCGAAGAAGAGCGGCCGCAAGGTGCCGTTCGACCGCGACAAGCTGGCGCGCTCCTTCGACATCGCGTTGCGCAAGCGCAATGTCGAGCCCGACCGCATCGAGCGCGCGGTGTCCGGCATCGTGCGCCAGCTCGAATCGACCGGCGAGAGCGAGATCACCTCCGACCAGATCGGCGAACTGGTGATGGAGGCGCTGAAGTCGCTGGACGACGTCGCCTATGTGCGCTTCGCCTCGGTCTACCGCAATTTCCGCGAGGCCCGCGATTTCCACGAACTGCTGGGAACGCTGAAGGGCGAGGAAGGGCAGGACTGAGATGCCCGGCGCGCCGGCCGTGAGCGAGGACGACCGCCGCTTCATGGCGGCGGCGATCCGGCTGTCGCGCAAACATCTCGGGCTGACCGGCACCAACCCCTCGGTCGGGACGCTGATCGTCAGGGACGGCGTGATCCTCGGCCGCGGCGTCACCGCGGTCGGCGGCCGCCCGCATGCGGAGACGCAGGCGCTGGCCGAGGCGGGCGAGCGGGCGCGGGGCGCCACCGCCTATGTCACGCTGGAGCCTTGCGCACACCACGGCCGCACGCCCCCCTGCGCCGAGGCGCTCGTCACCGCCGGCGTGACGCGGGTCGTGGGCGCGGCGAGCGATCCCGACCCCCGCGTCGCCGGCCGCGGCTACGCCATCCTGCGTACGGCGGGCATCGAGGTCGTGGAAGGCGTGCTGGCCGCCGAGGCTGCCGAGCTGATGGCCGGCTACTTGATTCGATCCGTGCGCAAGCGCCCGGAAGTGATTCTGAAGCTTGCGGTTTCCGCCGACGGCATGATCGGCCGGACGGGTGAGGGACAGATGGCGATCACCGGCCCGCTGGCGCGGGCGCAGGCGCATGCGCTGCGCGCCGAGAGCGACGCCATCCTCGTCGGCATCGGCACCGCGATCGCCGACGACCCGGCGCTGACCTGCCGCCTGCCGGGGCTGGAGGCGCGCTCGCCGATCCGCATCGTGCTCGACCGCGAGGCGCGCCTGCCGCCGCGCTCGAAGCTGGCAAGGACCGCGCGCAAGGTGCCGGTGCTCGTCGCGGCCGCGTCGGACGCGGATGCGGGCCGCCGCGCCACGCTGTGGGCGAAGGGCGTAGAGTTCCTCGCGGTCGAGACGTTCGACGGGTCCATCGCGTTGCCGGAACTGCTGGAGGATCTTGCCGGGCGCGGCATCGCCACGCTGACGGTCGAGGGCGGGGCGACGACCGCCCGCCATTTCCTCGATGAGGGGTTGGTCGACCGTATCGTGCTGTTCGCCGGCGCCGCGACCGTCGGCGAGGGCGGCATCGCCTCGCCGCTGCTGCCCGGCACCATTCCGTCCGGATATGGGCCGCCCGGATTCAGGAAGGTGGCCGAAGGGCGCTTCGGCGACGACGGCTACGAGGAATGGGTGAGGGACATCTGATGTTCACCGGCATCGTCACCGATGTGGGCCGCGTGGCCGCCGCGAAGCCGTTGCCCGAGGGCGTGCGGCTGCGGATCGCGACGGCCTACGACCCGGCCGGCATCGACATCGGCGCCTCCATCGCCTGCGCCGGCGTGTGCCTGACCGTCGTCGCGCTCCCCGAGGCCGGCTCCAACGCGCGCTGGTTCGAGGTCGAGGCATGGGAGGAGGCGCTGCGCCTGACCACTGCCGCCGGCTGGAGGGAAGGCACCCGCATCAACCTCGAACGGGCGCTGAAGATCGGCGACGAGCTCGGCGGCCACATCGTGTCCGGCCATGTCGACGGCATGGCGGCGATCGTGGCGCGCGAGGAGGAGGGCGACGCGGTGCGCTTCACGCTGGAGGCCCCGGCCGCGCTGGCGAAATTCATCGCGCCGAAAGGCTCGGTCTGCCTCGACGGAACCTCGCTGACGGTGAACAGGGTCGACCATGCCCGTTTCGACGTGCTTCTGATCCACCATTCGCTGAGCGTCACGACATGGGGCGAGCGGCAGACGGGCGACCGCGTCAACATCGAGATCGACACCATGGCGCGCTATGCCGCGCGGCTGGTCGAGGCCCGCGAGCAGGGCCTGTAAGCCCGATGCATGCCCGCCGCGCGCCGTTGCCGCTTGCCCCGCGCGGCGCTTCGGCCTAATCCACCGGCACGATTTTCACGCCGGAACACATCATGCCACATCTTCTCATCGTGGAAGCCCGCTTCTACGACGATCTCGCCGATGCATTGCTGGAGGGCGCCAAGGCCGCGCTGGAGGAGGCCGGCGCCACCTTCGACGTCGTGACGGTTCCCGGCGCGCTGGAGATCCCGGCGGCGATCATGTTCGGCGCCGCGCGCAAGGGGCTCGGCTTCTCCAGCCAGAAGAAAGCCTATGACGGCTTCGTGGCGCTCGGCTGCGTCATTCGCGGCGAGACCTACCACTTCGACATCGTCGCCAACGAATCCGCCCGCGCGATCATGGACCTGACCGTCAATCGCGGGCTCGCCATCGGCAACGGCATCCTCACCACCGAGGACGACGAGCAGGCATGGGTGCGCGCGCGTCGGAGCGAGGGCGACAAGGGCGGTTTTGCCGCGCGCGCGGCGCTGACCATGATCGAGCTGCGCGAGGCGCTGGCGTGACCGCAAAAAAACGCACGCCCGAGCCGGCAGGCCCGGCAAGCAGAGAGGCGCGCGGCGCCAACAAGCGCGGCGCCGCCCGTCTGGCGGCCGTGCAGGCGCTCTACCAGATGGATCTGGCGGGCGTCGGCGTGCTGGAGACGGCCGCCGAATACGAGGCGTTCCGGCTCGGCAAGGAGATCGACGGCGAGCTCTACCGCGAGGCCGACGCGCAATGGTTCCGCGCCATCCTCGCGGGCGTGGTGGAGCAGCAGAAGACCATCGACCCGGTGATCCGCCAGTCGCTGCTCGACGACTGGCCGCTGTCGCGCCTCGACACCACGTTGCGCGCCATCCTGCGCGCCGGCGTATACGAGCTGATGGACCGCAAGGACGTGCCGGTCGCCGTCGTGGTGTCCGAATATGTCGACATCGCCAAGGCGTTCTACGAGGCGGACGAGCCCAAGGTCGTCAACGCGGTGCTGGACCGCGTCGCGCGGCAGGTGCGCGGCGAGGGCAAGGGCCGGTAGCCATGGATGCCGCGCAGGCGCGCCGCACGGCGCTGGTGCTGACGCTGGCGCAGGCCGTCATCGGCTCGGCCGCGCCGATCTCCATGTCGATCGGCGCGCTCGCCGGCCACTATCTGCTCGACGCGGACAAGTCGCTGGCGACCGCGCCGGTGACGGCCTACACGCTCGGCGTGGCGCTGGGCGCCATTCCCGCGGCGGCCATCGTGCGCGCCATCGGCCAGCGGTCCGGCTTCCAGCTCGGAACGGGCGTCACCGCGCTGGGCGGGGCCGCCGCGACGCTGGCCTTCTTCCTGCCGAGCTTCTGGATCTTCTGCCTCGGCCTGCTGGTGGTGGGCTGGGGCGGCGCCTTCGTGCAGCAGTTCCGCTTCGCCGCCGCCGACAACGCGCCGCCGGAGCTCAAGGCCAAGGCGATTTCATGGATTCTCGCCGGCGGCATCGTGACGGCGATCCTCGGGCCCCAGATCGTCATCTTCACGCGCGAGGCGTTCGCGCCCGTCATGTTCGCCGGCTCGTTCGCCTCGATCGTCGCCCTTGCGGCGGTGGGCGCGGTGATCATCTCCTTCCTGCCCGCGGCGAAGGCGGGCGCGGGCCGCGCGGCCGTCGCCGCCGGCCCCGCGCGGCCGCTCCGGGAGATCGTGCTTCAGCCTGTCTTCCTCGTCGGCCTGCTCTGCGCGGTCGGCAGCTACGCCCTGATGAGCTTCGTCATGACCGGCGCCCCGCTCGCGATGGTAGGCTGCGGCTTCACCCCCGACGAGGCCACGCTCGGCATTTCATGGCACGTGATGGCGATGTTCGCGCCCAGCTTCGTCACCGGCTCCCTGATCGCGCGCTTCGGCAAGGAGCGCATCGTCGCCGCCGGCCTCCTGCTGCTCGTCGCCTGCGCGCTGGTGGCCCTGTCCGGCATCCGGCTCTGGCAGTTCTGGACGGCGCTCGTCCTGCTCGGGATCGGCTGGAACTTCGGCTTCATCGGCGCGACCGCCATGGTCGCCGAGAGCTACCGCCCGGCGGAGAAGGGCAAGGTGCAGGGTTTTCACGATTTCGTCCTGTTCGGCTTCGTCGCCTTCGCCTCGCTCATGTCGGGGCAGGTCTACAATGGCTGGGGCTGGGACATGCTGAACTGGATCGTGCTGCCGGTCAGCGCGGTGTGCCTCGCCGCGCTGGCGATCCTGGCCTTGCTGACGCGGCCTGCCTCTGCCTGACGAACGAGCCTTCATCCCGCGCAAGCGCCAGCGGACCAACTTTGGCCTTGATTAATGCTCAGTGATTAAATAATCACTGAGCAGATTGAGGAGGTGCCCTTGCTTGGAAGGCTGGCCTTGGTTGCGGCGACGGCGCTCGTGTCGAGCGGTGCGTACGCCCGCGTGGAGATTGCGACGCTGCCGAAGGCGCATGCCGAGCGGCTCCTCGCAGAGGTGATCGCCGTCGGGGTCGCCGCGGCCAATTGCCCCGATATCGACCTGCCGCAACACGAGCAGGACCGCCTCGTGCGCGTGACGGACCTGCTGGCCGCGCGGCTTGGCGTGTCGAACGACGAACTCGACGGCAAGTGGTACGATCAGGCATTCGACGCGTACGACGCCAATTCGGACGGCTTCTGCGCGAAATGGAAGCCGCGCATTGCGCCAATTCTGTCGGAGATTCCGCTGTGAGGGCCCGCGCTCCGGGGCTCGCCGCCCTTCTGGCGATCGGCGTCGCGGCGGTTTCCTCGTCGTCGTCGGATGCCTTGCCGAATGCGCGCTGGCGCTGCAAGGCCAACGGCGACATTCCGATGGGCACGCTCACGATCTCGGGCTCGAGCTACCAGTTCGCGGTGGCGAAGAACTCGCTCTGGGAGCAGAAGCCCGGCGATCCCGGCAATGGCTCGGGCCAGTATCGGGAGGCCGGCAACATCGTCACTCCCGTCTCGGGACCGTTGGCTACCCATTACAACGTCGTCGGCGAGACGACTCCGGCCACCGACGGCTCGCCCGTCATCTATTTTTCGGACCGCAGCGGCGGCCTTGCCCTGTTTGCCTGCTGGCAGGGTTGACCCGGCTCGCCGCGGAAATCTTGAGGCGCCGGGCGGGAACCGGCGCCTTCAATCGTTTAGGGTCGCTGGAAGGCGCTGAAAAACTGGGCAAATTACCGCCCGTAGCTTGACGTTACCCCGTTGCTTTCGCATAAGCCGCCGCGAAGCGGAGGATGCGGCCCTCGCCGCGCCTCCCTTGCCGTCACGGTCCGACGGAGGGGTTCTTTCGGACCAAGCTCAAGGGAAATTCTGGCTATGACCATGCTTTACGTCGTCATTGCCTGCGGCCTGCTCTCTGTCCTTTACGCCGTCTGGGCGACGCAGTCGGTCCTCGCGGCCGATCAGGGCAACGCACGCATGCAGGAAATCGCCGCCGCCATCCGCGAGGGTGCGCAGGCCTATCTCGCCCGCCAGTACACCACGATCGCCATCGTCGGCGTCGTCGTGTTCCTGCTCGCCTGGTGGCTGCTGTCCGGCATCGCCGCTATCGGCTTCCTCATCGGCGCGGTGCTGTCGGGCGCGGCCGGCTTCATCGGCATGCATGTGTCGGTCAGGGCCAATGTGCGCACCGCTCAGGCGGCCTCGGGCAGCCTCGCGGCCGGCCTCGACATCGCCTTCAAGGCGGGCGCCATCACCGGCATGCTGGTCGCCGGCCTCGCCCTGCTGGGCGTGGCCGTCTACTACTGGATCCTCGTCGGCCCGCTCGGCTACGCGCCGTCCGACCGCACGGTCATCGACGCGCTGGTGGCGCTCGGCTTCGGCGCCTCGCTGATCTCGATCTTCGCCCGTCTCGGCGGCGGCATCTTCACCAAGGGTGCGGACGTCGGCGGCGACCTCGTCGGCAAGGTGGAAGCGGGCATCCCCGAGGACGATCCGCGCAACCCGGCCACCATCGCCGACAACGTGGGCGACAATGTCGGCGACTGCGCCGGCATGGCGGCGGACCTGTTCGAGACCTATGCGGTGACCGTCGTCGCCACCATGGTCCTCGGCGCGATCTTCTTCGCCGGCTCCGACGTCCTGTCGTCGGTGATGCTCTACCCGCTCGCTATCTGCGGCGCCTGCATCATCACCTCCATCATCGGCACCTTCTTCGTGAAGCTCGGCTCCAACGGCTCGATCATGGGCGCCCTCTACAAGGGCCTCATCGTCACCGGCCTGCTGACCATCGCCGGCGTCGGCGGCGCGACCTCGCTCACCATCGGCTGGGGCTCCATCGGCACCGTCGGCGGCATCGCGATCACCGGCGCGAATCTGTTCATCTGCGGCCTCGTCGGCCTCGTGGTGACGGCGCTCATCGTGGTGATCACCGAGTACTACACCGGCACCAACAAGCGCCCGGTGAACTCGATCGCCCAGGCCTCGGTCACCGGCCACGGCACCAACGTCATCCAGGGCCTGGCCGTCTCGCTCGAATCGACCGCGCTTCCGGCGATCGTCATCGTCGGCGGCATCCTGGCGACGTTCCAGCTCGCCGGCCTGTTCGGCACCGCCATCGCCGTCACCACCATGCTCGGCCTCGCCGGCATGATCGTGGCGCTCGACGCCTTCGGCCCGGTCACCGACAATGCCGGCGGCATCGCCGAAATGG
>CAZVTK010000193.1:0-445 GCA_964629765.1 uncultured Mesorhizobium sp.
CCTTGTCGGTGTCGCCGTGCACGATCGATACCGAATCGATGCCGACGCCGAAGCGCTCCGACACGAGCTGGGCGAAGGTCGTCTCGTGGCCCTGGCCGTGGCTGTGCGAGCCGGTCAGCACCTCGATGGTGCCGACCGCGTTGACGCGCACCTCCGCGCTCTCCCACAGGCCGACGCCGCAGCCGAGCGAGCCCACCGCCGCCGACGGCGCGATGCCGCAGGCCTCGATGTAGCAGCTCATGCCGATGCCGCGCAGCTTGCCGCGCGTCCTCGCCTCGGCCCGGCGCTTCTCGAAGCCGGCATAGTCGGCCGCCTTCATCGCCGCCGAGAGCGACGCCTCGTAGTCGCCCGCGTCGTAATTCATGATCACCGGCGTCTGGTGCGGGAACTCGCGCACGAAGTTGATCCGCCGCAGCTCCGCCGGCGCGACGCCCAGCTCGCGCGC
>CAZVTK010000193.1:455-7802 GCA_964629765.1 uncultured Mesorhizobium sp.
GCGCAGCTTGCCCTTGGCCTTGCTGGCCGCCTTGCGGGCCGGGAAGCCCTTGTAGTCGATCATCTTGAGCGCCTCGTCGAGCGAGACCTCGTAGTTGCCGGTGTCGTACACCAGGGCCACCGGCGTCTGGTAGGGGAACTGGCTGGGCTGGATGAAGTTCTTCCGGCGCAGCTCGGCCGGGTCCATCTTCATCTCGCGCGCCGCCACCTCGACGATGCGCTCCAGCAGGTAGGTGGCCTCCGGCCGGCCGGCGCCGCGGTAGGCGTCGACCGGCGCGGTGTTGGTGTAGACCGTGCGCACATTGGCATGGATGGCGGGAATCGCGTACTGGCCCGACAGCAGCGTCGCGTAGAGATAGGTCGGCACCGAGGACGAGAACAGCGACATGTAGGCGCCGAGATTGGCGATGGTGTCGACCTTCAGGCCGATCATGCGGTGGTCCTTGTCGAAGGCGAGCTGCACCTCCGTCACATGGTCGCGGCCGTGAGCGTCGGTCAGGAAGCTCTCCGTCCTGTCGGCCACCCATTTCACCGGCACGCCGGTGCGCTTCGACGCCCACAGGCAGACGATCTCCTCCGGATAGATATAGATCTTGGAGCCGAAGCCGCCGCCCACGTCGGGCGCGATCACGCGCAGCTTGTTCTCGGGCGCGACGTTGTAGAAGGCGCTCATCACCAGCCGGGCGACGTGCGGGTTCTGCGAGGTCGTCCAGCAGGTATAGTGGTCCTCGCCCTTGTCGTAGTGGCCGAGCGCGGCGCGCGGCTCCATCGCGTTGGGCACCAGCCGGTTGTTGGTGATGCGCATCTTCGTGACGTGCGCGGCGCTGGCCAGCGCGGCGTCGGTCGCCTTGGCGTCGCCGAGCTCCCAATCGAAGATCAGGTTGCCGGGCGCTTCGGGGTGCAGCTCTGGCGCGCCCTTCTTCAGCGTCTCGACCGGATCGACGACCGCCTTGCGCTCCTTGTAGGTCACCTCGACCGCCTCGGCCGCGTCGCGCGCCTGGCCCTTGGTGTCGGCGACCACGATCGCCACCGCGTCGCCGACGTAGCGGACGCGGTCGACCGCCAGCGGCGACCAGGCGCCCATCTTCATCGGCGAGCCGTCCTTGGAATGGATCATCCAGCCGCAGATGATGTTGCCGATGCCGTCGGCCTTCAGCTCCCTGCCGACCAGCACGTCGATGACGCCGGGCATGGCCTTCGCTTTCGACACGTCGATCTTCCTGATGTCGGCATGCGCGTGCGGCGAGCGCACGAAGGCCGCGTGCTTCATGCCCGGCACCGTCATGTCGTCGGTGTAGCGGCCGTTGCCGGTGATGAACCTCTTGTCTTCCTTGCGCGCCACACGGGCGCCGACGCCTTCCATACCCATTGGGTTGTTCCTCCCGAAACTGCCTCGGAGCGAATAGCGAAGTAGCCAGTAGCGAATGGGGGAGAAGCAGAGCCGGCGAGCGGGACGAAAATCCCTATTCGCTACTGGCTACTCCCTATTCGCTCCCTTCACGCCGCCTTCTTCGCCTTGCCCTTGCCCTGCTTCGCCATCGTCTCCGACGCGGCGAGGATGGCCTTGACGATGTTGTGGTAGCCGGTGCAGCGGCAGATATTGCCTTCGAGCTCGGCGCGGACGGTCTTCTCGTCGAGACCCTCGGGGTGCCGGCGGATCATGTCAGTCGCCGACATGATCATGCCCGGCGTGCAGAAGCCGCACTGGAGGCCGTGGTGCTCCTTGAACGCGGCCTGCACGGGGTGCAGCTCGGCGCCGTTCGCCAGTCCCTCGATGGTGACGACGCTCGCGCCCGAAGCCTGCGCGGCGAGCATGGTGCACGACTTGACCGCCCTGCCGTCGACGTGAACCACGCAGGCGCCGCACTGCGACGTGTCGCAGCCGACATGCGTGCCGGTCAATCCGAGATGCTCGCGCAGGAAATGCACGAGAAGCGTGCGGTCCTCGACCGAGCCGGAAACCTTCCGGCCGTTCACGACCATCGAAACGTCTGACATGAGACCTCCTCCCAAGGCGGCAGGTCGCATCTCACTGGGTGGGGATGACGCCCTGCCTTGCCGGAAGATTAGCGCAGAGCCGGCCGGAGTCCATGCCCATTCACATCCGCTGAACGAAAGATCGGCATCGTTATATTTCATTGAATATAGCGCCGAATGCGCCAGCAAACTCCGGCTTGCCATTCGCGCCCCTTGGCGCTATCTCCGCGCTCACTTCCGCGCGGCGAGCCGCGCCGGCGCCGCAGTAGCTCAGTTGGTAGAGCACGTCATTCGTAATGATGGGGTCGGGGGTTCGAGTCCCTTCTGCGGCACCACCCAATCGCTTCCTGAACCCGGTCTCATGACTGTCTCGGAATAGCCTTATGGTTTCCGCGGCTTACAGCCGGGGCTCTCCGAACATGGGGACATTTCCCCGCGAATCGGTGCCGGGAGACGCTCGTTTGGCGCCGCAGTCTCTGCGGGCGGGCGACAGTGTCCCCAAGTTTGGAACGGCGATGCAGCGCTGATTGTCGATTTCAGGACCAATTGCCGAGGCCGACGCTATCAAGCGCCGAGAAGAGTTCTCTGGGCTGCCCAAGAGTGCGGAAGTTCGGTGAGACGCGAGAGCTTCTGCGCGGTCAGTTCGACGGGCTGCGAACCGTTGAGGAACCGGTCGACCATGTCGGGTGCAAGGAAGGCCAACCGCAGAACGCGCGTAAAGTCGGAGCGGTCGATCTTGGCTGCCGCTGCGACCTCGCCGATGCCGCGTCCAGACCCATCGGTGAGTTGCCTGAGGTAATCATTTGCCTTCACCAGGAGCGTCCTCAGGCCCTGATCCGGTGATGCGTTCCGGGCCGATGGATCAGCAAGCACCAGCTTCGTCTCAATGCCGCGGCGGCGCAGAGAAAAGCGAGATTCGATTGTCACCTGATGGCCCTGATCGTTGAATTCGATGTCGGACACTCTTCGCCCGAGAAGCATAGTGGCAAGCTGGGTCCGATCGACGTGAATGCGCAACACAGCGTCACCCAACTCGATGCGTCGCACCAGCGATCTCAGCACGTCTCGCCGCCGCTGATGCGGGCCTGATGCGATGCCGGACTTCATTGAGGCGGCATTCGCCAGTGCGGCCGGCATCTCGCTCCCGGCGCTCAGAGATTGGAGTATCGCACTCAGCCGAGGGCCGTCCTCACAAAGCCGCAGCAACTCATGTTCGACGACCTCCTCGACCGTGCGGGCTCGGAGGCGCCATCCTCGTGACATTCCAGCATCTCCCCTGCGCGCATGCGGATCGGACGCATAGTGGAGCTCGGTCCCGTTCGTTGGCGCAGTCCGCGCCGGCGCCTGCTCGGCCAGCAGTGCCTGCGCCGCGGCGAAGGTATCCTCTTCTACGATGGGCTCGTGCGCACCATCATAGACCTTCGCGCGATGCCGGACCTTGCCGATGTATATGGGGTTTGAGAGCACATGATAGAGCTGGCCTCGTCCGAAGCGGCGGGGTGCCTGCTGCGGTGAGCTAGCTTCGTTCTCTGTAACCCTGGGCGGTTGCTCGGTGTCAACCTTGCCCGCGCCGCGCGCATCGACGGCATCAGCGCGAGTACCGGCCCGCAGAACCCGAGCGTGGAACGCTTTGCTATTGGCGTCGTTCATCAGCGAGCGCACTGAGCGCAGTTCCAGATATCTCTTGAAGAGATATCGAACGATAGCTGCCTCCTCATCGTCGATCTCGAGTTTGCGGTTTACTGCCCGATAGCCGAGCGGCACGCCGCCTCCCATCCACATGCCCTTCTGCTTCGAGGCCGCGATCTTGTCACGGATGCGTTCGGCCGTGACCTCGCGTTCGAACTGGGCGAAGGACAGAAGCACGTTCAGCGTCAGCCGCCCCATCGAGGTCGTGGTGTTGAACTGCTGGGTGACCGAGACAAACGAGGCGTTGGCCTGATCGAACACGTCCACGATCCTGGCGAAGTCGGCGAGCGACCGCGCCAGGCGGTCGATCTTGTAGACGACCACCACATCGACCCGCCGCTCCTGGATGTCTCGCAACAGGCGCTGAAGCGCGGGACGATCCATGGTTGCGCCGGAAATGCCGCCGTCGTCATAGCGATCGGCCACGAGCTTCCAACCCAGCGAAGACTGCGAGCGGATGAAGGCCTCGCACGCCTCGCGCTGGGCGTCGAGCGAGTTGAACTCCTGGTCGAGCCCAGCCTCCGTCGACTTGCGGGTGTAGACGGCGCAACGAAGCCGAGGCGCATTCGTCATCGCGGCAGCCCGAAGAAGCGTGGTCCCGACCAATGCGTGCCGGTGATGCGGCGCGCGACGGCGGTCAGGGAACGGTAGAGCTTTCCATCGAACAGAACTCCGTCCGGCGTCACATCGACGACATGCATCCGGCCGTTCCACTCGCGCATCAGCCTGGTACCGACGGCGAGCGGCGCGGAAGCGCGTGGGCGCGCTGTCGCGGCGGACTGTGCTGGACGATGTTCCGACACTTCCGCTATCTCGCCGGGCAATCTATCCCCCTCGCGTGCTGCCTCAGCGGCGGCCTGATGCTTCCGTGCGGCCGCCGACCCTGCCCGCAGCATCGCGCGTGCTGCAGCTGACAAGCCACCGAGCCGCGCGGCCTGCAAGTGCCACGCTGCTGAGCGCTCAAGCAATCCACGGTTGATCCCTTTAGGCGGCGGGCAGCCGTAGGTCGTCTGCCAGCGCGCCGCCAGTTCCTCGCGCGGGAGGTCGCCGATCGCGGCGACCTCCCGCTCCAGCTTCTCGTTCGGCCGCATCGCGATCACTCCGAGCGCGATGCAGCTTCGACGCGGTAGCGCCGGATCCCGTCCTTTCCGGCTTCGCCGATCACCTCCAGCCCAAGCTTCTTCTTCACATGGCCGGACAGGAAGCCGCGCACGGAATGAGCCTGCCAGCCCGCTGCCTCCTGAAGCTCCGCGATCCCGGCGCCGCGCTTGCGACGCAGCAGCTTCAGAAGCTGATCGGTCTTGGAGACCTTTGCCATCGGCTCAGGCGCGGTTGACGCGCTTGCACCTCGCTCCTGGCGACCTGCGTTACGGCCAGTGCGCTTTTGCGACCCACGGGCGTCGGGGACCTTCGGTTCAACCGGAGCGGCATCGTTATCGGAGCTGTTCAGTGAGATGGATTCTTGCGTCTTAGCCATCGCTGCCTTCGACGACTTCTCCCGCGGCCTGCGAGGGCCACTACTAGCGGGCGCAGTCTCGTCGGCAGTGTTGGTCTTGTTCTCAATGTTTATGTCGGTCATGGTCGGCTCTTTCGCCAAGGGCGCCGGTCCATCCGGCGCCACTACCACGACAAGCCCGGCTCATTCGCCAGGCCATGGTCCGCAGCGCACATGCGTCGCGCGACGACACGACCAATGCTTCCCTTGCGGCGGAAGTCGAGTGGATAATGAACAAGAAATGCGAGTGACTGACAGCAGCAAGCTGGATACCCGCAAGAACCTGATGATTTTGGCCCTGGCGGCGGTAGCGCGGGGCGCGCGAGCACAGCAGGCACTTCAGCGGGTTTTGGGCGAATTCACCCCTGGCGCCGGCGCGCTCATAGAAGATCAGCCTGTCGAAATTGTAGGCGAGGTTGGCGAGCGTCAGTTTCGCTTCGGCCCGTGCCAGTCCGATGGTGCGGATGAACAGGCCGAACCGGTTCTTCTGGTGGGCAGAGACATGCTCGACCGCTGCCCGGATCGCCGACTTGCCAGCATTGGCGCGCGCGACGTGCTGCGGCATCGGCTTGCCGAAGCAGCCAGACGGCGAAGCTGCGACGGCGTGTGGCTCGGCTTGATCTCTACGGTTCTCGGCATGGCGCAGACCCTCCACGCCACTTTGAATCATGCCGACGTCAATCTGGGAACACCACCAGAGTCAGATCAGCGGGCCGGTGGTATAAGGTATTTGATGCGCTCCGTCGGCCGGTCAACTGGCACGTTGTTTGACCTACTGGGACGCCAACGGTAGCGTGCTGATCGGAACGGGATGAAGTCTCTTGCTATCGGGCGACGATCTTCGCGAGGACGTCACGCGTCGCTTGAAGTTCCTCCTTTGGAAGGCCCGCAAGCTCTCGCCTCTCCAACTGCCGCGCTCTCGTCAAGACAGCCACAAAACGGCTTTCACCTTCCTCGGTCAGCCAGAGCCTGCGATCGGTATCGGAGCGCAACCAGCCTCGTTGGCATAGATCGTTGACGACATCTTCGCTGGCATTCACACCCAACAGCAATCTGGGCAGTACTTCGCCGAGGGTGCTCCCCGGAAAGGACCTTACTCCTCTCATTAGGGAGGCTTCGATCAAGGACAGGCCTTCGATCTGCCTGGCGGCCGCAAGCGTCGATGAGAGCGCGCCGTAAGCTCTGACAAGCAGCGACGCCAATGATTCGATGCCGAGGTCGTTCGCGGCGACTGGGTTGTCGAACCGGGCCGGCACCAAAGACATCGGGTGCTCGATCGGAGCGGCGTACCGCCCCTGTACGAAGAGCAGCGCGTCCTTATTGTCGCGGCGGGTCCACCGGTCGACAAGGCCGATCATGATCACATGATCGCCTCCCTCGATGTTCCGTTCGGTCCGGCATTCGAAAGTCGCCAAGGCACCTCCGAGAACGGGCGATCCATGCATGCCGGGCGACCAGTCGACGTCAACGAATTTCTCCTGAGACGTCCTGGCGAAGCGCTGGGACAGGTCAATCTGGTCGGTGGCCAGGATATTCACCGCAAACGCGTTGCAGGACATGAATTTTTCGAAGCTCGTGCTGGCCCGGCGGATCGACCACAGCACGAGAGCGGGATCCAGCGAGACGGATGCGAAAGAGTTCGAGGTCATGCCGATCTGCTCGCCATCGACCGTCGCGGTGATGACTGCGATCCCGGTGCCGAACTGGCCAAGGCAGCGCCGATAGGCGGCCAAATCCTGCGTTGGCGTCCCGTGCTCGCTTACGTCCATCTGTCTGTCCTCTCGCATCGAAGCTCTACGGACGCGTAACCGACAAGGTCCGCTCGGGCGCTGTCCTCGCGCAACGCCGCGCCGAGGATTTCCGAACACTTGGTGAGGCAACGTCGCGCCGCGTCGACGAACCCATAGAGACCGATGAATCCGTGGATCATTCCGGGGAGTTCGACATATTCGACGCTCACGCCTGCCTTCTGCAGCCGTAGTGCAAACTCCCTGCCTTCGTCGCGCAACGGATCGAATCCGGCAGTGACGATGGTTGCAGGCGCGACGCCTTCCAGTTTCGCGAGGATCGGCGAAGCCTCGGGCTCAGCGGCGACCCGCCGATCCGGAAGGTACTGGCTGTAGTACCACTCCATGTGTCAACGGCGGCGCAAAAGTCGGCCATTGGGCGGCGCAAAAGTAGGCCACT
>CAZVTK010000194.1:0-7696 GCA_964629765.1 uncultured Mesorhizobium sp.
CGGGCAGGAAGTGCATCTCGATCTTGATGACGCCGTCGCCCTGGCAGGCCTCGCAGCGCCCGCCCTTGACGTTGAAGGAGAAGCGGCCGGGCTGGTAGCCGCGGGCCTTCGCCTCCGGCAGGCCGGCGAACCAGTCGCGGATCGGCGTGAAGGCGCCGGTATAGGTCGCCGGGTTGGAGCGCGGCGTGCGGCCGATCGGCGACTGGTCGATGTCGATGACCTTGTCGAGGAATTCCAGCCCCTCGATGCGGTCGTGCTCGGCCGGGTGCTCCCGCGAACCCATGATGCGGCGCGAGGCGGCCTTGAACAGCGTCTCGATCAGGAAGGTCGACTTGCCGCCGCCCGACACGCCGGTGACGCAGGTGAAGGTGCCGAGCGGGATTTCGGCCGTGACGTTCTTCAGATTGTTGCCGCGCGCGCCCACGACCTTGATGCGGCGGTTCTTCTTGATCGGCCGCCGCTCGGCCGGCACCTCTATGCCCATGGCCCCGGACAGGTACTGCCCGGTGAGCGAGCTGGGATTGGCCATCACCTCGGCCGGCGTGCCCTGCGCGATGATGCGCCCGCCATGGATGCCCGCGGCCGGGCCGATGTCGACCACGTAGTCGGCCGTCAGCACCGCGTCCTCGTCGTGCTCGACCACGATCACCGTGTTGCCGATGTCGCGCAGATGCTTCAGCGTGTCGAGCAGACGGGCATTGTCGCGCTGGTGCAGGCCGATCGAGGGCTCGTCCAGCACGTAGAGAACGCCGGTCAGGCCCGAGCCGATCTGCGAGGCGAGCCGGATGCGCTGGCTCTCGCCGCCCGACAGCGTGCCCGAATTGCGCGACAGGGTGAGATAGTCGAGCCCGACATCGTTGAGGAAACGCAGTCGCTCGCGGATCTCCTTGAGAATGCGCACGGCGATCTGGTTCTGCTGGTCGGTCAGCTTCGCCGGCAGGTCGGTGAACCAGCGGTCGGCGGCGCGGATCGACATCTGCGTCGTCTCGCCGACATGCAGGCCCGCGATCTTCACCGCCAGCGCCTCGGGCTTCAGGCGAAAGCCCTTGCAGGCGGGGCAGGGGGTGGCCGACATGAAGCGCTCGATCTCCTCGCGCATCCAGGCGGATTCGGTCTCCTTCCAGCGGCGCTCCAGATTGGTGATCACGCCCTCGAAGGTCTTGGTAGTCTTGTAGGAGCGCAGCCCGTCGTCGTAGGTGAATTCAACCTTGCGCTCGCCGGTGCCGTGCAGGATCGCGCCCTGCGCCTCGGCCGAAAGCGCGCTCCATTTGTCGCCCATCCTGAAGCCGTAGACCTTGCCCAGCGCTTCCAGCGTCTGCGCATAGTAGGGCGAGGTCGACTTGGCCCAGGGCGCGATGGCGCCGCCCTTCAGCGTCACGCTGTCGTCGGGCACGATCAGATTCTCGTCGATCGCCTGCTGGCTGCCGAGGCCGTCGCAGGTCGGGCAGGCGCCGAACGGGTTGTTGAACGAGAACAGCCGCGGCTCGATCTCGGGAATGGTGAAGCCTGACACGGGACAGGCGAACTTTTCCGAGAACAGCAGGCGCTCATGCGTCTCGTTGGCCGACTTGTTGGCGCTCTCGGCAGCCGTTTCCTCCGGCGGCAGCGGCCTGTCGGCGAATTCGGCGACGGCGATGCCGTCGGCGAGCTTCAGCGCCGTCTCCAGCGAATCCGCCAGCCGCGAGCCGATGTCGGGGCGCACCACCAGCCGGTCCACGACCACGTCGATGTCGTGCTTGTATTTCTTGTCCAGCGCCGGCACCTCGGCGATCTCGTAAAAAGTGCCGTCGACCTTGACGCGCTGGAACCCCTTCTTCTGGAGCTCGGCCAGTTCCTTCCTGTACTCGCCCTTGCGGCCGCGCACGATGGGCGCCAGCAGGTAGAGGCGCATGCCTTCCTCAAGCGCCAGCACGCGGTCGACCATCTGGCTGACCGTCTGGCTCTCGATCGGCAGGCCGGTGGCCGGCGAGTAGGGCACGCCGATGCGCGCGAACAAAAGGCGCAGATAGTCGTAGATCTCGGTGACGGTGCCCACGGTCGAGCGCGGGTTGCGGCTGGTCGTCTTCTGCTCGATGGAGATGGCCGGCGACAGCCCGTCGATCTGGTCGACGTCCGGCTTCTGCATCATCTCCAGGAACTGGCGCGCATAGGCCGACAGGCTCTCGACATAGCGCCGCTGGCCCTCGGCATAGATCGTGTCGAAGGCGAGCGACGATTTTCCGGAGCCCGACAGGCCGGTCATCACGATCAGGCTGTCGCGCGGCAGGTCGAGATCGACGTTCTTCAGATTGTGCTCGCGGGCGCCGCGAATGGAAATGAATTTGTGGTCGGCCATGGCCGGCTTGCCGCCTTATGCAATGTCAGCGATCGCACCGCGCGTCGCTCGCGCGTGCGGCTCCCATGTAGGTCGTTTCCGCGCCGGTACGAGATGGCCGCGCGGCTTCGCAGGTGCGGAAAACCTTGTCGCGCTTATCGCCGGCCCGGGCAAGCGCGCCATGCGCCCGCGCGCCCACTTGCTGACAACATGTTGTCAGCAGCCCGCATCGCGGCCGCGATCACATTTTTCACCCATACGCCGGGTTTCTGTTGACCCGTGGCGGATCGAGGCGCACACTTCTCGTCGATCCAGCGTTGAGCGGCCGGGCAATCCGGCAACCGGCTCTCCGCCGCCGATGGGCCGTCTGCGAGACGCCGCAGACAGGCGGATACGATGCGCCGGATCGCGAACCCGGATGGCAATGACGAGGGAGAGGCTCATGACTCCACCGGACAGTCCCATCAGGCTCCGCTTCGTCGCGGGGCCGCGGTCGGCCTAGGCGCCGCCTGAACGCCGGCAAACCGGATCGGCCGTTTTCACCCACATCGCAGAGACCACCGGTCGGATCATCGGGCGTGGTCCCGAGAGGCATCCGAAAGTAAAGCAGGGCTCTTGCTCTGTCGCGAGTCAGGAACTCGCAGGAACCCCGCGCTCCGCACCGGAGGCGGGGTTCTTCGTCGAAAGCGCCGCGGCGGCGATGCCGCACCATCCTGCTTTTCCGGGATATTGCCCTCGGACCTTGCTCCCGATCTTGCTCCACGGCCGGTTTCGCGCGATCATTCGCCCGTTCCCGGAGGGCAGCATGTCCAACCCACTCGCCTCGTTCCTTGCGGCGCTCGGCCTGTCTCTTGCGCTCGGCATCCTTCCCGCGCAGGCGCAGAAGACGCCGGCCGCGCGCCAGGCCACCACCCCCGCCGCTCCCGCCACGCCGCCGCCGGCCGCATCTCCTGCGCCGCCATCTGCCGCACCGGCTGCGCCGGCCGCCGCGCAGGACATGATCGACGCCACCGATCCCGAGAGGATCGCCGCGATCCTCAAGGGGTTCGGCATCGCCCGCGTCGAGGCCAACAGCAACAGCGGCAACCCGCAGATCGACGGTCGCGCCGACGGCAAGCCCTACAAGCTGTTCTTCTACGGGTGCAAGGACAACCGGAACTGCAAGAGCGTCCAGTTCTGGGCCTACTGGGACGACGAGACGCCGCTTGAGGCTCTCAATAGCTGGAACAAGGACACGCGCTACGGCAAGGTCTATCTCGACGACGACGAGGACGTCGTGCTCGAATACGACGTGAACCTCGTCAACGGCGTGTCGGAACGCACCTTCGAGGACAATGCCGACATCTGGACGTCGCTGCTGAGCAGCGTGGAAAAGAAGATCCTCGGCAAGTGAGGCGCTGCCGGGGCCTGCGGCTGCGAGCCCGGACCCAACACCACACGTCCTGGCGCTTCCGCTTGACAGTCCTGCGTTCGGAACATAGAGTGAACGAATGGTTATTCACAGGGTCACATCGGCCCTGTCATGCGCGGCCCGGCTGGTGTAGTCGCTGGGGCTCAATTTCGGACGAGCGGAGCAAGACATGGCCGGCAGCGTGAACAAGGTCATCCTGGTCGGAAACCTGGGGGCGGACCCCGAGATCAGGCGCCTGAATTCGGGCGACCCGGTCGTCAACCTGCGGATCGCGACGTCCGAGAGCTGGCGGGACCGCAATTCCGGCGACCGCAAGGAGCGCACGGAGTGGCACAACGTCGTCATCTTCAACGACAACCTCGCCAAGGTGGCCGAGCAGTATCTGAAGAAGGGCATGAAGGTCTATATCGAGGGCCAGTTGCAGACGCGCAAATGGCAGGACCAGCAGGGGCAGGACCGCTATACGACCGAGGTGGTGCTGCAAAAATTCCGTGGCGAGTTGCAGATGCTCGACGCGCGCGGGCAGGGCGGTGACGGCGGCGAGATCGGCTATGAGCGGGGCAGCGGCGGAGGCTCCGGCTATGGTGGCGGCCGTTCCTCCGGCGGCGGCGGACGCGGCGGTGATTTCGGCCAGTCGGGACCGTCCGACGATCGTGGCGGGCGCGGTTCGTTCTCGAAGGATCTGGACGACGAGATTCCGTTCTGAGGCGAGCCTGCGGGGACGGGACGACCGGCCCGCCGCCGGCGGGCTCGTGACCGCGCGTTCCTCGCCGCAGACGCCGCGTGCCGCGGCGAGAGCCGGAGAGCGGAGCCGGATGGATGTGTGACCGGTGCGGTCTTGGCGCAGGCGCGCATCTGGTCGCGCTCTCGGAGCGTCCGGCGCACCGGCTGGTGGGCTGGGCGTGGGAGGGCACGCATGAGGAGGCGCGGGGCGGGGCGATCCGGCCGCTGCTCCTGCGGGCGCGCGACCTCTCGGAGCGGACGCAGGGGCTGTGGCGCAGCCCGATCGTCGGGCTCACCTGGAATGGCAGACCGGGGAACGACGGGCCCGGCGGATTCCGCTATTTCGCCGGCATCGCGGGAGACGCGCCGCCGCCGGACGGCGTGGCGCTCGACCTGCCGGAAATGACCTTCGCGTCGTCATGGCACGGGCCGGAGGACGGCAGCGTTGTCGAGCACTACATGCGCATGATCGAATGGATCGGCGACGAGGGACTGTCGCGCGACGGCGCCCGTTTCGACCAGCGCGAGGAATATCCCAACGATCACGATCCCGACGGTCCTTTGTCCCTGCGCCTGCTGCTGCCGGTGAAGGCGCGGTAGGCGGCAACCTTGGCGCGCGGGACTGCGGCCGAGCGGCCGGCGGCGCGTGTTCCTACAGCGCGATCAGCGCCTTCACGCCGTCGGCGAAGAACTGTACGGCGAGCGCGGCGAGGATGACGCCCAGGAGCCGCGTCAGGATCGAGCGGCCGGTTTCGCCTAAAATGCCGTCGATGCGTTCCGACAGCAGGAAGACGAGCCAGGTGATGACCAGGCACACGAAGATGATGCCGACCAGCGCGGCCTTGGCCGTCCATCCCGCATAGCCGCCGGAGATCAGCACCGAGGCCGAGATGGCGCCGGGGCCGGCGATCAGCGGGATCGCCAGCGGGAAGGCGGCGATGTCGCGGATCATGTCGTGCGTCACCGCGCGTTCGGCGCTTTTCTCGTGGCGCTGGTGGCGCCGCTCGAAGATCATGTCGAAGGCGATGACGAAGAGCAGGATGCCGCCGGCCACGCGAAAGGCCGGCAGCGTGATGCCGAACACGTTGAGGATGCCGGCGCCGATCAGCGCGAAGGCCGCGAGCACGCAGAAGCCGAGGATGCTCGCCCGGATCGCGACCTGCCCGCGCTCGGCGCGGTTCATGCCGGCCGTCAGCGCCAGGAACAGCGGCCCCAGCGCCAGCGGGTCGATGGTGACGAGCAGCGTGACGAAGGCGTTGAAATGGGCTTCCAGGCCGGGCACGGCGCCCTCCGCGACGGTCGAGACGGCGCAGCCTAACGCATGTCGCCCGACGGTGGGAACCGGTTTCGGGACAAAGACACGCGCGGGATCAGGCGCCGAAAGCGCATGGAGCGAGCGACGGTTTTCCGCTGGGTGAGTTCCTCCCGGCGCGCGGTCGTTCGCCGGTCTCCGCGCCATGCCTGTGGAAACCTTGCCACGCGGTGCTGGCGCAAGGATCAAGTATTTGAAAAGAAAAATGAAAATAAACCGCTGCGGCGACGTGACCGCGCGGCGGCGATTGGAGTCCCGGGCGCGCTTCCTATATAAGGGAAGACACAATCAGCCTGTGATTCCAACAGAATCGTGACCGACCTTGACTGATCAGACAAAGCCCGGCGGCGCCGGCGGCCCCGACCAGATCGAGCCCATCTCCATCGTCGAGGAGATGCAGCGCAGCTATCTCGACTACGCCATGAGCGTGATCGTCAGCCGCGCGCTGCCCGACGTGCGCGACGGGCTGAAACCCGTCCATCGCCGCATCCTCTACGCCAGCCACGAGAGCGGCTACCACTGGAACCGCAAATATGTGAAGTCGGCGCGCCCCGTCGCCGACGTGATGGGCAAGTATCATCCGCACGGCGACGCCTCCATCTACGACGCGCTGGTGCGCATGGCGCAGGACTGGTCGATGCGCGTCATGCTCATCGACGGGCAGGGCAATTTCGGCTCCGTCGACGGCGACCCGCCGGCGGCCATGCGCTATACCGAGGCGCGCCTCACCAAGGTCGCCCACGAGCTGCTGGAGGACATCGACAAGGAGACCGTCGACTTCCAGGACACCTATGACGGGTCGGGCTCGGAGCCGAAGGTGCTGCCGGCGCGCTTCCCGAACCTTCTGGTCAACGGCGCCGGCGGCATCGCCGTCGGCATGGCGACCAATATCCCGCCGCACAATCTCGGCGAACTGATCGACGCCTGCGTGGCGATGATCGACGATCCGGCGATCTCGATCGACGAGCTGATGGACATCATTCCCGGCCCGGATTTCCCGACCGGTGGCATCATCCTCGGCCGCTCGGGCATCTACAACGCCTATTCGACCGGGCGCGGCTCCATCGTCATGCGCGGCAAGGTGCATGTCGAGGAAATCCGCGGCGACCGCGAGGCCATCATCGTCACCGAGATTCCCTTCCAGGTGAACAAGGCGACGATGCAGGAGAAGATGGCCGAGCTGGTCAAGGACAAGCGCATCGAGGGAATCTCCGACATCCGCGACGAGAGCGACCGCGACGGCTACCGCGTCGTGATCGAATTGAAGAAGGACGCCAATTCCGACGTCATCCTGAACCAGCTCTACCGTTTCTCGCCGTTGCAGACCTCGTTCGGCGCCAATGTCGTGGCGCTCAACGGCGGCAAGCCGGAGGTGCTGACGCTGCTCGACATGCTGCGCGCCTTCGTCGCCTTCCGCGAGGAGGTGGTGGGGCGGCGCACCAAATATCTGCTGAAGAAGGCGCGCGAGCGCGCCCACGTGCTGGTCGGCCTCGCCATCGCGGTCGCCAATATCGACGAGGTGATCCGCACCATTCGCACCGCGCCCGACCCGTCGACGGCGCGCGAGCGGCTGATGGATCGGCGCTGGCCGGCGGCCGACGTGGAATCGCTGATCCTCCTGATCGACGACCCGCGCCACCGCATCAACGAGGACGGCACCTACAATCTCTCCGACGAGCAGGCGCGCGCCATCCTCGAATTGCGGCTGGCCCGGCTCACCGCGCTCGGCCGCGACGAGATCGACGAGGAGCTGAACAAGATCGGCGCCGAGATCGCCGACTATCTTGAAATCCTCGGTTCGCGCGCGCGCATTCAGTCCATCGTCAAGTCGGAGCTGGCGGCGCTGCGCGCCGAGTTCGCCACGCCGCGCCGCACCGAGATCGTCGACGGCGGCTCCGACATGGAGGACGAGGACCTCATCCAGCGCGAGGACATG
>CAZVTK010000195.1:0-7684 GCA_964629765.1 uncultured Mesorhizobium sp.
CCCGCTTCGCCGGCTTCTCGTCCAAGGACGCGGCCTGGGGCGCCTGCTCGGAGCTCAAGAAGCGCAGCATAAACTGCTACGCCGTCCAGCAGTAATGCCCGGCCGGCGCCTGCGGGCGCCGCCGGTTCCAGTCCCTTCCGTCTCTTGTATTGCGTCGCGGGAGCTAATTGTGTCCGGAGAGCAGAACGTCCTTGGCCTCGTTGATGCGGGCCGCAAGAAAGGTCGAGCCGCCGAGATCGGGATGCATGCGCTGCATCAGGCGGCGGTGCGCCTTTCGGATATCCGCCGCGGAGGCACCCGCTTCAAGACCAAGGACCTTGTAGGCTTCCTCCTTGGTCATGGGGCCCGAAGCTGGCGGGCTTCCTTCCCGCCGGTCCGCGTGCGGCTGCGCGTCGTCGCGCCAGACGGGAAAGCGGCCGTCAAGATAGGCTTCCAGGAGCTGTAGGCTTTCGCCGTCGCCGGCGAGTTCGCCGCGCAGCGACAGCAGCGCTTGCCTGTCGAGCTCGGCCAGCGCCCTGCCCTCGTGCCGGCCGGCCAGCACCACCCCTTCCAGCCGCCCGGTGTCGTGGTCGAGCTCCATCTCCAGCGCGGCGGTGCGCACCGAGGATTTGAGCCCCGGCGTCGGCCGCGCGCCGCGGCGCGCCCTGCCGCGCATGTACCAGCCCAGCGCGGCGGGGATGAGGACGCCGGCGAAGGCCGCCCGGCCGGTGAACAGCAGCGCCACCCCGGCAAGGCCGAGGACGACCGGCCCCGCCAGCCGCAGTCCGTCGGCGAGCCGTCCCGCGTCGACGCGGCTGAAGGCGACGAGCCCCCCGATGAGCGCCAGCGCGACGGCGGTGGCCCAGAACAGGAAGGTCATCGCCCGCCCTTCATATGCTCGATCATCAGGCGGTCCTCGGGCCGGCCCCGCGCCTCCAGCGCCTTCAGCCCGCCCGTCGCATAGACGGCGATCGCCGACAACAGCTTGGCCAGCATGGCCGGCGCGTCGCGGTCGAAGCGGAACCACGCCCCCTTGCTCAGCCGCGCGATCTCCTTGAAGGCGGTTTCGGCCGCCCCGTCATTGCCTTCCTGGAAGACGAAGGCGGGAACCCCGTGCATGCCGAGCCTGCCCGCCTTGTCGGCGAGGTCGTCGACCTTCTCCTCCATCGCGTCGCCGATATAGACCAGCGCGCCGACCTTCTCGCGCTGGGTCTGCGTGAGCGTGTGGGACAGAACCTTGCCGATCTGCGTGTGGCCGCCGCGGCAGTCGATCTTCGTCATCAGCGTCTTGAGCTCGGCCGTCTCGGTGACGAAGCGCGAGGCGCGGCACTCGCCGAAGCCGCGGAAATAGACGAGCTGGACCTTCAGCCCGCTCCCCTTTCCCACCGCGTCGAACATCTCGCCTTGCAGCTTGCAGGCAAGGTCCCATGTCGGCTGCCGGCTCATCGTCGCGTCGAGCGCAAGGATCAGCCGCCCGCTGCCGCCGGCCGGCGCCATGGCGCGCGCCTGACGCAGGAAGGCGTCGATCTCGTTGCCGGATGATTTCCGCGCCTCGGGCGCGGTCTGCCCGGACCGGACGGGCGGCCTGTTGTCGCTCATATGCAAAAGATGTGGCGCGGCGCGCCGGGAAGCAAGGGCGCGGCCGGACGACGGGTCAGTTGACGAAGATGTCCGGCATGGCGATGGGCCGGCTGATCGCCTCGGCATAGCGCTGGCGCATCATCGCGCGCTTGCGCCCGACCTCGTCAGTGGGCAGGCGCAGCGCGGTGAGCAACTGCCTGATCTCCTGCCGCGCCGCCAGATGCGACAGCGTCGGCTTGGAGCCCAGCACGTGCTCCTCGAAATCGTCCAGCGCCGTGAGCCCGATGGGGAAGAACTCGCGGAAGACGACGCGCTCCGAAATGCCCTCGGCCAGCCGGAAGCCGAGCTGGATCGACAGATTGCGCAGGCAGGTGTCGACCTTCTGCTCGTTGCGCGAGGAGATGTTGGCCATGCGGTTGCGCACCACGATCCAGTCGACGATGCGGTTGTCGGTCTGGCGGCGCTGGCGGCGCGCGTCGCGCACCGCGCTCGCATATTGCGACAGTTCGAGGATCTCGTGGCTGACCGGATCGATGCGCGCCAGCACGTCGAAATCGACGAAGGAATCGTTCATCGGCGTCACCAGCGTGTCGGCGATGCGGTGCGCCATGCGGTTGAGGAAGGTGTCGGAGCCCGGCGTGTCGATCACCACGAAATCGTGGCTCTCCTCGACCTCGCCCAGCCCCTCGGTGAGCTGGCGGAATTCCTCGCTCTCGGTGTCGGAGACCGTGTCGCGATGGGCCGGCGGGACATGGAAATGGCGCGGCAGTTCGAGCGGGATGCGGGCCGACTTGGCCCAGCGCTTGCGGTTCTCGACATAGCGCGTCAGCGAGAGCTGGCGCCCGTCGAGATCGACCGTCGCGACGTTGTAGCCGGCCTTCAAAAGCGCGACCGCAATATGCATCGCGGTGGTGGATTTGCCCGATCCGCCCTTCTCGTTGCCGCACACGATGACATGGGCCGAATGGCGCGGCTTGCTCCCGGAATGCCCGCTGACGCCGGAGAAATACATTACCCACACTCCATACCGGCTTGAAATAAAGCGCGTTTCGGCCCGGCGATCAATTCAATTTACGATCTGTAAAGGAAGTGCGCGACGGTTTGGTTAAGGCGCGCGGCCGCGGCCCGCGGCGCGAGAGCGTTTTTCCACGCAGGACGGGCCGCGCGAAAACGCCGTTCAGAGCAGCCCGAGTTCGGCGAGTTCCCCGCGCAGCTTGGGCGGCAGGGCGGCAAGGTCCGACCCCGCCGCCATGTCGCGCGGCGCGTCCTTGTCCACAAGGTAGCGCCAGCCCTGGAAGGCGCGGCGCGGCTGCCATTCGGTGCGCACCACGACCGGGTCGAGCACGAGGTGGCAGCGGCCGATCCCCTCGGAATCGACGAAGGGCCGGACGGCGGTGATGCGCTGGCGGCACTGCACCTGCCCCTTGATCACCCAGTAGAGCGAGCCGCCGCCGGTCACCTCGTCGACGCGCTTCGGCACCATGCGGGTCGTGTGGTGCTGCTCGGCCGGCTCGCCCGCGCGGCGCTTCTCATCGAGGCGGAAGGCGATCCACTCCTCCAGATCCTCGACGGAGTCGCAGCCGACGCAGAGCTTGATCAGGTTCAGTGCCATGGCACCCGAGCTATGCCTGCCTTCGGGGCGGGTCAACGCCGGCGGGCATTGTCCACAGGCTGCGGCCGGTTTGCACGCAGCGCCGCCAGCCGCCACCTGTGCCCACCTTGGACGGGGCTATTCGGCGGTGGAGCGGGCCACCCGGATAGCCTTGGGTCTATATCGGGTCGGTCGCGGCCTCGATGGCCTCGGCGATCCACTCGTTGAGGCTCTTGTCCTCGGAGGCGGCCGCCACGACGGCCGCCTCATGGATTTTCGGATCCAGCCGGACATTGAAACGGCCGGAGAAAGAGCGGAACGGCTCGACGCCCTTCTGCGCGCAAACCTCGAGATAGACTGCCAGCGACCGCCGCCCCTCCCCGGCAAGCGAGTCCACGTCCTTGGAATAGAAGTCCGCCCCCCCCGACAGGCCGAGGAACTCGCCGCGCAGCATGGCGATCTCCGGGTCGAAGGAGACGACCGCCTTGTGGCCGTCGATGTCGATGACATTCTTCATGGCGTCACACCGTTATTTTCAAGCCATTTGCGGATGGAGGAAACCGCCCCCTTGTCGGTGTCGGGCGAAGGGTGCGGACGGTGGAAGACACGCACCTCGCCGAAAAGGAAGACGCTGATGCGCGAGCCCTCGCGCTCCTCGATTTCAGCACCCAAAGCGGCAAACAGTGCCTCTATGTCGGACCAGCGGATGCTTCCGCTGACCGGCCGGGCGAAAATCTGCGCAAGCGTCTGAGTGTGCTTCCGCCGCATGCGGATTGGTACCAAAAAGCGATACCAATTTCAAGGAATTTCAACACTCCACCACATTCACCGCCAGCCCGCCGAGGCTGGTTTCCTTGTAGCGCTCGTTCATGTCGAGGCCGGTCTGGCGCATGGTCTCGACGGCCGCGTCGAGCGGCACGAAATGCGTGCCGTCGCCCTTGATGGCCAGCGAGGCGGCCGTGACGGCCTTCACCGCGCCGAGCGCGTTGCGCTCGATGCAGGGCACCTGCACGAGGCCGGCGACCGGATCGCAGGTCATGCCGAGATGATGCTCCAGCGCGATCTCGGCGGCGTTCTCGACCTGGTCCGGCGTGCCGCCCATCACGGCGCACAGGCCGGCGGCCGCCATCGCCGAGGCGGACCCCACCTCGCCCTGACAGCCGACCTCGGCGCCCGAGATCGACGCATTGTGCTTGATCAGCCCGCCCACGGCGGCCGCGGTGAGCAGGAAGTCGCGGACGGAAGCCGCATCGGCCTCCGGATAAAAATGCAGCCAGTAGCGCAGCACCGCCGGCACGACGCCCGCCGCCCCGTTGGTCGGCGCGGTGACCACCCTGCCCCCGGCCGCGTTCTCCTCGTTGACGGCCATGGCGTAGATCGACAGCCAGTCATTGGCCAGAAGCGGGTTCGGCCGGTTGCGGCTCCATTCGTCGGCCAGCTTCTGGTGCAGCGACTTGGCGCGCCGCTTCACCTTCAGCCCGCCCGGCATGATGCCTTCCTGGCTGAGCCCGCGCTCGATGCAGGCGCGCATCGCCTCCCAGACGCGGTCGAGCCCGGCGTCGAGCTCGGCGCGCGGTGTCTTCGTCTCCTCGTTGGCGCGCTTCATCTCGGCGATGGAAAGGCCGCTCTTCTTCGCCATGGCGAGCATCTGCTTCGCGGTGGCGAAAGGGTACGGCACGCCGCTGCCAGCATCGGGAGCCTTGTCGGCCTTCATGCGCTGGAGCTCGTCCTCCGAGACGACGAAGCCGCCGCCGACCGAATAGTAGATGCGCTTCAGCAGCAGCCGGCCGGAGGCGTCGAAAGCCGAGAAGGTCATGCCGTTGGCGTGGCCGGGCAGCGGATTCTTCCTGTCCAGCACGAGATCGACGTCGGGATCGAAGGCGTAGGACGAATGGCCGGGCGGCGCCACGCGCCGCGCCCGCCGCACCCCGTCTATGGCGGCGTCGGAACTGTCCGGATCGACCGTCAGCGGCGTCAGGCCCATCAGGCCGAGAATCACCGCCCTGTCGCTGCCGTGGCCGATGCCGGTGAAGGCGAGCGAGCCGTGGAGGCTGGCCTTCAGCGCGGCGACCTTCGCATTGGCCGGGCGCGGCCACTCGCCGCCGGCGATCTCGTCGAGGAACCGCGCGGCCGCCGACATCGGCCCCATCGTGTGCGAGGACGACGGGCCGATGCCGATCTTGAAGAGGTCGAAAACGGAAAGAAACATGTCGGGCCCCGGCGGATGCGGCGAATTTGGCCCTCGCCGCGCCGGACTTCAAGCATTTGCCCGACGCACCCTGTCCGGTCCGCGACAGGCGCCGGAAAAGGCCGGAAAAGGAAAGTCCGCTCAGCCCGCCGCGGCGAGCACCGCGGCCCCCTCGCCGCCGCCGATCAGCCAGATCGCGGCGAGCACCGCTGCGAACCCTATCACTGCCTTGAGCGTCACGCCCCAGCAGGATTTCTGCACGCTGTCGTCCATCATGATCCCGGAATCAGGCCCCGCGGGCGCGACGCAACGGGCCGATCGCCGCGCCCGTCATTTTCGCGCTGCAATAAGCCGTAGCCGCATTCTTCGCAATGCACAAATTCAGGGCGCGGGAAGCAGCTCATCGATGCGCCCGGTCAGACGGTAGGCGAAAAGGCCGATCCATTCGCGGATCGCCACGGTGGTGTTGAGCAGCGAATCGGAAAAATTGTCCTGCGCCAGCCCCGGATACTCGCGGCCCGACGTGCGGTAGTCGGTCGGCCAGGCGACGACGTCGAAGCCGGCCTTGCGGAACAGGCCCATCGACCGGGGCATGTGGAAGGCGGAGGTCACGAGCAGCCAGACCTCGCCGGGCTGCGGCTTCACCATCTCCCTGGTGAACTGGGCGTTCTCGTAGGTGTTGCGCGACTGGTCCTCCAGAACCAGCCGCGCGCGCTCGACGCCCAGCGCAACGAGCAGCCGCGTCGCGGTGTCGGCGTCGGCCTCGCCTTCCAGCGTAAGCGAATTGCCGCCGCCCGTGATGACGACCCGCGCGCCCGGATAGGCGCGGGCGAGCACGGCGGCCTCGACGAAGCGGTCGCCCGACGCGTTGAGGTCGTAGCCGCCGCGCGCAAGGTTCACCGATCCCTCGAAGCCGCCGCCGAGCACGACGATACCGGCGATTGCGGCCGGCGGCGGCACGGGGCGCGCGAAGCGGTCCTCCAGCGGGTGCAGCATCAGCGCGCCGAGCGAGGTCCAGGCGGAGAGCGCGATGACGAGGAACGCCTTGACGAGCGTGAGGATCGCAAGACGCCGCCAGCCGAGAAGCAAGGCGAGCAGCGCGATCCCCGCGAGGATGCCGGCGAGGTTGATCGGCTGCACGAGCAGCCAGAAGATCTTGGACAGATAGAAGAACACGCGCTCAGCCGTCCCTGGTCGCGTCGCTCTGCGGCGCCGTATCGGGCATCGCATCGGGCAGGTGCCGGGCGATGGCGGCGAGCACGATGCGTGTCTCCTCGTCGCTCAGGCCGGCGCCGAAGCTGCGCGTTGCCCCGCCCGCCTCGAAGGCGATGCCGCGCCCCGCCACCAGCCGGCCCTTGCGCATGGTCGACCCGGCCTTGCGGAACCGCGCCGCCTCGCCCGGCCCCCAGACCTTCTTCCTGCGCAGCGTGCCGAACCCCCGGTCGATGACCAGCGCGCCGGCGGTGATGAACAGCCGCTCGCTGCCGAACAGTTGCCACAGCACGGCGTAGACCACGCCGGCGCCGGCGATGGTCCAGACCGTGAGCCAGACGATCAGGAAGATGTCGGCGGCGCTGAAGCCGGCGCGAAAAATCTCGGAGAGCGCGAACCACTCGCCGGCCGCCCAGCCGCACAGCCAGACGAGGACGAACAGGATCACCGGGATCTGTTTCACCGAGGGAACATGGACGCCGAGGCCGTCCGCGGTCTCGCGTATGGTGATGCGCTGCGGCTCGGCCGCCTTGGGAAACGTCCCGGCCAATGTAGGGCGATAGCCGGCATCGTCGACTGGCCAGCTTGCCGGCGCGCCGACCGTCGCGCTCGTGGAAGCGACCGCCTTGCGCGACAGCTCCGCCTGCCGCGCCTTCAGTTGCGCAAGTATCTTCTTCCGCTCTTGCCCGTCCGCCATGCGCAGATGATAGCCGATTCCGCCTTCACCACCACTTCGACGGCTCGAACCGCCCGGCGGCCTTCTCGATCACCGCGCCGGCGCGGAACAGCATCTCCTCGTCGAACGGGCGGCCGATGAGCTGGAGCCCGAGCGGCAGGCCGTTGGCGTCGAGCCCGGCGGGCACGGCGATGCCGGGCAGGCCGGCCATGTTCACCGTCACGGTGAAGATGTCGTTCAGATACATCTTCACCGGATCGGCGGCCATGTCCTGGTCGGCCAGCCCGAAGGCGGCGGACGGCGTCGCCGGCGTCAGGATCGCGTCGACCCCGGCGGCGAACACATCCTCGAAATCCTTCTTGATCAGCGTGCGCACCTTCTGCGCCCTGACGTAATAGGCGTCGTAATAGCCGGACGCCAGCGCGTAGGTTCCGAGCATGATGCGGCGCTTGACCTC
>CAZVTK010000196.1:0-7671 GCA_964629765.1 uncultured Mesorhizobium sp.
CCATCGGGCAGATGTCGGCGCACGCGTCGCACTCGATGCACAGCTTCGGCGTGAAGACGGTCTGCACATCGCAGTTCAGGCAGCGCTGCGCCTCCTTCCAGGCGAGCGCAACATCGAAACCGAGCTCGACCTCGGCGCGGATGTCGCGCAGCGCCTCCTCCTTCGGCAGGTGCGGAACCTTGAAACGCGCGTCCGGCGCGATGTCGTTGTCGTAGCTCCACTCGTGGATGCCCATCTTCTGGCTGACCACGTCAGCGAACGGAGCCGGCCGGTCGGCGACATCCTCGCCCTCGAGATATCGGTGGATCGAGATGGCCGCCGCGTGGCCGTGCGCCACGGCCCAGATGATGTTCTTCGGCCCGAACGCCGCGTCGCCGCCGAAGAACACCTGCGGCAGCGACGACTGCATGGTGGTCGCGTCGACCTTCGGCATGCCCTGCCGGCCGTCGAACTCCAGCCCGATGTCGCGCTCGATCCAGGGGAAGGCATTCTCCTGGCCGACCGCGACCAGCACGTCGTCGCAGGGGAAGAAGGGATCGGGCTCGCCGGTGGGGACCAGCCGCCGGCGGCCGTCGGCGTCGTATTCGGCGCGGACCTTCTCGAAGGTCATGCCCACCAGGCGGCCGCCTTCGGTCAAGAAGCTCTTCGGCACATGGTAGTCGAGGATCGGAATGTCCTCGGCGAGCGCGTCCTGCTTTTCCCAGGGCGAGGCCTTCATCTCGTCGAAGCCCGAGCGCACGATCACGGTCACGTCGGCGCCGCCCATCCGCCGCGCCGTGCGGCAGCAGTCCATGGCGGTGTTGCCGCCGCCGAGCACGATCACCCGCCGGCCGATCGCCTCGACATGGCCGAAGGACACCGAGGACAGCCAGTCGATGCCGATATGGATGTTGGCGGCGCCCTCGGCCCGGCCCGGTATGTCCAGGTCGCGCCCGCGCGGCGCGCCGCAGCCGACGAACACGGCGTCCCAGCCCTCGCCGAGCAGGCTCTTCAGGCTGTCCACCCGGCGGTTCTCGACGCGCGTGTCGCCGATGCCGAGGATGTAGCCGACCTCCTCGTCGATCACCTCCTCCGGCAGGCGGAAACGCGGGATCTGCGTCCTGATCAGGCCGCCCGGCTTCGGATTGTGATCGATCAGCGTGATGTCGTAGCCCAGCACCGCGAGATCGCGGGCGACCGTGAGCGAGGCCGGACCGGCGCCGACGCAGGCGATGCGGCGCCCGCCGGGACTTGCGGGCGCCCGCGGCATGCGGTCCGCCACGTCGTCCTTGAAGTCCGCAGCCACGCGCTTGAGCCGGCAGATCGCCACCGGCTCCCTGCCCGCCGCCTCGTCCTCGACCCTGCCGCGCCGGCAGGCCGGTTCGCACGGCCGGTCGCATGTCCGCCCGAGAATCCCGGGAAAGACGTTCGATTTCCAGTTGATCATATACGCGTCCGAATATCGGCCATGCGCGATCAACCGAATGTACTCGGGCACCGGCGTATGCGCCGGACACGCCCACTGGCAGTCCACTACCTTCAGAAAGTAGGACGGATCTGCGTCCTCTGCGGCCTTCACAGAAGCTTCTCTCATGCTCGGTAGCCGGGACCGGAGGCCCGGCGGCCTAGTTCCTCCCCCGCGGCGATCCGCCGCTGGTATATGCAGGATCGTGCATTCTTTAGGGAAGTGCAAGCCATGGACCGCCGCTGCCGCATCCGATTCGCGCGCGGACGGGGCCGGAGCACGGTCGACAAGGCCGGACGCGTTTGCGGACAGGCGCACTGGCCTGATCACGGAGGACTTCGGCCAATCGCGGCTCGGCCCAAGCCATCGGGCCGGATGCGCAACGAGCGGGCTTCAGGCTCGGACGGGATCGTCGGCAGGCGGAAAGCCGTCCGTTCTGAAAATTTCCTTCACTTTAATTGACAGATGTAATTCCTTGTCACAGGATCACGGCACGTCCGGCAGGGAGGTTCAGCGGCTTTGGCCGCCGGCGAGCAAGGTCCGGGCAAAGTCGGAGGAAACCGAAATGACACGTCGTTTTGCGCTGACTTCAGCGATCGCGCTTCTGTGCGCCCAGGGCCTGATGGCCGATGGCGCGCAGGCCCAGAGCATAACCGCCTATTGTCCGATGTCGGAGGACGATTGCGGCGCCGTCCTCAAAGCCTTCAAGGACGATACGGGCATCGACGCCCGGTTCGTGCGCATCGGCGCCGGCGAGATCGTCGCCCGCATCCGCGCCGAGAAGAACAATCCGCAGGCGGCGCTCTGGCTCGCCGGAGCCGCGGACAATTTCATCCAGGCGGCGAGCGAGGGCCTGCTGGAATCGCACAAGGCCGCCGGCCTGGATGCGGTCGACCAGAAATATGTCGACGCCAACAATTACTGGACGCCGATCTCGCTCTCGCCGATCGTCTTCGCCTACAGCCAGAAGGTTCTCGACGAGATCGGCGCAAAGGCGCCGGCGAGCTGGAAGTCCTTCGCCGATCCGGTCTTCAAGGACAGCCTGGCGCTGGCGCATCCGGCCTCGTCGGGAACCGCCTATGTGGCGCTCGCTTCCATGGTCCAGCTCTATGGCGAGGACGCCGCGTTCCAGTTGATGAAGGATGTCGACAGGAACGTGGTCCAGTACACGCGCTCGGGCATCGCGCCGATGCGCATGGTGGCGGGCAACGAGATCGCCATCGCCATCGCCTACACGCAGGACGTCGAGGCGGGGCTCTCGCAGGGCTATACGATCGGATATTCCTTCCCCGAGGAAGGCACCGGCTTCGAGGTCAATGCCGCGGCCGCCATCGCCAATGCGCCGGAGGACCAGCGCAAGAGCGCCACGGCGTTCCTCGACTGGATCCTGACCGAGAAGGGCCAGGCGGCCATGGGCGCCACGTTCCGCGGGCCGATCGTCCCCGGCTACAAGAACCCCGATGCCAAGCTCGATCTGTCGAACGTCCGCCTGATCGACTACGATTTCGGCTGGGCGGGCGAGAACCGGGCGCGGCTCCTCGAGAAGTACGAAAACGAGGTGCGTCACAAGGCCGACGCCAAGTAGCCGCGGCAGGGGTGACGCGCCATGGCGAACGTTCGGGCGAACGTCCAGCCAGCCACTGCGCCCGTCGGGGCGCAGTGGTCCGTTCCCTCATCCATGAGGACGATCGTCAGGGACCCCTGGCTGTTCGCGATCTTCGTGCTGATCACCCTGTCGGTGCTCGTCTTCGCGGTCCTGCCTATCCTGACGGTCCTGAAGCAGGCCGCGTGGACCGATAGCGGCTTCGACGCGGCCGCGCTGATCGAAACGCTGTCAAAACCGTTCGTCTGGAGGGCGCTGCTCAACACGCTGATCCTCGGGGCCACCTCGGCGGTCATCGCCACCGCCGCCGGCTTCGTGCTCGCCTTTTCGGTGACGCGAACGACGATGCGCGGCAAGATGTTCATCCACGGGGCGGCGTTGCTCCCGATCATCTCGCCGCCCTTCGTCATGGCGCTGGCCATCGTGATCCTCTTCGGGCGCTCCGGGCTGATCACGCGCGAGCTGCTCGGGATCAGGAACAGCAACGTCTACGGCTTTCACAGCCTCGTGCTGATCCAGACGCTGGCGTTCACGCCCATCGCCTACCTGAACATCCGCGGCATGCTGCAATCGATCGACAGCGCCCTCGAAGATGCGTCCGCATCGCTCGGCGCGTCCCGATGGACGACGTTCTCGCGCGTGACGCTGCCGCTGGTGGCGCCCGCCATCCTGAGCTCGGCCCTGCTGGTCTTCGTCAAATCGGTCGAGGATTTCGGCAACCCGATGCTGATCGGCGGCAACTTCAACACGCTCGCGGTGGAAGCCTATTCGCAGATGGTCGGCTATTTCGACCTGCAAGCCGGGGCGCTTCTGGCCAGCATCATGCTGGTCCCGTCCATGACCGCCTTCCTGATCCATCGCTACTGGGTGAGCAGGAAGAGCTACGTGACCGTGACCGGCAAGCCGAGCGCGCAGACGATCCGCATCTCCGGCCGGGGCGTCGTCCTGCCGCTGGCCGTCCTCTGCTATGCGCTGGCGGCGACGATCCTGCTGTTCTACCTGACCGTCGTCTACGTGTCGTTCACCAAACTGCCGGGCGTCGACAACTCGCTGACGCTCGACCACTACAGGACGGTGTTCACCGCCGGCTTCGCGACCCTCAGCAACTCGCTGTTCCTCGCCGGCATCGCCACCCCGGTGACGACGCTGGCGGGCATGCTGATCGCCTATCTGCTGGTGCGCCGGGCGTTTCCGGGAAGCTCCCTGCTGCGCTTCGGCACGCTGCTGTCCTTCGCCGCGCCGGGGACCATTATCGGCTATGTCAGCACCTTCAATACGGCGCCGCTGCTGCTGACGGGCACGGCGTTCATCATCATCGCCGCCATGGTGGTGAAGAACCTCCAGGTCGGCATCGAGGCCGGGTCGAACCAGCTCCGGCAGATCGACCGGTCGATCGAGGAAGCCTCGACCGTGCTCGGCGCGTCGAGCGCGCGGACCTTCCTCACCATCACGCTGCCGCTGCTGCGGCCGGCCATCTTCGCCTCGCTCTCCTATGCGCTGACGCGCTCGCTGACGACGTTGAGCGCCGTCATCTTCCTGGTGTCGGCCAACTGGTCGCTGATCACCGTCACGATCCTCTCGCAGGTGGAAACCTTGAAGCTCGGCATTGCAGCCGCCTATTGCAGCATCCTCGTCTTCGTCGTGCTCGCCATCCTGGCGGTCATGCAGATGGTGCTCTCGCCGGCATCGGCCGAAAGATGATCCGCCGAAAGATGACCCTATGTCGAAAGTAGTCTTCTCCAACGTCACCAAGCGCTTCTCGGGCGCCGTTTCGGCGCTCGCCGTCGACAATCTCAGCCTCACCATCGAGGAGGGCTCGCTGGTGACGCTGCTCGGCCCCTCGGGCTGCGGCAAGACCACGACGCTGCGCATGCTGGCCGGCTTCGAGAGCCCCACCTCCGGTTCGATCACCATCGGCGGCAGGGATGTCACCAACGTCCCGGTCAATGCGCGCAATGTCGGCATGGTCTTCCAGAGCTACGCGCTGTTCCCGCATATGACCGTCCGGCAGAATGTCGAATACGGCGTCCGGCTGCTCGGCCTTCCCCGCTCCGAAATGACCGGACGGGTCGACTCCATTCTGGAGACGATGGGCCTGACGCAGTATGCGGACCGCGCGCCGTCGCGGCTTTCCGGCGGCCAGCAGCAGCGCGTGGCGCTGGCGCGCGCGGTGGTGACGCAGCCCAAGGTTCTGCTGTTCGACGAGCCGCTGTCCAACCTCGATGCCCAGTTGCGCGAGAGGATGCGCGACGAGCTGCGCGCCCTCCAGCTTCGGCTGGGCATCACCAGCCTTTACGTCACCCACGACCAGAGCGAGGCGATGGCGATCTCGGATCGCGTGGTGGTGATGCGCAACGGCCTCATCGAGCAGAACGACACCGCTCCGAACGTCTATTCGCGGCCGAGCACCGCCTTCGTCGCGGAATTCATGGGCAAGGCGAACATCCTGAAGGGAGTTGCCGAAGCGGTCGACGGCGACGACGTCACGGTGCGGATCGCCACCGCCACGCTGTCGCTGAAGCGCGCCTCGCAGCCCGTCAGGGTCGGGCAGAGCGTGCGATGCGTCGTTCGCCCCGAGCACATCAGGATCGATCCCGGCGGCCCCCTCGAAGCGACGGTTCGCCGGGTGGTGTTCCAGGGAAGCCATGTCGAATACGTCACCGACCTCAACGGCCAGGAATGCGTGATCGTCGACAACCGGTATTTCCACAACGACCTTGCCCAGGCCGGGCAACCCTTGCGGCTTGCGGTGGACAGCGGCCCGACCTGGCTGCTGCCCGACGGCGAACCCGACGATGAAATAGGCGAGCTGGCGAAAATCGCATGACGTTGGCTGAGCAGAGCAGGACCGGCCTCGCCGGGGAAATCGCCGACGTGGCGCGGGCGGCCGCGCTGGCGGCAGGGGCGATTGCCAGGAAGGCGTTTCTCGAAGCGAACCCGGAAGCCCTCGCGACCTTGCAGAAGGCCGGCTTCTTCGACATCGTCACCGCCGCGGACAAGGCCGCGGAGGCGGCGGCCTGCGACACGATCTGGTCCCGGTTGCCGGCTTCGCGCATCCTCGGCGAGGAAGGCGGCTGGCAGGGCGAGGGCGACACGATCTGGATCATCGATCCGATCGACGGCACGAGCAACTTCGCTTCCGGTCTTCCGTTCTTCTGCGTGTCGATCGCCGCATACCACCGGGGAGAGCCGGTTTGCGGCGTCGTCTACGACCCGATGCGGGACGAGCTGTTCATGGCGCATGAGGGACGGCTGACGCTGAACGGCGAGGCGGTCACGCCGGTCGCGCGCGGCTTCTGCGACCGCGACGTGGAGGTGCTCACCAATGCGCCCTATGAAGGCGGCCGGCCCGCCCAGGCGGCCCTCGACGCCTTTGCCGGCCTCGTCGACACCTTCCGGGCGGTCAGGCGCCTCGGCTCCTGCGCCCTGCATCTGGCCTATGTCGCCGTCGGGCGGGTGGCCGTCTCCTACGAATCGAAGTTCAACGCATGGGACATCGCCGCCGGCCTTCAGCTCGTCGAAGCGGCCGCCGGCGGGATTGCCGCCTATGACGGGGAGGGACTGGCGGTCGAGGTCAGGCACGACACCCTGGCCAGCATCAGGCGGGTCGTTGTAAGCCAGCGCGGTTTCAATGTTCAGGCGTCGATCCTGTCGAAGGTTGCCCGGGAAGGTTTCCTGTAGGACAGCGCATGTCGCGTTGCCTGCCCGATCGTCGAAATCACCCGCGAGCCGAATTCATGCTGGATATCATAAGACAGTCGCTGTCGAGGTTCACGCGCTCCGAACGGCGCATCGCGGAAGTCATCCTCGACAATCCCAGCACGGCCATCACCTGGTCGATCTCCGACACGGCCCGCATCGCCAATGTCAGCGAGCCGTCGGTCGTGCGCTTCTGCCGGCGGCTCGACTGCGACGGCTTCCCGGATTTCCGGCTGAAGCTGGCGCAGCAGCTCGCGGTCCAGCAGCAGGTCGGCCCGGTGAGAACCGGGGGCGGCGATCCGTTCGTCGACACGATCGACGATATCTTCACCCGGGCGGCGAGAGCGATCCACGAGACCCGCGTCGATCTGGACGTGGCGGCGCTGCGCGCGGCCATCGATATTCTGGAGCGCGCGCGGCGTGTGGACGTCTACGGCTACGGGGGCTCAGGCTTCCTCGCGGCCGAGGCCCAGCACCGCATGGCCTCCCTCGGCATCGCCAGCGTGGCCTATGCGGACCCTACCCTGCAAATGGTGTCAGCGCCCCGGCTCACGCCGCAGGATGCGGTGCTGGCGCTGTCCTTCTCGGGGCTGACGAGCTACCTGATCTCCAACCTCGAGATCGCGAAGAAGGCGGGCGCGAGGATCGTCACCATCTCGCCCGCGCATTCGGTGGTCGCCAATCTGGCGGACGTCAACATAACGCTGAACGCGCACCGCCAGTCCGCCAGAACATCGATGGTGCCGACCGGGCGCGCGCCGATGTACGTCATGCTCGACGTTCTGTTCGCCCTTTTGGCCGACAAGCTGCCCCGGGCCTGACGCCCCTGCCCTGCCCGGCCGGACAGCGCCCGCATCAGGCCCGCGAGATCCTAGAGCCTTTCATGGCTACACGGAATCGTTCTGCCGGAGCGATTTCGGGCCAA
>CAZVTK010000197.1:0-7527 GCA_964629765.1 uncultured Mesorhizobium sp.
CTACTGCCGTTCAGAAGATCACCCTGTCGTCCTCGCGCGACATCCCCTTCAACAAGCTGGTGCTCTCCCAGTCCAACGTCCGGCGCGTCAAGGCCGGCGTCTCGATCGAGGACCTGGCGGCCTCGATCGCTCGCCGGGGCCTCATCCAGAGCCTTCACGTTCGCCCCGTTCTCGACGCCGAGGGCGCTGAAACCGGCCAGTTCGAGGTCCCGGCCGGCGGTCGCCGCTTCCGCGCGCTCGAGATGCTGGTGAAGCAGAAGCGCCTCAGCAAGACGGCCCCGGTCCCGTGCGTCGTCGGTGACCCCAACAGCGATGTCAGCATCGACGAGGTTTCGCTGATCGAGAATATCGATCGCGCACCGCTCCATCCCCTCGACCAGTTCCGCGCCTTCCAGGCCATGCGCGAGAAGGGCATGACCGAGGAATCGATCGCGGCCGCGCTCTTCGTCACGCCACAGGTGGTGAAGCAGCGCCTGCGCCTGGTCACGGTCTCGCCCGCGCTGTTGGACGTCTATGCCGAAGATGGCATGACGCTGGAGCAGCTCATGGCGTTTACGGTTTCGGACGATCACGAGCGCCAGAAGCAGGTGTGGGAGGCGATCAGCCATAGCTGGTCCAAGGAGCCGCATCAGATCCGGCGCATGCTGACCGAAACCACGGTTCGCGCTTCGGACAAGCGCGCGGTGTTCGTCGGCGTCGACACCTACCAGGCCGCGGGCGGCTGCGTGCTGCGCGATCTCTTCCAGGACGACGATGGCGGCTGGCTGCAGGACCCCGTGCTGCTCGATCAGCTCGTCTCGGAGAAGCTGAAGGTTGCTGCCGACGAGATCGCCGAACAGGGATGGAAGTGGGTCGATGTCGCCTTGAGCTTCCCCTACGGCCATGACCATGGCCTGCGCCAGCTCAGCGGCACCACCGTCGACCTGACGGACGAGGAGCGCTCCACCCGCGAGGCGCTGCGCACGGAATATGACCGGATCGAAGCCGAGTATTCCGAGGCCGATGAGCTTCCCGACGAGATCGATCAGCGTCTCGGCGAAATCGAACAGGCCCTGGAAGCCTTCGAGCGCCGCCCGGTCATCTACGATCCGGCCGAGATCGCCATCGCCGGCGTCTTCGTCAGCCTCGACGCTGACGGCACGCTGTCGATCGACTGCGGCTATGTCCGCGCCGAGGACGAGCGGCCGGTGGAGGCTGCTGGTGGCGAGGCGGACACGGATGTGATCGATCCGGAAACCGGCGAAATCCAGTCGTCGGCGGTCCAGCGCGCGGTCATCACCATCGGCGGCAAGCCCACCGAGCCGGAGGACGAGGAGGAGGACGGCATCAAGCCGCTGCCCGAACGCCTCGTCATCGAGCTGACCGCGCATCGCACGCTCGCGCTGCGCAACGCGCTGGCGGAAACCCCGCACGTCGCCATGACGATGTTGCTGCACAAGCTGCTCAGCGACACGTTCATCCACACCAACCCGACCGGCTGCCTCGAGGCCAGGGTCCACCACATCTTCTTCTCGGCCCAGTCCGAGGAATTGAAGGACAGCCCTTCGGCGAAGGCCGTGAACGATCGCCACGAACGCTGGGGGGATCACATTCCCGCAGACGATCAGGCGCTCTGGGACTGGCTGACCGGTCTCGACGATGGCACCCGCATGGAGCTCCTGGCGCTTTGCGTCAGCTACGGCGTCAACGCGCTGTTCGAGCGTCCGAACCCCTATTCCGGCTCGGGCGTCAGTCAGCACGGTCTCGACGTTCGCATGTCGCAGGCCGATCGGCTCGCTCGTGCGACCGGGATGGACATGGTGGCGGCGGGCTGGAAGCCGACGGTCGGCAACTATCTCGGCCGGGTTACTAAGCCGCGCATCCTCGAAGCCGTCCGCGAGGGCGCCGGCGAACGCGCCGCTCAGCTCATCGACCACCTGAAGAAGGGCGACATGGCCAAGGAAGCTGAGCGCCTGCTGGCCGACACCGGCTGGCTGCCGGAGCCGCTGCGCATGGCCTCCCTCGACGCCGAGCAGCTCGACGTCGGCGATCAGGCCGACGCCGGCGAGGATACCGCCTTGCCCGACTTCCTCACCGACGATGGCGAGGAGGATGAGCCGACCGAGACCGAGGATGAGCAAGTCCTCGTCGCGGCTGAATGATGGAATCAGCGGGGAGCGGTTCCGACCGTTCCCCGCACCCTTCATGGAGATCACCATGCCTGTTCAGCAGCAACCCGCGGGCCGCCGTGTCGTCTTCCAGTTCCTCGTCCCGGTTCATGTCGAGGTCGAAGACGGCTGCGTGACCTGCGTCACCGTCATCGACGAGACGCCCGTCTCCGATCCCACCGTCGTCGAAGGCGATCCCGCTTACCTGGCCGCGGCCGTCGCCGCATCCGACGACGGGCAAGCCTGGCCATCCTGGCGCTTCGGCTACTAACCCGACCGCCCCATTCCATCCCAATACGCCCGGCCTCGCGCCGGGCTTTTTCGTTTCAGGAGCCTGACATGGCCGACTATTTCACCCACTTCTCATGCGTGCTCGACGTCGGCACGCCAGACAACGCCGCTCGTGCGCTCGACCTCTACAATCAGCTCTCCGACGAGGGCGCGTCGGAAGAACCGCCTTCGGAAGGCTTCCTGCTGTCGATCCAGCCCGAGCATGGTGGATCGGTTCTTTGGATGCGCGACGACAACACCGGCGATCCCGAGCGCCTGCTTCAGTTCGTAAAGCTCTGTGCTGTCGAATTCGGACTGACCGGGCGTTGGGGCTTTCAATACGCCAACACCTGCTCGCGGCCGCGCCTCGACGGCTTTGGTGGCGGCGCCCATGTCCTCGATCTCGCCACCGGAGAGACCATCGCGTGGACCTACACCGATGGCTGGCTCACCGAACACCTCACCAGCGAGGGAGAGCGGCCATGAGCATCCCGGAATATGCCCGCACCAACTTCCAGACGCTGCTGCGCGCAGCCGGGGACGGCAATCTCGCGCTTATGGAATGCGCCGACGCGGAGACCGGCGCACCGCGCTTCGTGATCTGTGCCGTTGGCCGGGTCAGCGGAGACTACGTCTTCACGCCCTTCGGCCACCTCGCCGAAGGCAATCCCTACGACGCCTATCTACCGCCCGACCCCGACAATCCGGATGGCTTCATTTCGGCCGAGGTCGAAGGACGGTCGCCATGATCGATCTCGAAACCGTCTTCGCCGCGATCGCATCAACCCTCCACTGGAGCGCTCGCTGCCTTGGGAAGAGCGCCGCGACAGTGTCTCCGTCGTCGTCGAACCGAAACCGCATTGGGCCTCTGACCTTTGCGTCTGGAAAGAGACCACCCGCCAGTATTGCTACTATGGCGACTGGACGGCGCGTGGGGCCGCTGCCCGCTTCTTCGATCATCCGAAGACCACGGGCGACACGGTGATGATGAAGGCGAGGGCAATGGTCGCGCGCGAGATCGCGGACGGCCTCTATTCGGCGTGATCGGCGATAGAGGCGCGCGAGAGACAGAGAAAGGACCGGAACGGGTGAGTCCGGGCGGTTGAGAGAGAGCCGGCCGGGCTTTTCCCGCAACGCTCACTGGAGACACATCCCATGCTCCCCGACCCGATCACATCGCCAACCGCAACCCTTGTTCCCGAACAGCGCCGAGAGATGTTCCTGCCGACCATGTTCGGTCTGCGGCACCTCATCGTCGCGGAGAACGCCGTCTACATGTTCATGGAGCGGCTGAGCCCGCGCGACTATGGCGGCGGCTTCTGGAATTTCTATGAGCTGGGCGGACAGCCGCTGTTCCTCGCGCCGACATCCAAACCGCGCTTCCGCATCGAAAGCGACATCACGGAATTTCGCGGCGAGGTCTCGGCCGAGGCCGCAGGCATCATCGCCACGCTCTTCACGTTTTCGCACCTGTCCTTCCAGGTCGAATCCGACCTCCTCGTACAGGGCTATGAGCGGCTCTACGCCTATATCGACGGACATCCCGAGGTGTCGGCGATACTCCAGGCCATCGATTGACTTGCACAAGCGCCCCGCTTCCTGGCGGGGCGCTTTTTTCATGCTGCCACGGCCGCCGCGTCGGGACGCGGCGAGAGAGGAAGAGTTGGGCCGGGACGGATTTGAGCCGGTGCGGTCGAGAGAGAGCGCTGCCCGGGCTGGATCCTAACCCGCTCTCCCGAGGTTTTTCCGATGAACATCAAGTCCTCCGTGGCCCTTCCAGCCGCGTGCGTTTCCCGCGCCCCCGCCGTTCTCGCCGCCGCCACCCAGCTCCTCGCGCTGCTCGAGCGTGGCCAGCGCGTCGAGGCAGCTACCCTTCGCGCCGCCATGGAGGCGGCCTTCGGCGCCTCCGATGCGACCGGCGCCTGGGACTGGAAGGCGGCCTATGAAGCCTGCGAATGCGCCACGGTCCTGTTTCTACGCAAATACGGACGTGCGCTTTTCCGTAGAGCCGACACTCCGGCGTCACGGCTTTCCGCTTTGTCGAAAATCACCGGCCTCCTGCCGACGCATACGCGCCGCTCAGAGGAGAGCCAGGCGCTTCAGCAATTCTCGACGCCGGTCCCGCTTGGCCTGGCGGCCAACGCCGCCGCCGCCATCACACCCCGCGACGTCGTGCTGGAGCCTTCTGCCGGCACGGGCTTGCTGGCGATTCTGGCCGAGATCTGCGGCGGTTCGCTTCTGCTCAACGAGCTGGCCGAGACCCGCGCCGACCTGCTTTCCGCTCTCTTTCCGGCCGTCGCCGTGACCCGCGTCGACGCCGCCCAAATCGACGATCACCTGCCGACCGGCGCCGTTCCCTCCGTCATTCTGATGAACCCGCCGTTCTCCGTTATGGCCAATGTTTCCGGCCGCATGGCCGATGCCGCCTATCGCCATGTCGCCTCGGCTCTCGCGCGTCTTGCCGACGGCGGCCGACTGGTGGCGATCACGGGCGCGAACTTCGGCCCCGAGCAACCGGCCTGGCGCGACGCCTTCGTGCGGCTTCAGGAGCGTGGCCGCGTCGTCTTCACCGCGGCGATAGACGGCGCCGTCTATGCCAAGCATGGCACGACCATCGAGACGCGGCTCACCGTCATCGACAAGCTGCCAGCCGACGATCCCGCTGTGTTTCCGGCATCTCCGGGCATCGCGCCCGACGTCGCCACCTTGCTGACCTGGATCGAGGCGAACGTT
Organism: uncultured Mesorhizobium sp.; assembly: GCA_964629765.1. GTDB lineage: Bacteria > Pseudomonadota > Alphaproteobacteria > Rhizobiales > Rhizobiaceae > RCIO01. The sequence goes on from CAZVTK010000197.1 coordinate 5,151, forward strand.
CCGAGCCGGCCTTCCGCCGCCCTCCCGGCATCGGTGTCGCCATCGTCCATCGCACCGCCGCGCACCGTGCGCGGCTATCTCGCTCGGGCAGCCACCGCGCGTTCGGCCGCGCCGTCGTCGATCGACCCGGAAAGCGTCGAACTCGCCTACGACACCGTGGACTGGGCGCCGCCGGAGGGCGCCAATCTCACCGATGCGATCTATGAAGAATACGGATTGCAGTCGATCTGTATCTCCGGTTCTCAGGCGCACCCGACCAAGCTCGTGCAATCGGCGGCCATGGCGAGCATCGCGCCGCCCAAGCCCGCCTATCGGCCGAAGCTGCCGGCGAACATCACCGATCTCCTGTCGGACGCCCAGCTCGAAACCGTCATCTATGCCGGTGAAGCCCATTCGGACTTCCTCGCCGGATCATGGACCGCCGATGCGACCTTCGATCTCGTCCAGGCCGCCAAGCCTGACGCCGAAAACACCGTCCGTTTCCGGCGAGGCTTCATGCTCGGCGACGGCACCGGGGCGGGCAAGGGCCGCCAGTCCGCCGGCATCATCCTCGACAACTGGTTGCAGGGTCGCCGCAAGGCCGTCTGGGTCTCCAAATCCGACAAGCTGATCGAGGACGCCCAGCGCGATTGGTCGGCACTTGGCATGGAGCGCCTGCTGGTCACGCCGTTGTCGCGCTTCCCACAGGGCAAGCCGATCACGCTGTCGGAAGGCGTCCTATTTGCAACCTACGCCACGCTGCGCTCCGACGACCGCGGCGAGAAGGTTTCGCGCGTCCGGCAGATCGTCGATTGGTTGGGCTCCGATTTCGACGGAGTGATCGTTTTCGACGAGAGCCACGCCATGCAGAACGCCGCGGGCGGCAAGGGAGAACGCGGCGACGTCACCGCCTCGCAGCAGGGCCGCGCCGGATTGCGTCTTCAGCACGCGCTGCCGAATGCGCGCGTGGTCTATGTCTCTGCGACCGGCGCCACCACCGTCCACAATCTCGCCTATGCCCAGCGGCTCGGCCTATGGGGCGGCGAGGACTTTCCTTTCGCCACACGCGCGGAATTCGTCGAAGCGATCGAGGACGGCGGCGTCGCGGCCATGGAGGTGCTCGCCCGCGACCTGCGCTCGCTCGGCCTCTACACCGCCCGATCGCTCTCCTATGACGGCGTCGAGTACGAGCTGATCGAGCATGAGCTCACCGACGAACAGCGCGGCATCTACGACGCCTATGCCGGCGCCTTCGCTGTCATCCATAACCATCTCGACGCTGCGATGCAGGCCGCCAACATCACCGGCAGTGAGGGCACGCTGAACCGGCAGGCTAAATCCGCCGCCCGCTCGGCCTTCGAATCCGCCAAGCAGCGCTTCTTCGGCCATCTGCTCACGTCGATGAAGACGCCGACCCTGATCCGCTCGATCGAGCGCGACCTCGATGACGGCCACGCTGCCGTGGTGCAGATCGTCTCAACCGGCGAGGCGCTCATGGAACGCCGCCTGGCCGAGATCCCGACCGAGGAATGGAACGACGTGCGCGTCGACATCACGCCGCGCGAATACGTCCTCGACTATCTCGCCCATTCTTTTCCGGTGCAGCTCTATGAGCCCTTCACCGACTCTGAGGGCAACCTGTCATCGCGCCCGGTCTATCGCGATGGCCAGCCTGTCGAGAGCCGTGAAGCCGTCGCCCGCCGCGACGAACTGATCGAGCGGCTTGCATCCCTCCCGCCTGTGCCGGGCGCGCTCGACCAGCTCGTGCAGCGCTTCGGCACGGACACCGTGGCCGAGGTGACCGGACGATCCCGGCGCGTCGTCCGCAAGGGCGAGCGCCTCGCCGTCGAGAATCGCGCGCCATCGGCCAATCTCGCCGAGACCTCCGCCTTCATGGATGACCTCAAGCGCATCCTCATCTTCAGCGAGGCGGGCGGCACCGGCCGCAGCTACCACGCCGAGCTTTCGGCGCGGAACCAGCGCATGCGCGTGCATTACCTGCTCGAGCCCGGCTGGAAGGCGGACAATGCCATCCAGGGCCTCGGCCGCACCAACCGCACCAACCAGGCGCAGCCGCCGCTCTTCCGGCCGATCGCCACCAATGTGAAAGCCGAGAAGCGCTTCCTCTCCACTATCGCCCGCCGCCTCGATACGCTGGGCGCGATCACGCGCGGCCAGCGACAGACCGGCGGACAGGGCCTGTTCCGGCCCGAGGACAATCTGGAATCGAGCTACGCCCGCGATGCGCTGCGCCAGCTCTATCTCCTGATCGTGCGCGGCAAGGTCGAGGGCTGCTCGCTCGAACGCTTCGAATCTGCCACCGGCCTGAAGCTGATGGACACCAACGGCATCAAGGACGAGCTGCCGCCGATCACCACCTTCCTCAACCGGCTGCTGG